>NZ_JBHULL010000006.1:0-53273 GCF_042684385.1 Pedobacter vanadiisoli | reverse complement strand
GATGAGTATATTAGTTATTATAACAATAAAAGGATAAGATTGAACTTAAATGGAATGAGCCCGGTTGAATACCGGGCACAAGTCTTAAATAATTAATAAGTTTGTCCAACTTTTTGGGGGCAGTCCATTGCTGCATGTGGCTTTTTAAGCTTTGTCTATACTGAGGCTTAAGCGTACATTTCTTCACGAAGTTTGGCAACATCGCTACTGTTAATATACTCATCGTAAGTCATTAATTTATCGATCGTACCTTTTGGTGTGATCTCGATAATGCGGTTGGCCACCGTTTCCGTTAACTGGTGATCCCGTGAAGTAAACAGGATGGTACCTTTAAAATCTTTCATACCGTTGTTCAGGGCCTCGATAGATTCGAGATCCAGGTGGTTGGTCGGCTCATCAAACATTAATACATTGGCCTGTTGCAGCATCATTCTGGAGAACATACAACGCATTTTTTCTCCTCCTGAAAGCACTTTTACGTTTTTTAGCACCTCTTCGCCTGAGAATAACATCCGGCCTAAAAAGCTGCGCACAAACTGCTCATCGGCATCCGTACCAGAGTACTCTCGAAGCCAATCAACAAGGTTTTCATCTTTACCGGCAAAATATGCTGAGTTATCATTCGGGATATCGGCCGTGCTGATGGTAACTCCCCACTTAAATTCACCTTTATAATCAGTATCCCTGCCGGTTAAAATATCATAAAAGGCTGCGGTGGCTAAACTGTTCTGAGATAAAACGGCAATTTTATCCCCTTTATTTACCATGAAAGTGATTTTATCGAATAACACACCATCGTTCCCGTTTTTGCTAAGGTTTTCTATCTGTAAAATCTGGTCGCCGGCTTCACGGCCGGTATTATTGAATATAATGGCCGGATATTTTCTGCTCGACGCCTTAATTTCTGCGATATCAATCTTATCCAAAGCTTTTTTACGGGAAGTAGCCTGTTTTGATTTAGAAGCATTTGCACTGAACCTGCGGATGAATTCCTGAAGCTCCTTTACCTTATCTTCCATCTTCTTATTCTGGTCGCTGCGCTGTTTTAAGGCCAGCTGACTCGATTCGTACCAGAAAGTATAGTTACCGGTGTAAATACTCATTTTAGCAAAGTCGATATCCACAATATGGGTACAAACGGCATCTAAAAAGTGCCTGTCGTGAGATACAACCAATACGATGTTCTGATAATCGGCCAAAAAGTTTTCCAACCAGGCAATGGTTTCGATATCCAAATCGTTGGTAGGCTCATCCAACAGCAAAATATCCGGATTGCCGAACAGGGCCTGTGCCAATAACACACGTACCTTTTGCGTGTTGTCCAGTTCCTTCAACAACTTATAGTGGTCTTCTTCAGCTATGCCCAAATTGCTCAACATTGTGGCAGCATTGCTTTCCATGTTCCAGCCATCCATTTCTGCAAAAAGATTTTCAAGCTCTCCGGCGCGTTCGCCATCTTTCTCAGAGAAATCTTCCTTCATATAAATGGCATCTTTTTCTTTCATGATGGCATAAAGTTCTTTATGGCCAATCATTACGGTTTCTAATACCGAAAACTCATCAAATTCGTAGTGGTTTTGTTTTAAAACCGCCATTCTTTCGCCTGGAGTAAAAGCTACGCTACCAGAAGTTTGACTAACTTCTCCCGATAAAATTTTCAGGAAAGTAGATTTACCTGCACCGTTAGCCCCAATTACACCATAGCAGTTGCCCTGGGTAAATTTTAAGTTAACATCTTCAAATAATGTGCGTTTGCCGTACCGTAACGATAAATTAGAAACTGAAATCATGCTATAATTGAAATAAGCCGCAAAGATACGCAAAAAGGTTGAGGGTAGGAAAGTGTTTAATAGTTTGGTTGTTGGAAAGTTTTAATACTGAAATTTTATAAGTTGGAAGGGTTAGGAAATGTAGGGACTGGTTCTTTGTGGCAGGTGGAGCCCCCGTTATCCGCTTTACTCCGTGTTCGCTGCTACCGGGTTTATTTTACAAAGGGGGGAAGCTTTTGGCCAGTTGTTAAACCCCAAAGCTTTAAATTAAGAAGATTAATAAATGGTTATTAGGTCTTAAGTCAGAATCTTAATTCAGACAGCATATGGCGTTAAGCTTCCCAATCTAATTGGGAATGACAATTTATCTTGAGGTACTCTATTTTAAAATATTTATTTTAGCCTCATGCTAAACCACACCTTGCTCGAAAACATTAAAACTACCTTTCAGAAAAGCAAAGTAGAAAAATTAGCGGCCATAGCTTCAGAAGAAACCTTTTCGGCGAAAGACCTGATTGATTTAAGTTTTTATCATGATGAACAGGTCGGATTCCGGGCTGCGTGGATTTTGGAAAATGTATATACTGCCCATCAGCATAGGTTTTTACCTTTTGTGCTGTATTTCCTGGAGAAATTTCCAAAGCAGGCTAACTTATCGGCATTAAGGCATTATGTTAAAATACTGGCCTTTATGACCAGGAAAAATGCCCCGGCCGAAATCAGGAAAGTGATCGCCGATTATGATACCGATCATTTAGTAGAGGTTGTTTTTGCCTGGTTGATTGATGAGAAAATCCCTGTGGCTGTAAAATCACATTGTTTAAATATTTTAGCCAATTTAAATGCCAAACACAACTGGATCAGGGAAGAATTGTTGCAAACCATGGATTTTCTGGTAGATAAAGAAAGTATTGCTTTTTTTGCAAAGGTTAAACAGATCAGGAAACAGTTATCAGTTCGCAGTTGACAGTTTTCAGTTAACAATTAGCTGTTGGCAATTTTTAGTTGGTCTTTTCTTAGACCTCCACTTTTTCTTTGGTTAACGTAAAGTCAAATCTTAGTGCTTTTAGCCCTAAACCCTATACCTTCAGCCTTCCGCCTTATCTAACCTTCCGCCTTTTACCTTATATTTACCAAATGAGTACAACATACGATATCGTATCAAAAGTTATAAAAGAACGTCGCAGTATTTTCCCTGCCAGCTATATAAAAAAAGAGATTCCGGTTGAGGTAATCAACCAGATTTTAGAAACAGCCAATTATGCACCAACACATAAGTTAACCCAGCCCTGGCGTTTTGTGGTTATCCGCAAGGCCGGACTGGCCAAATTGGGTGAGGAGCTCGGTAGACTATATAAGAAGCTGGTTTCTCCACAGCAATTTCTTCAAAAAAAGTACGATAGTTTTGCAGAAAAAACAAGTCAGTCCGATTGTATTATCGCCATCAACATGAAAGTGAGTGGTAAAATACCCGAATGGGAAGAGTTGGCTGCCGTTTCCTGCGCGGTTCAAAATATGGCTTTAACTGCAGAAAGTTTACAGGTTGGAGCATATTGGAGCTCTCCTCCGTTAATTAACGATTTAGGTAGTTTCTTAGGCCTGGGTGAAGATGAAAAGTGCATCGGCCTGTTCTATATGGGATATCATAATGAAAAACCATGGGCACCAAACCGGACTCCGATAGCAGAAAAGGTGAGGTGGATAGAGGGTTAGTCCCCAGTCTTTAACCCTGAGTCTGATTTTTGTTTTATGGCCATTATATTATGGCCTATCAAACTATGAACCATTCTTACATCACCCGTCTAGCATCACCCATTTTACACTATCCATTACCATGTTTGTTTTAAAATCTAAACTCTATCAGCTTTGCTTAACTTTTATCCAAAATAGGATAGAAAACATTGAATATTCGCTACAACAGGCCCGGCAGGCGTCTAATGATGATACTAAAAGCAGTGCTGGCGATAAATATGAAACCACCCGCGAAATGATGCAGCAGGAAATAGACCGCAACAATAAACTACTTTACGAGGCCGGACAGCAGAAAATTGCCTTGCAGCAAATCGAACATGTAGAATCAGATCGGCTGGTTAAAAATGGCAGCTTGGTATTAACCTCCCAAGGTAATTTCTACATTAGCATTAGTGCTGGGGAACTAACTACAGACGGAGAGAAATTCTTTGCCGTATCTCAAGCTTCGCCTATTGGAAAATTCCTGGTTGGTAAAGCAAAAAACGAAAGTTTTAAATTTAACGGGAAAGATTATGTTGTTAAAGAGATATTATAATTTACAGTTGGCAGTTTACAGTCTGTAGTTAACCGGTTTAAATAATTAACCAATAGCTATAATCAACCGTAAACTGATAACTGCCAACTCACTTTATTCCCATCCGTTGTGCAAAAGCTGGTGCCAGGTAAGGCTTTAAATCGATATATGGAATAAATATAACAATCTGGCCTTGCGCATAACTGGCTACTTCGTATGGGTTGTACATAAAAGCAATGCCATTGGCATTAAAATAAAAGTTGTTATTGGGTTTAATGAAATCGTCAAAAAGTACAGTGCTTAAAGCATCATTGGCTTTAATATTGTATTCTTTACGGAGATTGCGTTCTAAAATGCGTTGTAGTGTATTGGAATCTATTTTAACAATGTCGCTCAGCACCAGTTGTTTTTTATTCTTTACATCCAAACAATACATTATACTGCTGTAATTGCCATGTGCCCCACCGGTATAGGTATCAGCCAGAAAATCGATTACCACATAACCGTTATCATTATAATTCACAGCTTGCTGGCTATTGTTGGTGTAATTCATCCAGGCCTCAAAATCATCGCCGCGGCTATTTTTTGATTGTTCTGTAACCTGCTGCTTATAGTCTTTAAAATAATCAGCAGCAATATTTTTAAAGCCAGTTATACGGTCTGTTTGCTGCTTGATGCCATAAATTTTTTTAAGTTCAGTATTTAGCCAGTTGCCATATTCATCAGTATTTTTGCTTTCCAGGTACTCAAAGCTGATTTGTGCTGCGGGCGATTTAGGCTGACTGGCAAAGGCCTTAACCGAATCTTCGTAAATGCCAGCATTGAACCGGTAACTCCCGTCGGGATATTTTTCTGTTAACGCAATTGGAAATTTTTTTGTTTTATCGCCACTTTCCCAGGTACCATTAAAACCATTTCCGGTCCATTTTAAGGCTAAATGCGGAGACTTAAAGTCCTGTTTAAAGTACGATTCGTAATAACTGTATTCAGTAAGTAAAAGGCTGTCTTTACCAATAAGCGTATCGGTTGAAAGGTTAAGCCATGACCCATCATAATAATAACTTCCACTTACATCATCATTAACCTTTTGCAGATGCACAACTACTTTTTTCCCGGCAATGGTGCCTTCCAATCTTTTGTAAAAAGTTTCAGTAAGTTCTGTTTTGCTAGACGTAATGCTATCTGTTTTTCCTTCATTATTGTCCCCATTTTTGGGATTGTTGCAAGCCGAGAGTATTGCTAGTCCGAAAAAACATAAGAAAAAAGAGTATTTCATAGGGCTTTTGTTATTAGGTGTCTTAATGCTGCAAGGTTTTCATGTTGGCATTCATTTTCAACCTTTCAACTTTTAAGCTTTTTTTAATTAACCTTTTTACTTAGATTTTGTTTTGTTAAAACTCTTGTTAATGCTGTAATAAAGGTTTTTGGCAGTGTACCTTCCGGGGTCAATTATTCTCCTGATGGTATAAAGCGGATAATTTTCGTCTCTTGCTGTAGATAGGATAAATGCAGCCTTAAAGCCATGTTCTTTTAATTTATGCAGCGTAGATGATTTGAAAACTCCGTAAGGAAAAGCAAAGTATTCTACTTTTTTTCCGGTAATCTGCTCCAGTTTTTTGGTAGGTTCATCAATTTGCGTTGTCCAGTCGGCATCGGTAAAAGTGGCAAAGTTTTTATGATCGTAGGTGTGGCTGGCAATTGTATTTCCTTCATCAGATAACTGTTTGATCTGCTCTTTGGTCATGTAATTGATACGGCCTTTTCTGCCGATCGAAACCGTCATGATAAAATAAACGCCCTTAAAACCATATTTTTTCAATGTAGAGTTTCCAACCGTAAACTGATCTTCGTCTGTATCGTCAAACGTAATCATAATCGGTTTTTCGGGCAATTTAGCACCATAAACCAAATATTGGTATAATTGATCGGGCAAAATCGAATGGTAACCACTATCAGCCAGCATTTTCATGTGTTCCCTAAATTTATCAGGGGCAATAATGTCATCGTGTGCCCTTTTACTATCGCTGGCAATATTGTTCCTGATCTGGTGGTAACACAGAACAGGTACCTCCCTGCGTGCTAAAATGGTTTTGTTATCAGCAGGTTTTGTAGTTGCAGAATCTGTTTTAACCGTTTCAGTAGCATTTACAACAGCTGCTTTTTCTTTCGAAGCCTCGGAAGACTGGCAAGAGGTTAAAAGTAGTGAAGAAACAATACCGTAGAGCAGTAACCTTTTCATAATATAATGGTCTTTTTTTTAAAAGCTGTTTTTAATGCTGTTGCTTAATGTTTTTGGCGACCAGTAACCGCTTGCAATAATCCGGCGGATGGTAAACAGAGGATCTTTTTCATCACGTTTGGTCGATAATTGGTAAGCCATTCTAAAACCACGTTTTTTAAGCTCAGGTATACCTTCTGCATTCCATAAACCAAAAGGATAAGCAAATTCGGTCATTTTTTTACCGGTAATTTCTTCCAGTTTTTTTGTTGGTTTGTCTAACTGTTCTTCCCAATCCTTGCCTGCATATTTTTTAAAGTTCTTATGATCGTAAGTGTGGCTGCCGATAACATTTCCTTCATCTGAAAGTTGTTTGATCTGCTCTTTAGTCATATAATCAACAAACTTTCCTTTTCTCCCGATGGAAACGGTCATGATGAAATAAACAGCTTTATAGCCCAGTTTCTGTAAAGTAGGCCGTACAACAGTAAACTGGTCCATGTCGGTATCATCAAAAGTTAACATAATCGGTTTGCTCGGTAGTGCAGCACCTGTATTCAGGTAAGCATAAAGCTGGTCGGGCAAAATAGTGTGATAACCGCTGTCAGCCAGCATTTTCATCTGGTCTTTAAAGTTTTGTATCTCAACGATATAATCTTTACCCACTTTTCCATCGGTTGGCCTCCAGTTTCTCACCTGGTGATAACATAAAATAGGTACCTGTTTGCGGGCCAGGATGGTTTTGGCATCGGCAACTTTTATTTTCGAAACATCTACTGGTGTACCCGTCTTTTCAACGGTTTTAACGGTAGAATCTTGATCGGCAGAATTTGCTGTTTGTGATTTAGACTGGCAGCTGGCAAATAAAATTGCACCAGCACTTATTAAGGTTAAAAAACTGTATTTCATTTTTAGGATATATGTTTACAAAACTATAAAATCCGCTAATTATTCAGTTATCAAAATGGGTAGTGTTAATAATTATTTTAAGTGAAGAAATTACACTAACTATCTCTTTTATTACATATTAAAATACATTTAATGTGCTTTATTAAATAATTTAGCAGCTCAAACAAATTTTAATGAATAAACTTTACAAACTCCTGCTGTGTGCGCAGTTTTTATCTTTAACTATAGCCGCACAAACCAAAACATTTACCATAACCGAAAATATTCAGCCCCAACCTAAGGCAAATTATCAGCTTGCATCGCGTTTTTCGCCAAATAAGCTGAAGAAAATGGTATATTCTACTGCAGTAGATCCACATTGGTTAAAATTAAGCAATCGTTTCTGGTATACTTTCGAAACCCCAAAAGGAAAATTCTGGTACCTGGTTGATCCGGTGTCAAAAAGCAAGAAAGTGATGTTCGACAATTCTAAACTCGCTGCAGGTATTACCCTGGTTGTGCGCGATCCTTTTGATGCAGAACATTTGCCACTCGAAAACCTAAAATTTGCTGCAGATGAAAAAAGCATTTCGTTCGAAATTAAAAGCAGCGTTGATGAACTGAAAAAAGACCGTAAAGACAAAAAAGCCGCAGATTCTATGCAGAAGAAAATCTATTCTTTTAAATACGAACTGGCTACCGCAAAACTGACCGAAATTCCGAATTTCAGTAAACCAAAGCCGAAACCAACCTGGGGTTCAGTAGCGCCAGATTCTTCGGCCATCATCTTCTCGCGCAATTATAATCTTTACTGGATGGATAAAGATAATTACAAAAAAGCAGTGAAAAATGAAGATGATAGTACCATTGTTGAACATCAGTTAACCAAAGATGGCGTTAAGTTTTACTCATACGGAAGTGACGGTGATGGAGAAAATAACGTAGAAAACGAAAAGAACAATAAAAAGCGTCGAGGTGCTTATGTACTTTGGTCGCCAAATTCGAAGTATTTTGTACTGGATAGGACCGATTCGCGTAAGGTGAAAGATCTTTGGGTAATTAACAGCGTTACGCCTGGCCGTCCAACCTTAGAAACCTATAAATACCAGATGCCGGGAGAGGCTGAAGCACCGCAAGATGAGGTTTTATTGTTTGATTTTGCCGCTAAATCATATAAAAAACTCAATGTGTCTGCTTTTAAAGATCAAAGTGTTTCGGTATGGAGTAAACCTTCTTTAAACAAAGACCGCGATAACGAATTCCGTCCGTCAATATGGTTGGGTAACAATAGCCGTTTTTATTTTTCGCGTACCAGCCGCGATTTAAAACGTATTGACATCGGTACCGTTGATATTGCCACCGGAAAAGTTACTCCATTAATTGATGAGCGCTTTAATACGTATGTTGAAGTAAACCGTCCGGGCTTGGTAAACGATGGCAAAGAACTGATCCATTGGAGTGAACGCGATGGTTGGGCACATTTTTATCTTTTTGATGAAAATGGTAAACTGAAAAACCAGATTACCAAAGGTGCTTTCCACTGCGAAAGCATCGTAAACATCGACGAGAAAAAACGTATACTATATTTTACGGCTAATGGACGAGAGGGCAAAGAAGATCCTTATTACCTGCATTTATACAGCATCAATTTCGATGGCTCGAATCTAAAATTGTTAAACGCCGGCGATTTCGACCATTTGGCGAATATGAACGATAACAATACTTTCTTTGTTGATAATTATTCGCGGGTAAATACTGCGCCAAAAGCCACTTTGTACGATGGCAATGGTAAAAAAATAATGGACCTGGAAACAACAGACCTTTCTTTATTAATGGCTGCCGGATATAAGTTTCCGGAACCATTTAAAGTAAAAGCGGATGATGGGATTACCGATCTATATGGTGTAATGTATAAACCCTTCGATTTTGACCCGAATAAAAAATACCCGATTATCGAGTATGTTTATCCTGGTCCGCAAACAGAGGCAGTAAATAAGGCGTTCAGCAAAAGTATGGACCGTACCGAGCGTTTAGCACAATTTGGGTATATTGTAATTACCGTAGGTAACCGTGGCGGTAATCCTTCGCGCTCTAAATGGTACCATACTTATGGTTATGGTAACCTGCGCGATTATGGATTAGCCGATAAAAAAACAGCTATAGAGCAATTGGCAGCCAAATATTCTTATATAGACGAATCTAAAGTGGGCATTACAGGTCACTCAGGCGGTGGTTTTATGTCAACGGCTGCCATGTTGGTTTATCCTGATTTCTTTAAAGTTGCTGTTTCGAATGCGGGAAACCACGATAATAGCATTTACAACCGCTGGTGGAGTGAGAAGCATCATGGTGTAAAAGAAACCATTTCTTTAAAAGGCGATACTTCATTTAAATATAGCATCGATAAAAACCCCGATCTTGCTAAAAACCTTAAAGGACATTTGTTATTGATGCATGGCGATGTAGATAATAACGTGCATCCGGCAAATTCGATCAGGGTTGCCAATGCATTAATGAAAGCAGGTAAACGTTTCGATTTCCTGATTATTCCGGGCCAGCGGCATGGCTTTGGTGATATGACTGAATATGCTTTCTGGAAATTGGCCGATCATTTTAATAAATATTTAATTGGCGATTTTTCCGAACCAAGTGATATTGATATGGTAGAAATGGACCGTGACATTGAGCAGAACGGTAAGTAATTTTAACCACACCTGATTCGTGTCCTCACGAAGCGTTTTGGGTTCTAATATTGGCCTATGGAAACATAGGCCATTTTTTATTGTATTTTATTTTGAAATTGTGCTTCATAAAGCCTTTTATTTAAAAGTTTTATTTCTTAGCCGTGGTTCTTGAGGGCACAAACCATTTTTTCTAATTATTATTTTTTGAAAGCAGGCTCCGGTAGTTTTTCGGTTATTTTAGTCCTGCTATTGCCTATAGTCCCGATTTGAGTTTTTCTTAAATACAATCTTTGTCTTAAATCGGGAGCTATTCGGCGCTATCAGGTTTATTTAACCTCGGGTTTGTGTTTCAAAATGTAAGCCGTTCTGTTGCAGGTTTTTCTCTTTCCTATTCGCCGTGGCTCTTGAGGACACAAACCATTTTTTCTAATTATTGTTTTTTTTGAAAGCAGGCTCCGGTAGTTTTTCGGTTATTTTAGTCCTGCTATTGCCTATAGTCCCGATTTGAGTTTTTCTTAAATACAATCTTTGTCTTAAATCGGGAGCTATTCGGCGCTATCAGGTTTATTTAACCTCGGGCTTGTGTTTCAAAATGTAAGCCGTTCTGTTGCAGGTTTTTTCGTTATAGTTATGTCTTCACTTTTCTCTTTAAAATAAAAAACCTCCCGACTTTTGTGTCTGGGAGGCTTTTTATTAGGTTATAAGGTAATCCTTTTGGTCGTTTTGATCTTATTTGTATAGGTAGTTGATTGCAATTACGTCGTTTGCGTTAAAGGTACGGTTGCCACCATTAGAACAGGCTAACATAAACGAAGCTGAATCCGGACCGGAAGGAGTTCCAGGTATTCTAACGGCACCAACATTTGATGCACCTTCGTTGCCGGCACCACTTGAACCACAGCTAAATGCACGGTTCATATAATCGGTATGGCGGAAACCAATGCAATGGCCAACTTCGTGCTGTATAACCGATGCCAAATACAATAAATTTGGGTTTGTACCATAAGCTGCTGCATTGGTGTTCATTCTGATCTGGTTATAAGGGTTACCTGAAGAAGTAGGGAAGCCCGCAGAACCCAAGGTAATAAAGCCACCACTCGGACCCTCGTTAAAGCCAACAACGTTAATGTTTCCTGTAGTTCCTGCTGCAGCTCTTTGGAAAGTGATACGCAGGCCAAGCGAGTTATACCTCGAAATCATGGTATTTACAGCATCGCTATATACCTGAGGTAAATTAGTTACCGATACGGTAATTACACGAGGTAAAGAAGTAACAACGTTTGTGGTACGGTACTGTTCCGTTTCGGCAATGTTTAAGTTTGCACCTTTTGAAGTTTCAGTTAAATTGTCGTCGGTTAAAAGAATATCACCTTCAACCAAATAGCCTTCATCTATCTTACGAAGGTTATCCGTGCTAAAGCCTAAAGATTTGATCTTTGCTAATTTGTCAGCAGAAATATCAGTCTTATTTTGTACTTCACTTTCTGTATTATTACTCTTACAAGAATATAAAGTAGTGAACAGAATGCATAATGCTGCAATTGATAAAAAATTGGATGTTTTCATTTTGTTTAGGTTTGATTTTTTTAAATCGAATAAGTTAGTTAATAAAATTGGTGGATTACCTTATAAATCCTAATTTAGTAAAGATAATTAATGTAACCAAAATTTTATAATAAAATAATAATTGAAAGTCAATACTGTATATTTAATTATATTTTTTTGTCTGTCTGTAACTCGTTTAAACGCACAGATACAACCTGTAGGAATAGGAAAATATTTTGAAAAATATATTTCTAAAGCGCCACTTTCTCCAAAATCAAGTGTCGGTCAACCTGTTTTGGTGAAATTTAACCATGTACTAACTGCTGCCGAAATTCAGTTGCTAAATCCGAAAAAACAGCTTTCAGGAGATTGTTTTATTGTACAAAAATCTGACATTCCGAGCCTTTCCGGCAATGTGGTTTATCAGCAAGAGGCCAATGGGCTCTGGAAGGTGAGCGACAGGTTAATGAAAGTTCTTAATAAATCTGGCAAAAAGAGCGATTCTATTCTGGTTAGGCTATCTTTTAAAAATAGCGATGTATTACCCATCAAGGGTATGGCTTTAAGCATAAAATCTGTAGATCAGGTTAATAATATTTATACGGTTAATATTTCGCCGGCAGATTTAATGCAATTATTAGAAAACGAGGCCGTTTTATATGCTGATGTTTTACCTGTAGCCAAAGAAGAAGTAGTGGTTAACGGCCTCGATCTGGGCTTAAATCAAATTTCTAATGCCCATAGTCTTTTTCCGGGTATTGATGGTACAGGCATAAATGTTTCTTTTAAAGAAGGGATGTATGATACTGGCGACCTTGATTTATTAGGTAAAACTATACCAGGCGCTTTAATCGGTAAAACACCTACTACCCACGCCACTACCATGGCTACTTTAGCATCCGGTAACGGAAATTCTTTTATCCGTGGTTTAGGCGCCGCTCCAAAGGCCAAACTGGCTTATTCTGATTTTTCGAACCTGATGCCCGATTTGGTCAGCGACCTGAACAAGCTTCAGATCAGGGTACAGAACCATTCTTATGGTACCGATATCGATAACAATTACGGCATGGAAGCCGCTGCTTATGATAAGCAGATTTTCGAAACCGATACATTAATTCATGTTTTTTCGGCCGGAAATGTAGGCACATCAACACCGCCAAGCGGTTTATATCAAGGGATGACTGCCAGGGCAAATTTAACGGGCAATTTTAAGCAAGCCAAAAATTTATTGGTAATAGGAGGGATCAACCGGGAAAATATTTCTGAAAACCGGAGTAGTAAAGGGCCAGCTTATGATGGCCGGGTGAAACCAGAGCTGGTGGCTTTGGGCGAAGATGGAACATCGGGTTCAGCAGCCATCACCAGTGGTTCGATCGTTTTATTGGAACAATTTTATCTGCAGAAATTTAAAAGGGCACCTTCTGCTGCGGTTATCCGAGCAGCATTAATTAATTCTGCAGATGATCTCGGCACACCGCAGGTTGATTTTGTGTATGGTTATGGTAAATTAAATGTGGCCCAAGCCTTAAAAACCTTAGATGAAAACCGGGTTTTTTTATACAATGTAGCCAAGAACCAGGATTTGGTGGTGCCTTTGCCCGTTCCATCTAACGTAGCCGAACTTAAAGTTACCATTGCCTGGAATGATCCTCCGGCAGCGGTGAATGCCGCGCAAAGCGTGGTTAATGGTTTGGATTTAAGCCTCCAAAATCCATCAGGAAATTTAATATTACCATGGGTTTTAAGTACTTATCCTCATTTGGATTCACTGGCAAAGCCGGCAGTACGTAAAGCAGACCTGATTAATACTATACAACAGGTTAGCTTTGATAATCCCGATGCCGGTACCTATAATATCCATATTAAAGGCGATAGGATAGCACAAGGTAATAACCAGGCTTTTGCACTGGCCTATCATTATAAACTTAGAAATACCTTTTCGTTTATCAGTCCTGATCAAAACGGATACATATTTGCCAATGAAAGCAATTATATCCGCTGGGACAATACCTATTCAGCTAAAACCGGAAATTTGTCAGTGAGTTACGATGATGGGGCAACATGGAAACCAATTGCCCAGGATGTTGACCTTAGTACTGGTTTTTACAATTGGAATGCGCCAGATCAGTTTTCAAAAGCCATCATCAGGATGGAGATAGGAGGTAATAATATACAGAGCCAATCTTTTGTGATTTCCAGCCCGCGGGTATTGAAAGTTGGTTATGTATGTAAAGATGGCATTGTTCTGAACTGGAACAGGCAACCTGGCGCTAAAGATTATACACTTTATAACATTGTAGATAATGTCCTTTCTCCGGTATTAACCCTTACCGATACCATTGCAAAAATTGATATCAGTAAAATTGCAAGTAAATACTTTGCCGTAGCCGCTAATGGTGTAGGTTTTACAGGTTTAAAAAGCTATACCATCGATTATACACAGCAGGGAATATCCTGTTACGTGAAAAATTTGTTTGCATCAGTGGCTGATGATGCCAGGATAAGGGTTGACCTGAGTATTGGCGTTACTTTGGATCTAAAGAACATTATCTGGGAGAAACAGACAGGACCAAATACTTTTAGTGTTTTACAGCAGACCAAGCCAATTTCAAATCAACTCGATTACGCCATTTTTGATGATAAACCCAAAGAGGGTATACAATTTTACCGTGTAACTTTCGAAACAGCTAATGGGAAGGTAAATAGCGATCTGGTTTCAGTAGTATTTCTCAAGCCGGATCAGTTTTCTTTCTATCCAAACCCGGTAAGTGATTATTTAACTATCCTGAGCGGGGCTTTCGAAGAATATAGTTTATCGATATTTAATATTTTAGGACAGAAAGTTTTCGAAGAAAAGGCAACAAGTTCGAACCGTTTTTTACTTAATGCATTATCAACGGGTGTTTATGTGGGGGTGATTAATAAAAATGGGCAACAGCTGAAAAAATTTAAATTGATTAAGCAGTAATTTTCCATTCCTGATCTCGCGCTGTTTTAGATAAACGATACATTTGATAATTACTCCTGAAAATATGCTGTTTTTTCGTATTTTTCGACAAATACGACCGTTTTCATAAAAAAAAATAATTAATATCAATGAAAAAACTCCTACTACTTTCCAGTTACGCGCTTCTTATTTTTTTCGGTTCATGCAAACAGGGAGCCAAAAGTACAGGTCAGGACCCCGATTCTTTAGCGATAAAAGCCATTAACGATTCGAGTTTAACCCAATACTTGTCGGTTATTGCTGCCGATAGTTTGCAGGGAAGAAAGCCGTTTACCAATGGCGAAACCAAAACCATAAACTATCTAAAAGTACAGTTCGAAAAACTTGGACTGGAGCCGGGCAATGGCAATAGCTTTTTTCAGGAGGTACCTATGGTCGAGATTAAATCTACACCAGAAGATAAAATGGTATTTAAAGGGAAGAATGCTTCTCTGACGCTAAATTATCTAACCGATTTTGTGGCTGGCACCAGAAGGGTGCAAAATGAAGTCAGCATCAGTAACTCGCCTTTGGTTTTTGCCGGTTATGGCATTGTGGCTCCGGAATATGGCTGGAACGACTACCGCAATCTGGATGTTAAAGGAAAAACAGTTGTGGTATTGATCAACGATCCTGGTTTTGCAGATTCTACCTTGTTTAAAGGTAAAAATATGACCTATTACGGTCGCTGGACCTATAAATTTGAAGAAGCTGCCCGCCAGGGAGCTACAGGGATAATCATTGTGCATGATACCGAACCAGCGGCTTATCCATGGACGGTTGTACGCAGTGGCTGGTCGAAATCTAAACTTACTTTGCAAAGCGAAGATAACGGGATGAACAGGGCCGTAGTAGAGGGCTGGGTTACTTTGGACAAAGCGAAAGCATTATTTGCAATGGGGGGTAAATCTTTTGATCAATTGGCAATCAGTGCCCGTAAAAAAGATTTTAAGGCAGTCGATCTGGACATTACTACTTCGTTAAAAGTTAAAAATACCATCAAGAAATCAGTAACTTATAATGTGCTGGCTAAAATACCAGGCAATAAACGTAAAGATGAAGCTATTATTTATTCGGCACACTGGGATCATTTAGGTGTAGGAGAGAAAGTACAAGGCGATTCTATTTATAATGGTGCGGTTGATAATGCCACGGGGGTAGCCGCTTTGTTCGAAATTGCCTCTGCATTTAAAAAATTGCCTAAAACTCCCGGACGTACCATTTTGTTTATTTCTTACACCGCAGAAGAACAGGGACTATTAGGATCCGAATTTTATGCCAAACACCCTGCTTTCCCGTTAGCTAAAACGGTAGCCAATATTAATATGGATATGATGGGTATTGCCGGAAAAACAAAAGATATTGTTGTGTATGGTTTCGGGCAATCAGAACTGGAAGATTATGCTGCCGAATCGGCCAGGAAGCAGGGTAGGGTAATTGTGCCTGATCCGGTACCATCGTCAGGTTTATATTATCGTTCTGATCATTTTAACCTGGCTAAGGTTGGTGTACCATCATTATTTACCGGTTCTGGTGTAGATAACATTAAAAATGGCAGGGAGTGGGGATTAAAGCAGGTGGCAGATTTTACCAAATTCCGTTACCATTCGCCTCAGGATAACTTTGATTCCAAAACCTGGGATTTATCAGGCATTGTAGAAGATGTACGTCTACTTTTTGATATGGGCTATCGCATCAGTAATGAAGATTCCTATCCGAAATGGAAAGATGGATCTGAGTTTAAAGCCATTAGAGAAAAGAAGTAAAGCAAAAAGCGTCCTGCTTTACAGCCAGGACGCTTTTCGAAAAAAGTCATTAGTTAAACATTTCCCGTAGGAAGGTTTAATTAAAAGTAGAACTGAACGCCTAATCTTGGTGCAAAAGTATCAGCGTTTAAGCCAAAACTGTTGGTTTTAACTTTAGCACCTGTTCCTTCAGCTTTAACAGTATAGTTTTCATAACTTAAACCTTTAACTGAAAGTTCGATACCGATTTTCTTGGTTGGGAAGAAAGCAAAACCTGGAGCAACTTCTACACCGATTTTGGTAGTTGTACCTAATTTAACTGCGTTATCGCCGTTAGCATCAGTTGCTTTTAATTCGCCGAAAGCCAAAGGCACCGATAATTGTCCGAAGAATTTAAATTGATCTGATAAACCAACATAGTAACGGCCGAAAGGAGCAACTTTAAAAGCACCGTCTTTTGTTTTTTTACTTACTGTTTTATTGTATTCGTAACCAACAGCGGTACCGATTGCAAAATTATTGCCAACAAAATAACCAACACTTGGTAATACGGTAAAGCTGAAATCTGCTTTTGGAGCGCCATCAACTTTTGTAGAATTTACACCTACATTACCACCTAACATAAAATTTCCTTTTTCAGTTTGTGCTTTTGCACCATAAACTAAACCTGCTACTGCTACTAAAGATAATAATAGTTTTTTCATCTTTTTTATTATTTATTTGTTATTAAAATATAGCCAATTTTACTATTTTAATTTCTGACTATATTTGCCTAAAAGTCAACACTTGTGCCAAAAAACTTTGCTAACGTCATCAAAAAATCAGTTTTTGCTTAACTCGTTAGCTTACAAACAGATGTAAATTTAGTATTAACTCAATATTATTTTCGTGTGACTAAAAATCAATCGATTGATTAATTTTTTAGGTATGACAAATTGACAATCTGACTTTTTTTGTATAAATGTCAGATTTTTGACTGGCAGAAATGGCAGGCTTTGGAGAAAGCCTGTGCTGTTTTAGATTAAACTTTACAAGCCGAAATCAGGTTGTCTATTTTCCTTTGGATAATGGAGATGGTTTTTTCATCATTTAAATTTCCATCTGCATCGAATTTATTTTGTGCCTGTGCAATCAACACCTCTGGCTGCAAAACAGGGTTCATATTTAAGAAAGTAAAAACGGGTAAAAATGCGGTTTGCATCCTAACAGTTCCCCACATACCTTGTGTGGCACCCATTACAGCAACCGGTTTATGCATCAATGGCGAATCTTTGCCCCGGCTAGCCCAGTCTATGGCGTTTTTCAGTCCGCCTGGTATAGAATAATTATATTCAGGTGAGGCGATAATAAAAGCATCGGCATTGGCTAAAGCCTCTCTGAACCTGGTTACGCTTGCCGGCCGCTCTTCTGTTTCAGGTAAATCGTTGTCTGCATTATAAACAGGGATGTCATCATAGGTCACAATTTCAAATCTGATGCCTTTGGGGATCAACTCGCCTGCCACTTTAAGCAGCATCGCATTGTAAGATCCTTTTCTCAAGCTTCCGCATAAACCAATAATTTTTCTGTTCTTTTCCATAGCTATAAAACCACAGAGTAATCAAAATGTTTGGTTTTTGCAAGGACAATGCGTAGGAATTAAAAATATATAATCCTTATTTTTGAGCATATAAGCTACCCGTTATGACTGAAAATACATCTACTACTTCTATTATTGAAAAAACCGTTTTCCCGATACTTTTTGCACTCAGTTTTTCACATCTGTTAAACGATACCATACAATCTTTAATCCCAGCTATTTATCCTGTCATTAAAACCAGTTATCACTTAAGTTTTTCACAGATTGGGCTAATTACTTTAACTTTTCAATTGGCGGCATCACTTTTACAACCTTTTGTAGGTTTATATACCGATAAAAAACCTCAACCTTATTCTTTAGCGGTAGGAATGGGTTTTACGCTGATGGGGCTTATTTCTCTTTCTCAATCGGCCCATTTTTATACCATTTTGCTTTCTGTCTGTTTTATTGGGATAGGATCTTCTATCTTTCATCCGGAGGCTTCGAGGATGGCACATGCAGCATCCGGAGGGAAGAGGGGATTGGCACAGTCTGTTTTTCAGTTGGGTGGCAATGCCGGCAGTTCTTTAGGCCCCTTGTTGGCTGCCTGGATTATTGTGCCTTATGGCCAGTTCAGTGTAATCTGGTTTTCGGTGATTGCCCTTTTAGCCATAGTTATTTTAACTTATGTAGGCAACTGGTATAAAGGTTTTATGCTTTCGAGAAGTAAAAAGGTTAATATGCAGACGGTAGTGAATCAATTCTCGAGAAGCAAGATTGTTTTTTCGGTATGTATTTTATTATTGCTGATTTTCTCCAAATATTTCTATATGGCGAGCTTAACCAACTATTTTACTTTTTACCTGATTGATAAATTCCATGTTTCAGTGCAGACCTCACAGATTTATTTATTTATATTTTTATTCTCTGTGGCTGCAGGTACCTTACTGGGAGGCCCGATTGGGGATAAAATTGGAAGGAAATATGTGATATGGGTATCTATATTGGGTACAGCACCATTTGCATTATTGTTGCCACACGCTAATCTGTTCTGGATAGGTGTACTTATTGTTCCCATTGGAATGATTTTGGCATCGGCTTTTTCGGCCATTCTGGTTTATGCGCAGGAGCTTATCCCCGGAAAGGTAGGTCTGGTTGCCGGACTATTTTTTGGCTTTGCCTTTGGCATGGGCGGAATAGGGTCGGCACTTTTGGGTAAATTAGCCGATTCTACCAGTATCGAATACGTATTTAATGTTTGTGCATTTTTGCCTTTGATCGGGTTGCTCACGGGTTTCTTGCCTAATATTGAAACCAAGAAGAAATAAAACAAAAAATCCCATCAGCGATGGGATTTTGTTTTAATTGAGAATATTGAGGTTAAAATAGGATATAAATCTTAAAGCCCAGGTTGTTGATAAATCCCTGACTGCTTAAATTGAATGAAGTGTATTCATTTTTGATGAAATAGCTATTCGCAGTAACCTCATTTTGCTCTGTTTTACTGTAGGTGATATCTGCAGACAGTAAATTTGTTTCTAGTGCAAATCGTTTAGAAACAAATCAGGTAATGCCACCATAAGCACCAACAGCGTATTGGTTAGAGGTATAACTTGTTAATTGTGGGTAGGTGTTGGTGTATAGGCTGTTATTCTTACTATAAGTATAGCCGGCTTTTCCTCCTGCATAGGCAAACAGGGTTTTTACCAATGGAAAATAACGCTGATAACTTAAGTTTCCACCATAGCTTTTTAGCTCTTGGTTATTCTTGTTATTGTTATAGGTGTTTTTATTTAACCCGTATGTTAAATCCAATCCAATTTTATTGTTGTCTTTAAAAAAGTACCCATAACCCAATGTAAATGAGTTGTTTTTTACTTTGTCTTCGTAACCGCTTCCGGTCACTTTGTTCGTTGTTGAATTAACCCCAAAGCTTAATGCATTTGTTCCTTTTGTTTGCGAGAAACCGCATAGAGAGATACTCACGACAATAGCCGTAACTAATAATTGTTTTTTCATTTGTGTTTTTGTGTATTTAATTATAAAATAAAAAGCCCAACTAGGCTAAGTTGCTAGTTTATTTGTTTTGGGTAATCTGCTTTTTTAAAGCGTTTAGTTGTAAATGCTATTTCTGGTTTGCACTAAGTATAAAATAATACATTTCGATAGGAGAGGGATTGGTATTTCCACCTATTTTACCTGTAATGGATTTGAGCTTTCCATTTTCTTCCGGAAAGATGCTTTTGTAATATTCGACGTGGGCATCACCTATTGATTTTATCTTTCCGTTTTCTTCTGGGAAAATGCTTTTATAGTATTCAATATTAATATTGCCGATTGATTTGACTTTTCCATCTTCTTCGGGAAAGATACTTCTGTAATATGTGATTGCCATATCGCCAATTGCTTTGATCTTTCCATTTTCTTCCGGGAAAATGCTTTTGTAATATTCTATTTTTTTATCTCCGATAGATTTAATTTTACCGTTTTCCTCTGGAAAAATACTTTTATAGTACTCAAATTTCTGATCCCCGATTGATTTTATCTTTCCGTTCTCTTCCGGAAAAATACTTTTATAGTATTCTATTTTGTTATTGTCTATAAACTCTGGTTTTCCATCTTCTTCAGGAAAAATACTTCTGTAATATTTAATATTATTAATTTCTGTAGTCTGTGCTTCTGCGCTGAAAGAACAGGCAAATAGCAAGCTTAAGCTTAAAAAAATTAAGCTTAAGCGGTTGAATGTATTTCTCATTTTATTGGATGCTAAAAATGGTAATTGAAAGTAAATGTTGGTGTGAAATTTTGCAATGCAAACCTCAGGTTATTGGTTTTATCGTAGTTGTAAAGCGATTCTTCTGCGTAATAATTCTGATGGAAGAAAGATACAACGGGTAATGAAAACTCCAATGCTGCATGTTTGGATATGAAATAGCTGAAGCCAGGACTTACACTTGCACCCCATCCTTTTATTTTCGCATCTGTACGGATCAGGTAACCTGCATCGTCAACCCTGTTAAAGGTATTGATTTGCAGGAGCAGGTTGGCCTGTATGAAAAATTTGAAGTGCTCTTTCACATCGATGTATTTACGTACGAAAGGAGAGATGCCAAGGCTAAATTCCTTTACGCCCCTTTGTTCTTCATAAATGCCGTATTCGTCATTCCATGCGATATAAGTTTCGCCCCTAAGCTTCGAAAGGTTTAATGGAACTTCTAAACCTATGGCAAAATTGTTGGCTAGGAAGTAGCCTCCCCTGGGGGTCAAGGTAAAAGTGTTTAAGGTTGGCGATGAACTGTTTTGTTTGGAGGTTCCGAAACTCAGGCTTCCTCCAACAAAGCCCGAGCCTTTTTCAGTTTGGGCATGGCTGCGCCAACTGATGGTGCATAGGAGCACCATAATGATTAATTTAGGTTTCATTTTTTTGTGTTTTTGTGTGTAGTCAATAATAATCATTATTGAAACAAAAAACAACAAAAATGAACTATTATATTAGTTACATAAAGAATTTGGATTATAAATCTAAAGTTCGAGCGACTGGATTGCAAATCCAGACCAAATAAAGTGAAGCCGGGGACTACGTAAGTGCTCAGCGAAGCTAAATTTATCCTGAGGCAGATCTCTCACCGCCTGTACGGACAGGCGCTCCACTGCATTTCAGTCGAGATGAAGACCCTTTGAATTAATTAACCCTAACTTTTAAAAAAAATCCCATAGAAATTAATCTATGGGATTCAGTTTAATCAATATATTCTAATCTGCTTTCTGGTTGAGAAACACAAAATTATGATCGAACATATCTAACTTAATTTTGCTGTCTTTATCTATCTTACCCGCCAATATCTCTTTCGACAACTCATTTAAGATTCTTTTTTGGATCACTCTTTTTAATGGTCTGGCACCAAACTGTGGATCGTAACCCAATTGTGCCAACCAATCTAAAGCTTCATCACTGGCTTCCATTTCTATACCCATTTCGGCCAATGTTTGCTGTACATGTTTAAATTGTAAGCTTACAATATTTCTGATTTCGCTGCGGTTTAACGGGGTAAACATAATCAGCTCATCAATCCTGTTCAAAAATTCCGGACGAATGGTCTGTTTTAATACTTCGAACAATTCGTTTTTGGTTTTCGCAATTACTTCCTCACGGTTTTCATCGCTTAAGTTTTTGAAATTATCTTGAATTAAATGTGCACCAATGTTTGAGGTCATGATGATGATGGTGTTTTTAAAATTCACCGTTCTGCCTTTATTGTCCGTTAAACGTCCATCATCCAATACCTGTAACAGGATATTAAATACATCCGGATGTGCTTTTTCAATCTCATCAAGCAATACTACCGAATAAGGTTTACGCCTAACGGCCTCGGTTAACTGCCCGCCCTCATCGTAACCCACATATCCCGGAGGCGCCCCAATTAAACGTGAAACGGCATGACGCTCCTGGTATTCACTCATATCGATACGGGTTAAGGCATTTTCATCGTTGAATAAAAATTCGGCCAGGGCTTTTGCAAGCTCCGTTTTACCTACACCTGTTGTACCTAAAAAGATAAATGAACCAATTGGCTTGCGTTTATCCTGTAAGCCCGCCCTGGAGCGACGGATCGCATCTGAAATGGCTTCGATCGCTTCGTCCTGTCCGGCTACACGTTGGTGCAGCTCTTCTTCTAAATGGAGCAGTTTTTCGCGCTCACTGGCAATCAGTTTGGTCACCGGTATGCCTGTCCAGCGTCCTACCACTCCGGCAATATCATCTGCGGTAACTTCTTCTTTAAGCATGCGGCTATCGGTCTGCTGACTTTCTAAATCGGCTTTAAGTTTCTCAACTTTATCCTGGGCCTCTTTAATTTTTCCGTAGCGGATTTCGGCAACTTTACCATAATCTCCGGCACGTTCAGCTTGTTCAGCCTCTAATTTATAGTGTTCAATCTGTTCTAATTCGGTATTTACGGCATCTACCAGATCTTTTTCGCCCTGCCATTTTGCTTTGAATTCATCACGCTCAGCTGATAGGTTAGCAATCTCTTCTGAAAGTTCTTTAACTTTTTTATCGTCTTTTTCGCGTTTAATGGCCTCTCGTTCTATCTCTAAACGCATAATCTCACGGTCTAAAGCATCAACGTGTTCTGGCACACTATCCATTTCCATACGCAGCTTAGATGCAGCCTCGTCCATTAAATCGATGGCCTTATCAGGTAAAAAACGGTCAGAAATATACCGTTGACTCATTTCTACAGCGGCAATAATGGCCTCATCCTTAATCCTTACCTTATGGTGGGTTTCATAACGTTCTTTTAACCCACGGAGAATCGAAATGGCATCCTGTGTGTCGGGTTCTTCCACCATCACCTTTTGGAAACGACGTTCCAAAGCTTTATCTTTTTCAAGGTATTTTTGATATTCATCTAAAGTAGTTGCACCAATGGCCCTTAATTCTCCACGGGCAAGGGCAGGTTTTAAGATGTTTGCCGCATCCATTGCCCCCTCGCCACCACCGGCACCAACCAAAGTATGGATCTCATCAATAAAGAGGATAATATCGCCATCACTTTGAGTAACTTCTTTAACGACAGCTTTTAAACGCTCTTCAAATTCGCCTTTGTACTTTGCACCCGCAATTAAAGCGCCCATATCAAGCGAATAAACGACTTTGCTTTTCAGGTTTTCCGGCACATCTCCTTTAATAATCCTAAAGGCAATGCCTTCTGCAATGGCCGTTTTACCTACACCAGGCTCGCCAATTAATATCGGGTTATTTTTAGTTCTACGCGATAAAATCTGGATTACACGACGGATTTCCTCGTCGCGGCCTATTACCGGATCCAATTTTCCGCTTTCGGCATATTCATTCAGGTTGCGTGCATATTTGCTTAAGGCCTGATAAGTTGCCTCGGCATTTTGATCAGTTACACGGTTGTCGCCACGCAATTCTAAAATCGCTTTTTTAAGGTCTTTCTCGTTAACACCCTGTTCCTTTAATAATTTCGATGTGCTGTCGTTAACGGCCAGGATACCTAGTAACAAATGTTCAACCGATACGAATTCGTCTTTAAATTCTTTTAAAAATGTTTGCGCTTTCTGCAAAACGCTATTGGCATTGGATGACAGATAGACATTACTACCACTCACTTTCGGGAATTTGGCAATCTCTGCATCCAGATTTTGGTTTAATGAATTAAGGTTTACGTTCAGTTTCTTTAAAACATAAGAAACTACGTTTTCATCAACAGTAAGCAGACCTTTAAGCAGGTGTGCCGTTTCAATAGCCTGTTGCTGATTGCCCTGGGCTATTTCAGAAGCCTGTTGAATTGCTTCCTGGGCTTTTATGGTAAAATTGTTGAAGTTCATATTTCCTTTTAAGTCAAAACAAATGCCATAACTGTTTTGATTTTACAATCGGAAATTTTGTCGCTAAGTTTTTGTTTTGAATGACTAAATTGCTGATTTATAGTATTTTAATCTGAAATTTTGTCGTGTGCTGATTTTAAACTTGCAAGGCTTGTATTTAAGTTGCCAACTGTTAACTTCCAACTGCTTTGGGCATTCTACTAATTCTGATCAATAGGAAAAGGGGCGGGCTTTACAGGGCTTCGCTCCGGTACCAATGAAAGATCGGTACTGAATCCTTACAATCCTAAGGCGGAATCATTGGTGTCATTTCTGAACGCAATGAAGAATCTCTAGCTTCACTACTTAGATTTTGAAGTGATATTAATCGATGAAATCAGTAATCTATCGCTTAAAGATCCTTCGTGCCTCAGGATGACAACATCAAAAACAAAACCACTAATAACCTAAGAGGTCTTGATTATTTTCCGGCTTTATGCTCAATCACATATTTACCCGCTACTAAATCTATTTTCCCGGTGTTGTTTAGCTTCCCATTTATATAATTATCCATACCACGCGTAAGTGGCAAATTAATGGTCGCCGTGGAATTTGCTGGAATGGTAATATCGTATCTGATTCCATTATTAATTCTTTTCCATGCACTTACAATTTTGCCATACGGACCAATGTGACTGGCTTCAAAAGAATTTAGACCCTCCATAATATGCGGATCCAATATCACATGTTTAAAGCCAGGCTGTGTTTCATCCGGCTTAATACCACCTGGCGATTTGTATAGCCATGCACCAATTTCTCCGAACATAATATGGTTCATAGAAATATCCGATTTTGCATCTATAGGCCAGTTTTCGTACAAGGTAGTAGCGCCATTTTCCATCCACCAGCCCCAGCTTGGATAGGTTTTTTGAGCAGCAACTTTATAAGCAATATCATTGTAGCCGTTTTCACTCAATGCATTTAAAATGGCCTTTGTACCCAGTAAACCTACATCCAAATGGAAGTTATCAGCCTCTACGCGTTTGGCCAGGTTTTCGGCAACAAGGGCAATCGATTCTTCAGGAACAATTTTCCAGTACAACGGAACACTCATTTCGGTTTGGGTACCAGTGTGGTAAATTCCTTTTTCTTTGTTCAGGTATTTTGCATTAAAAGCATCTTTAATTTTTTTTGCCAGGGCGGTGTACTTTTCATAATCATCATTTTTACCTAAAATTTTTGCTGCCTTTGCCAAAATAACTACATCGGCATAATAATAACAGGTTGAAGTCAGCTCGACAGGAGATTTAGATTTCACCGGAATCCAATCGCCCAAGCCCCAGGTAGTTAAGCCAGTCGGGTAAGTTTCATTAATGTGGTTTACGTATCTTCTGATATTTTCATAACAATCGGCAAGTAGTTTTTTGTCGCCATAAAACAGGTAAACATTCCATGGAATAATGGCAATGGTACTGGTCCAATCGGGCCCATTGCCCCATTCGTAACCCCAGCCATCGGTAGGGATAATGGAAGGTAAAACACCATTTGGTTGTTGTTCATCACGGTGATCGGCGAGCCATTTCTCGTAAATGGTAATACCGTCAAACCCATATAGACCAGTTTCTATCGCAATCTGAGCATCGCCTGTCCATCCATTTTTCTCTCTCTGCGGACAATCTGTAGGGTAGCCAAAAAGATTCGACAGGTAAGAATTATTGGTGGCGTAATAGATTTTATTAATAATCGGTTCTGATGATTTAACATCGCCCATCACCGGGACATCACTATGCATAAAGTAACCCAGCAGATTTTCTTTTTTCAATTCGATAGGAGCAGAACTGCTTACTTCTACATATTGAAAACCTTTATAATTAAAATGTGGCATAAAACTTTGTTCTCTTTTTCCGTTTAAAATCAGGATGTCGGTTTGGAAAGGATCGGTATCATCTGTTGGGCGGTAATGGGCATCAATATTCGATATATCCACATGCCCATTGGCATATAAACGCTCTCCATGTTTCAGTTTTATCACCGTTCCTGCCGGGCCACTTACCGTGATTTTGCTTACCCCCGAAATATTTCTGCCCAGATCGAAAACATAAGTAGTATCATTAAATTTCCTTAAACTTTTGCTGGCTATTTCTTCAACATTGCGGATAGGATGCATAGCCTGTGCAACAATATTTTTAGACGGTGCGGAACGGTAGATCACATTTTTCCAATCTGTATCGTCGAAATTTGGCATGTTCCAACCTGCTTTTTCCAGTCGGGCATCGTAGTGTTCGGCAGTATAAATACTATTAAAAATAATCGGACTTAAAGCTGTTTTCCATTCTTTACCCGATTTAATGGTTTCCGTTGTGCCATCTTCATAAGTGATACGTAGGTCGAGGCAAAAAGCTGGCCTGTTGCGCCATGGTGCGCGGTCGAAATACCAAACTGCAGTAGATTGGTGGTTGTACCAACCATTGCCTAGCAATACGCCAATAGCATTTTTGCCTTGACTGATGGCATTGGTTACATCGTAAGTAACGTATAATGTTCGTCTATCAAAACGAGTGTACATCGGGTCCATCCGGTGATTGCCAATTTTTTTGCCGTTGATAGAGAGTTCGTACAAGCCAGCTGCAGCAATGTAGGCATTGGCCGACCTGATTTTTTTATTTGCGGTAAAAGTCTTTCTGAAATAGGGAGCAGGTTTAAGCTGGGTATTCTCAGTATCCGAAATCCAGGCGCCCTGCCAGTTTTGCATTTTCATTATGCCGGTTTCAAAGCTGGCGATATATGTTTTATTTGATTTCTTTTGCCCTCCATCAGCAATATCTACCCGCCAGAAATATTTAGTAAAAGGTTTTAGTGGATGGCCTGAATAAATAACCAGATTATTATCTGATTTAACCCAGCCCGTATTCCAAAGTTTTGCATTGGCTTTAACAAGCGAGGCCGAATCGGTATCTAAAAGAATGCGGTAAGCTGTTTGTTTGGCACCTTGGCTGGTATCGTTCATTTGCCAGGTAAAACGCGGGCTAGGATTATCTAAGCCGATTGGGTTAACCAAATATTCGGTTTTTAAAGCGCTAAGTGATTGAGCAAATGTTTTGGAAAGAGGAGCAAGAGCAAAAAATAAAGTAGTTACCTGAAGAAATCTGAGGTTCATAGTTTAAAGGTTATAAAACTAAGATATTAAAATAATGTGCTGTTGTAAGAACGCAATAGAATTTTTACGCATAAAAAAAGACGGGCTTTAACCCGTCTTATATTGTTTAAATTACTTAGCTCTTATAGACTAGCTTAATTTTTCTTTCAGTTTTTCGGTCTGATGATCAGCCAGTTTCTGCAAAGGACCCGATGCCAACATTTTCATCATCATATTTAAGTCTGCTGAGATAATGTGTTTAGCAGTGGTTGTTCCATTTCCGTTATCTGCAACCGTCCATTTTAATTCTACATCAAAAGGTGCTTTTTCACTCGGAATTGCTGTTATTTCCTGGTTTTCAACACGGTTAGAAATTTTAATGGCTAATTTTGCCATATTCTGGATAGTAAAACGTGCATCATCTTCTGTTGATTCCCAGTTGTAAATATTTTCTGGCATCAGTTGCTGATGATTGTTCATATTGGTTAGAAAAGCATAAACCTCAGCAACCGGTTTATTAACTTCTACTGTGCTTTCGATAACAGTCATTATATATTTTTATAGGTTTTGTGTTCTTATTTCAAAATTAAGACTCCGGACTTAAAACTTGTCCTTGTCCCCATTCTGAAGGGTTTAGGCGCCATTTGCCTAATAATTCCATGTCGCTTTTAGCAATAATGCTGTGCTCGGCAGCATAATCTATTAAAGCAGCATAATTTGATAGGGTAAGATAACGGCATTTTGCAGCGGCAAAATTTTCGTCTGCTTTTTCGAAACCATAAGTGAAAATTGCAGCTAAACCTGCTACTGATAAACCTGCAGCTCTTAGTGCTTCAACAGCCTGTAAACTGCTTTTTCCGGTCGAAATTAAATCTTCGATCACTACAACTCTTTGTCCTTCAACTACTTCTCCCTCTATTAAGCTTCCTGTACCGTGTTCTTTTGCCTTAGCTCTTACATAAATAAAAGGTAAACCCAGTTCTTGAGCTACTAAAACGCCCTGTGGGATACCAGCAGTTGCCACTCCGGCAATAACATCCACAGAACCAAATTCTTCCTGGATGGCCTGTGCCAGTTTCTGACGGATGTAAGTTCTAACCTGAGGGTGGGAAAGAGTAACTCTATTGTCGCAATAAATCGGCGATTTCCAGCCTGATGCCCAGGTAAAGGGATTGTTTGGCTGTAATTTAATTGCTTTTATCTGTAATAAAAATTCCGCTACCTTTAATTCAATATCACTTTTATTATACATGGCTCAAAATTACAGATTTATTTGTGTTTGTCATAACGTTTATTAAGCCCCTTTGTTTTGTAACTGGGGAAAAGAAAATGTAAGAGTCGGGATTTGAATTCGACATTTCAATACTACAAATATCGGAAATTTTGATGGATGCTAAAAGCTATTTCTTGCCACTTGCTGTAAATCAGTACAATAAAGAATCTGTGGTGTTAAAAAGGTTTTAAAATATTACAGTTGTAAAGCTATAACCTCTATGCAAATGAAGAATGTGTTTTTGTTCCGATTTTTACAATTTTGGCACTTAGTATTGCCCTAAATTTACGATCTTGTAATTACTCGGGATATGGAATTTAAACAGTTTGCACCTTCAGATATTTTAAAGCCTTATATCAGGCATTATTATATTTTTAAATCGGATGTTGATTCTGTTTTCGAAGATGTGGTGTTTCCAAGCGGCGATATGGAGGTGATATTTAACCTTGGCAATGGAAGTTGGGAATCTTTTGTGGGTGATGGTTTTAAGAAAACCCCTAAGGTTGAGTTATGGGGACAGATTACCAAACCTTTATCCATTAGGTCGACAGGTAAACACATTATGTTGGGCATCAAATTTTACACACATTCTGCATCATATTTTTTTAATGAGCAAATGGGGCTTTTTAATGATTGTATCACCGATCTGCAGGATGTAATAGGGAGTCATGCAAATACTATTCATCAAAAACTACTAGAAACCGAAGGCGAGCAGAACAGAATTGATCTGTTAGAGGCATTTCTTTTAAAAAGGTTAATCAGTCACGAGAAAAAAAACTTTCACATTACTAAAGTAGCCGATATTTTAAATAGTATTTTAAAAGATGCTTCGGTCAGTAATATTACTGCCATCGCATCAAGGCATAATATTACTACGCGTTATCTGCAGCGGCTATTACAACAGCATACCGGGCTTTCGCCAAAATCGTATGACAAGATCAACCGTTTTCAACAGAGTTTAAAAATGATCTCTAAAAATGATCAGCCTTTTACCGCTATTGCTTATGCCTGTGGGTATTTTGATCAGTCGCACTTTATAAGGGATTTTAAATCTTTCACAGGGCTTACTCCTTCAAGCTATCTGGATAACCTTACTCCGGTAAATCAATTGCTTTTTCCATAATTTTTATTCTGTTCGGATTTGTACAATCCGATGCTTTTTTAGTGCTATATCTTTGATATGTAATCAATTAAAATAAAGATATAACATGAATTCTTTTGAAACATTTAAACACCTGCACAAAAACAGCAGTCCGCTTTTAATAGGGAATGTGTGGGATGTAAAAAGTGCTGAGACTTTTCAATCAGCAGGCTTCAGGGCAATTGGTATATCCAGTCAGGCCATTTCTAATGCCCTTGGCTATCCTGACGGGGAAAATCTGCCTTTCGAAGATCTGCTTCGCATCACTCAGCGCATTACCGAAGTGGTTGATCTTCCTCTGACGGTTGATATGGAAGCGGGGTACAGCCGCAATTTGGATGGCATTTTGAAAAACATCGAAAAACTACATGATTATGGTGCAATTGGCATAAACCTCGAAGATACCATACCTGGTGAAAAGAGAAGCTTAACGCCGGCAGCTTCTTTTGCGGAAACTGTTGCAGCAGTAGCGGAACACATCAGGAGGAAAAGATTAGGTATTTTCCTTAATATCCGTACCGATGGCTTTCTATTGGGATTGCCCCATGCGTTGGAAGAAACCCTAAAACGGGTAAAACTTTACGAGGAAGCAGGTGCCGATGGCATTTTTGTGCCTTGTATTACTAAGCTTGATGATATTAAAACAGTAATTCAATCTACTTCTTTACCCATTAACGTAATGTGTATGCCCGATCTTCCAGGTTTTAAAGAACTGGAATTGCTGGGGGTTAAGCGCATCAGTATGGGCGGTTTTCTTTTTAATAAAGTATATGATTATGCAGGTGTACTTGCCCGTAAAATATTGGCAGAGCAAGAATTTTCAAGCATTTTTTCTTAAACATTAATCCAAATCAATATGAATTTACCAAAAAGGGCAGAAGATGCCCACTCGGCATTAGCTGCCGCATTTAATACTGGCGATCTGGCCACAGTTCTTAGTATGTACGACACATCAGGTGTCATTGTTCCTGAACCTGGAAAACCTGTATCAGGACGACAGGAATTTGAAGAAGCGGTTAAAGCGATCTTAGCTATTAAAGGAAGAATGGAAATCAAGACCGTTTATTGTTTGCAAACCGGAAACCTTGCAGTGGGAAGATCGGAGTGGAATATCACCGATGGAGATGAGGTGAAAGTAAAGGCAAAAGGCGTTGAACTGATGAAGCAAGGAGAAGATGGGATATGGAAAATTCTGATCGACCATGCTTTTGGAGCCGAAGCAGATCTGATCGCTTAGGTAACCAATAACAAAAAAAAATCGTCATTTCGAGCCGGGTGTAACAGAGGTTAGAGCCACGTAGCGCCCGCGAAGCTAAATCTGCTCAGATAAATTTTTCTCCTGAAATTTGGGATTAAGCTTTGGTCGGGATGGCGATTTTTTTCTTTTTAACCTATTCGTCAATTTGCTTCAAAAGATTTTATATCAAATAAATAGAATGATGAAACAAGTTTAATTTCAGTTCCGATTCATCCTATTTTAACACTTTTAGCAGCAGTAATTTTGATCATAATAAAAAGATACATGATGAAAACAAATAAAATTTTATTGGCCATTTTACTGCTGATTACAGTTTGCCAAACCAGGGATATTTTGGATCCGGAAATAAGAAAAATACAATTTGATAGACAGAAATTAGATGAAGTAGCAGCAAGATTTGGCAAATGTTTAACTGCATTTGAAAAAGAAAGAATGTCAAAAACAATTCTTCATTTCAGAAGAGAAGATGATGCTTGTAAAAGTATTTGCCTGAACTTTAAACTGCCTTTGACCTGCTTGAATATTGTAACGACATTTAGCCCCCTTCGTTTTAATCAAAATCTTAAAATTATGATCGTTTTAAATTCAGACCGCAGTTCTCATAAACGTTATACCCATTTTATCAACGAAAACCATATTAAACCTGAAGATATTTTAGCAATTACACAGGTTACTGGCTACTTTACTATCTTTTTTACGCTGATGATGCTTTTGAAGAAATAACACACGGATTGTTCTCCTGATGAGAATCTTTCATGATATTAAACATTTACCGAAAGCACGGATATCCCTTTTGTTCCGAATTCAGTTATATCAGGGTTGTTGTAGTCGGTAACCAAAATATTCACCAGCGATAAATCATTAAACTTTAAATACGATGTTTTTCCTATTTTACTGGCATCACAAAGTATAAAAACGCAATCGCTTTGCATTGCCATAGCCAGCGTATTCGAAGCTTCGTATTCACTGCCTGCATATAATCCTTCCTCGGTAATCCCATCTACACCTAAAAAAGCTTTTGAAGCGCGGTATCTGGCAATATGTTCGTATGCTGTAGCTCCATGAACGGCTTGTCTGGTTGCATCAACTTCGCCTCCAATAAGATTGATGGTTACCGCACTGTCCAGTAGTTCATTTACTACGGGTAATGAATTGGTTATTACTTTTATTTTTTTGTTTTTGATAAACTGGCATAACCTGAAGGCCGTGCTTCCACAGTCTATAAATATCACATCGCCGTCAATAATGTCTGCTGCAGCCCTTTTACAGATTGCATCTTTTGCCTTAATATTTACAGCCGCTTTATTGACAAATGAAACCGGCTTAATTACCTCACTTATTTTCATTGCCCCACCATGGGTGCGGTAGAGGAGTCCGTTGGCAGCCATAGCGGTCAGGTCTCTTCGTACAGTAACTTCAGATACATTAATATCGGCCGCTAACTGCCTGATCTCCACTTCGCCAAACGCCTCTAAAAGCTCAAGAATTTTATGTGCTCTTTTTTGAAATGTCATAAATAATGATTTAATTCGATCAAAAATAATCATAAAAAATCAAAAATAATCATTTATGAAACATATAAATATTCTGAAAACAGAAATTTTATCCGATAACTGGTATACCCTCAAAAAAGTAAGTTTCGAAATGACCGGAAATAATGGCGTTAAATCTATTTTAGAACGCGAAGCTTATGACAGGGGTAATGGCGCTACAATTTTATTGTATAATAAACAGTCTAAAAAGATTGTACTTACCCGCCAGTTCAGAATTCCTACATTTATTAATGGAAACGATACAGGTTACCTGATTGAGTGCTGTGCCGGACTGTTGGATGAGGATAATGCGGAAGATTGCATCAGAAGAGAAACCGAAGAAGAAACCGGATTTAGAATTGCCCAGGTAGAAAAAGTTTTTGAAGCCTATATGTCGCCGGGCTCGGTTACCGAGCGCTTATACTTTTTTGTAGCGGCCTATTCGTATGATATGAAACTACATGATGGAGGAGGACTGCAAGAAGAAAATGAGGACATAGAGGTACTGGAATTGCCTTTCGAAAAGGCATTGGAAATGATGTCGACGGGAGAAATAAAAGATGGCAAAACCATTATGCTTTTGCAATATGCTCAGTTAAAGGGGTTGATGTTGTAGCTGAATGTTTGAATTTTGCAATGATTTATTTGATTTACGTAATTGTTCTTATTAAACTGCTGTTTACATTTGTTATGGTTTAATTAATTTTAAATTTTTATGATAGCAACAAAAGGATATGCGGCACAAAATGCCGAAACGGATTTAGCACCCTGGAATTTTGAGCGTAGGGAAGTGGGACCTCATGACGTGCAGTTCGAAATACTTTTCTGTGGGGTTTGCCACTCAGATCTGCACCAGATTAAAAATGATTGGTTCCCGGGAATATTCCCAATGGTTCCGGGGCATGAAATTGTGGGCAGGGTGATAAAGGTTGGCGACCATGTTAAGAAATTTAAGGTGGGCGATCTTGCCGGTACAGGTTGTATGGTAGATTCTTGTCAGGTTTGCGAAAACTGTAAGCAGGGGCTTGAACAATATTGTTTAGATGGAAATACCCAAACCTACAATGGTTTAGAAAGAGATGGTAAAACACCAACTTATGGTGGATATTCTGATACGATTGTAGTAAGAGAAGAGTTTGTACTCCATGTACCAGAAAAATTAAATCTTGCTGCTGTAGCACCACTTTTATGCGCCGGGATTACCACTTACTCTCCATTAAGACATTGGAAAGTTGGAAAAGGACATAAACTGGCCGTACTGGGCTTAGGTGGTTTGGGCCATATGGCTGTGAAATTCGGCGTAGCTTTTGGCGCTGAAGTAACGGTATTGAGTACTTCGCCTAAAAAAGAAGAAGATGCCAAGAAATTGGGTGCCCATCATTTTGTGGTTACTACCGATCCTGCACAGGTTAAAGCGGCAAGAGGTACATTTGATTTTATATTGGATACGGTATCTGCAGAACATGATTTTAACATGTACCTTTCTTTATTGAGAACAAACGGAGTACATATTTGTGTAGGTGTTCCGCCTAAACCGGCAGAAATTGCTGCTTTCAGTTTGCTGGGCGGTAGAAAAAGTCTGGCCGGATCGGGTATCGGCGGTATTGCCGAAACTCAGGAAATGCTTGATTTCTGTGCAGAAAACAACATTGTATCTGATATTGAACTGATTGATATTAAAGATATTCACCAGGCCTACGAACGCATGATAAAAGGCGATGTGCGTTACAGGTTTGTGATTGATATGGCTACATTGTAGCCCTGACCGGATCAAAAATTATGGGGATTTAGGAATATTATATTTCTAAGTCCCCTTTTTTTTAAAAAGAGTCTTTATAATCTAAAACATGCCCGTTTTTCTCTACAAATTCGGCCAAGGGAATGTGGTGTTCGGATTCTACTTTCGCAACCTGCCTTTCATTTTCTGTTAACAGGTTGCTCAATGTATTCAGCGAATCTTTAAGGTAAGATATAGATAACATCCGCGAAATCCTGTTTTTGATTTTATCAGCAAGGAATAATTCGACCACGATCAGGCTGATCAGAAAAAGGTAATGGTTAAAAATAATGTTATTGGTTCTCTTGGCGAAGGTGGGGAGGCCGAGTACTCCAAAAAATAAATCTATAATTAAAGGAATACCGATAATCGCAATGAGCGAAAACCCGGTAACTTTTAAAGCAATTTCTTTTTCAGCTTTTTTGAGCTGTTCGCTAAAAGCAGAAAACTTGCTCTTAAAAGGGATTGCCCTGTTATGCTGCTGCTGTTCTAATTTTTGAAGCGCTTTACCGTGTTCGATATCGATTTTTCGTACCTGTTCTACAATCTGTGTTTCGGCATTGTTCAGTTTTTCCTGGTCTTCTACTATAGATTCCTGTTCGGCAATAATTTTGTCCATTACCAACAGGTCTTCCGGAATACCATGCCTAAGTTTTTGTTCTGCAGCCACAATCCGGTTATCCAATTGTTTAAACTGCCTTTTAAGCTCAGTAATTTCTTTATTGAAATGCTCTTTTTTTGAAGCATAAGTGTTTTCGAGGCTGCTAAGTGCCGAAACGTATTCGAAATCTGCCAAAAGCTGTTCGTTACCGGCAAAACGCTGATATAGCCCATTTAATTTGACGAAGAGCTCGCCCGTTGATTTTTCCGGGTCAGAAAGATCATTTCGGTATGCTTCCAGATTTTTTTCTGATAATGAAGGTATGGGCATAGTAGATTAAAAACTAAAATTATGAAAAATATTTCTCCTTGAAGGAATTATAAAAGCTGTTTTCCATTCAAATGTTCCATTATTACAATTAAACTATTTTTTTTACAATCTAGTGTATTCAGGGTTTTTCGCAGCACATGTTTTTTAAAGTAAATATAATCTGCTATCATTTAGCCGTTTAAAAACGGGTGTTTAATCGGTAGAAATATTTTTTTCATTTTTTTTATCAGTTTAATAAATTATTATATATTTGTACCAAGCAAGGGGTGAGAGCCTTGCATCAATCTTTGATTGAGAGCGTTAATTTAGATAAGGTTACAACATTAATTGTTGTAACCTTTTTTTATATCTTAAAAATAACCCAACAATTTTTCTACTTTAGGGGAAGCAAATGTATATTTTGCCGAGGTTAAAATATCCTTTTAAAGGGTTACAGGAGAAGGAGTATTTTTAGCAAAACGACCATTTGCGCTTCATTCAAATATGCTTTAAAACTATATGCCAAGAAACTATAGAATTTATATTAACGATAATACCTTGTTCATCTCTGATTTTTTACCGGAACAGAAAGAGAAAATACAGCAGCTTGAATTTCAGGATTTTAATCTGCATACTTTCTACAAAAAACTGAAAAACGGATCTAAAAAGAGCTATATTTTCCTGACAAAAAACCCAAAAGAAACCTTTCAGAAATTAAAGAAAGACTGTACCATTATTAAGGCTGCAGGCGGTTTGGTAGAAAGCGCAAACGGTAATTATCTGTTTATTTTCAGAAACAAAAAGTGGGATCTGCCCAAAGGAAAACTTGAAGAGGATGAGAAAATGAAGGAAGCTGCTGTGCGTGAGGTGGAGGAAGAATGCGGGATCAGGGTTTTTAAGCGGGAAGAAAAGCTTTGTAAAACCTATCATATATATCCAATGGGAACCAAAATGGTGATCAAGAAAACCAATTGGTACAAAATGAAGGTTAAAGGCGAACCTAAATTGGTGCCTCAAAAAGAAGAAGGCATTGATGAAGCTGTTTGGCTGGATAAAAACCACATTTCGCCTGTGATTAAAAATACATTTCCATCTATTATGGATGTGTTGAGGGCCGGCGGGATTTTGTAGATTCCTCTATTTCTACCGTAATGCTGAATTTGTTTCAGCATCTTTTTACCACAGATAAAAAGGATGAACACAGATCTGATATTTAGCATCGCATCAGATATTTCTATCTGACAAGGCTCGGAACAATTATAGATGGGATTTTAATATACTTTAACAGTCAGATGATAACATCTAACTACACAAAATCCCATTGAGTTTGTCACGTTGAGCTTGTCGAAACGCCTCCAAGATATTTAAGTAAGTCCTTCGACAGGCTCAGGATGACATTTGTATTTATAATATAGACTTGCATATTACTCATAATCCAACTCATCAACTACTTTTTTAACCTGTTTTAAATACCTACCATAATAATACCAGGCCCATAGTTCTGTTATTACTCCAATAATCAGAATCGTAATAAAACAGTTTAATATCAGATATACAGGCGATAAATTAGTTAAAATCTTCGCAAAAATGGAGGCTTTCTCAATAAAGAGGTAGGCTGACATAAATCCTACCGCTATAAAGGCAACAATATAGGTTAAGGCTTTATATAGCTCAACGTTCAGTTTCATTTCGTAATAAAACCAGAGGATATTTTTGCGGGTATCCATACTCATATCGTAAGAATTTTTATAGAACGTGTAGAATTTAAAAAAATAGTAAGCAGTAAAACCACAGATGGTGGCATATGTAATGAGATACACCTGTTTTATTGCAGTTGAAAACCCCGCCAGGAAAGGGATAAAAGCCATAAATAGCAGAAAGAAAAGTTGATAATAAAATTCGTGTTTCATTTTCGCCCTAATCTTATCGATCGGGGTATTGGCCTGCTTTATTTTAAGCATGTCGTTAGAAATGTTGTTTCCTTCTAAACTTTCAGCATTCCAGTCATTTTTTATATCGTCAAAATTCATAACCGTTTTTCTTTATGATGAATTGTAATTTTTCTTTTGTTCTGTTGAGTTTAACACGTGCATTAACTTCGCTTATTCCCAGGTTTTCGGCAATTTCACGATGGGATTGATTTTCGAGAAAGAGGAAGATTAATGCTTTTTCAATTGCATTTAATTCTTGAACGGCAGCGTATAAATAGGTCAGTTTTTCTTCTTTTCCTTCATTTTCGTTTACATCCATTACATCGATGTTCCCATCCAACGGTGCTTTGTCTACTTTTTTGTTGTCTTTTTTAAAATAGATTAAGGCCGTATTTAAACACACGCGGTACATCCATGTGGTAAACTTGCTGTTTCCTTTAAAAGTAGGGTAGGCTTTCCATAGCTGCAGTATAATTTCCTGAAACAGATCGCGTTGTTCTTCAGCATCGTTCATATACATTTTAGAAATCTTATGTATAATCGCTTTGTGCTGATTGATCAAGTTGAGAAATATATTTTCTGTTTCTTTCATTGTATACCGAATAGGTAACAGATTTTTAAAAACGTTACAATTAAGTTAAAAAATATATTTAACCACAGGTAAAGCGGATGAATGCAGGTGAAATTTCAACAAATAAAATCATCACGATCCGATAGCTACCAATGAGAGGAAGGACTGATACTATGCACAGGTCTATAGTTTGCAAATAATAACCAACATAGAAATAATGCTATTTAAGTACAGCTGGTTGTACCAATAAACACATCATATAGAAATTCTTAAGAGAAATATTCTTTAGATGAACCTGGATTTAAATCTGAGTTTATCTGTGGTTAATAAAAACTATAAAAAGTTAAGCGCCTCTTTAGGTACAAATGGACTTACATCACCTTGGTTTCTTAAAATATCGCGAACAATGGTTGAGCTGATGGCCGAGTATTCGGGTTTGCTTAAAAGCAGGATGGTTTCTACCTCTGGCATCATGGTTTGATTAATCTGTGCAATGGCCCTTTCATATTCGAAATCGGCGGCAGAGCGAATGCCACGAACCATGTATGTGGCGTCAATTTTCCGGCAAAAATCTACCGTTAAACCTTCGTAGGTCTGAATTTCAATGTTCTGGTAGCCTTTAAAAACGGTCTGTAAGATCTGAAGGCGTTGTTCAGCACTTAAAAAATTCTGTTTAGCGCTGTTTAAGCCAATACCGACTACAATTTTGTCGAAAAGTGGAGTTGCACGTTGCAAAATGTTTACGTGGGCAATGGTTATCGGATCAAACGAGCCTGGAAATAACGCTATCTTCATGATTCAAATATAGATTTTTATGGTGGAATGAGAAATAGTTTAGCGCCGGGCGTTTGGAGGTTAGCGTGAATGGACTGATGAGTTAATTCTCAATCATCAAAATAAGCAATTACCCCTTAACTCATCCTGGGCCTACAGTTGGCACCTGCATTGAACTAATAACAAATGACTAATGAACCAATGACCAATTTAACTAAACTCAAAAAAACTGAAAGAAGAATTCCCATATTTCCTTGTTTCAGTGTAACCTGGCTGACTGTTCAGTTTCATGTTACTCTGGTGCTCTACAATCAGTAAGCCATCCGATTTGAGTAATTGCTGTTCTTTAACCATCACCGGAATTTGCGGGATACTCGGCAGGTTGTATGGCGGGTCGGCAAAAATCAGGTCGTAACTGCCCGTCATTTGTTTTAATAATTTAAAAACATCGCCTTTTCTTACCTCGATCCGATCAAACTGGTACTGTTTAGCAGTACTTTTTACCCAGTTGACACAGCCATAATCCATATCAACAGCTAAAATACGTTCTGCGCCGCGAGAGGCAAATTCGAAAGTAAGGTTTCCGGTACCGCAGAATAAATCAAGTACGGTACAGTTTTCAAAATCGTATTTATTGTTAAGGATGTTAAACAGCGCTTCTTTCGCCATATCCGTAGTGGGGCGTACCGGTAAATTTGCAGGAGGCTGCAAACGGATTCCTTTCAATTTGCCGCCGATTATCCGCATAAATCTAAAGCAAGCAAACCACTGAAATAATGTTTAGGCATATCGGCCAATAATTCACTATTCTGTTTTCCGGCCGGAAGGAAGAAATAAAGTTGATTGAAATATTTTAACAAACAATTGTAATGTTCATCGTCTTCGTTAATAATGCCCTGGATGTAAACAGGAATGGTATCATTTAAGCCCAGTTGTTCGATCATCAGCAGCAGGAAATAATTAAATTCCTCGGCGGTTTCAGATTCGTAATGGTTCTGAAAAACAATCTTTTGATCCTTGGTATACAGTACATTAAATGATATTGCCGTAAAGTCGATCAATAAAGATTCGTTGTCCAAATGGTCAAATAAAGCGACTAAAGGTTCTGATTGTGTAAATAAATCCGTTTCCTGTGGTAAACTTGCCTTAATATCATCATTTAAACAAAAAACGGTATTAAAACCAAGTGATTTGTTGTGTTTGGTGTAAATTTTAGCATCCGAACCAAGGTATTGGGCATAAACACTTAGATTTTCATCGTCAAACCATTCGTCAGGGATAAAAATGAAATTGGAAGTATGTATTGCTGCTTTAACTGCAGCATAATTTAAAGAAAGATAGTGGTCTGTTGCAAAAGCCAGTTTGAGGTCTTTCTCAACATCTGAACAGCCTTGTTTATCGAAAATGACGTTAATCTCTTCTTTATCCTTACTTACAACGGCATACGAAAAGCTGTCATTCGTTATTTTTAACAGTAAATGGCAGTTTACGGATGCATCCGGATTAAAGTTCGGGTCGACCAATAAGAGACTATTGTTACTCATTGAAACAAAAATAGAGTTTTTTAAGGATTAACAGTAAAATGAGGTTAAATTTTTGATTTTGCCCTTTAATGCTCTAATTTTTTGCCACGGAAACACGGAATTCACAGAAAAAATCCCTGGCCGTTTGTTTTCTATTTACCCAATGAACCTTTTTGCCACCTGAGACACCTTAGTTAATTTAATGAAACTATATTGGCCCAAAAATATACCATTAACTTGGTGTTCTTTACGCCTTTGTGGTTAATCTTGTCTTTGCGTGCTTTTCGGTTAAAAGAATATCCAAAATGTCAGTGTTTTTTTACCAAAATCAAACCTTTAGCTTGTTCAAAAATCAAAATATTCGGCTTAAATTCGGAACATGAGTTACAGGCCTACCTATAAAGCAGCAAACACCATTGCAGCAACCATTGAGCAACATTTTATTAAACTACACAAAAATGCAATTGCCCAGGGTGAGATAGATTTGGCTACTCAACCTGGCCGGGAAATTATTGAAGCCATTATAGACGTTGCTTTTTGGAGTAGCCTGCGTAAGGAAGAAGGGCATTCGCCAAGGATTTCGATTGCATTTTTACAGCCGTCGCAAACCTCTAAACCGTTGGTTTTTGCTAAGAGATTACCCTTAAATGCCAATACTTTAACAAAAATTGCACCCGGAATAGAGCGGTCTGGTATACACCTTGGGGTTTGGGAAGAAGATGGTGAGCTTTATATCTGGGGTACAACCTTAAATATCCCCAATTTCTGCTTTGTAGTAGATGTTTCTGAGCCTGGTTTAATCGTGATTAAACACCGTCGGATTTATGGTATTGGTAAATTTACCAATGTGGCAGTATTAAAGGGCGAGCAGATCCGCATTGTTGATGACAGGAGCTGTACCAACAGGGATTGTCCGCCGATTTTACAGGCCCTGTTGGATTTAACCGTTTTAGCGAGCTGGAACGATCCGATCAATATCCTCATCCAGTTCTCGGTATCTATGCGTGCACATGGCAGGGGTGGGGCATTGCTGATTGTACCTAAAGGCGACACAAAATGGGAGGAATCCATTATCCACCCAATACAATACCTGGTAGAGCCTCCATTCTGCGGATTATCAAACCTTGCCAAACAGAACGGAAATCAGAGCGAAATCTTCTCGCAGGGTGCTGTTCGCCGAGAAGTAGAACATTTGGCGGGTTTAACCGCTGTTGATGGTGCAACAATTATAAACGAAGAGTTTGATCTGATTGCTTTTGGTGCCAAAATTGGCCGGGCAAAGGGTAAACCCACCGTAGAGCAGATTGCTTTTTCAGAGCCCATTGTTGGCGGGGAGGATAAGATTTTATATCCTGGTCAGCTGGGTGGTACGAGGCATTTTTCTGTTGCACAGTTTGTAAACGATCAACCCCAGTCTATTGGTTTCGTCGCTTCGCAAGATGGTCATTTTACCATTTTCAGCTACAGTAAAAAACAAAACATGGTCATGGCGCACCGCATTGAAACATTACTTCTGTAGTTTAAATTACTTAATTGTTACATTGTTTTATGCTGAGGCAAGGAGCACTTAAAAAAGAGCATTATCTTTGCCAGCTAAACCGTATTGCAGCGGCAGCTCCCGATTCTTTCAATCGGGACTACAGCGGAAAGACGGACGATCGGAACCGATGAGCATTGCAATTGCTTTTCAAAAAAAGATTGTTTTTTAAGAACGATAGCGGTAAACAGTTAACCGATTAACAATTTATACAATTAACTCCAAATGATCCAGGATAAAAGCCAGCTTATCGCCTCGGCATATGAACATACACCAACCAAAGAGCAATTGCTTTTTTGCGAGCGGATGTCGGTGTTTCTGCAGCAGGAGGATGAATATCGCTGTTTTGTGTTGAAAGGTTATGCGGGTACAGGTAAAACTACTTCTGTAGCGGCCCTGGTTAAAGTGCTGGCTAAATTTAACCTGCGCAGCGAATTGCTTGCTCCAACAGGAAGGGCAGCAAAGGTGATGAGCCAGTATTCGTACCGGAAAGCATTAACCATACATAAACGGATTTACCGGAAACGTTCGGCGGCATCGCCCGAAATGCAGTTTCAACTGGCCCCAAATCTATCCGAAAATACATTGTTCATTATCGATGAGTCTTCGATGATTGCCGATGAGTTTAATGAAACAGGTTCTTCAATATTGAGAGATCTGCTGGAATTTGTATACAATTCTAAAAACTGTTTCCTGCTTTTTGTAGGTGATACGGCACAGTTACCACCTGTGGGGAGTTTAGATAGTCCGGCATTGAATGAGCAATATCTAAAAGATAAATTTGCCCTGGAGGTATCGTCGGTTGAATTGAAGGAAGTAGTAAGGCAGGGGAAAAAATCGGGCATTTTAGCTAATGCCACCATGCTCAGGAACCAGATTGCCAAAAAACCGGAAAATCCCTTGCCTAAATTCCTGACTAAAAACTACAGCGATATTTATAATATGCCTGGTGCACGTTTGGTAGAAGGTTTAGAATACGCCTACCGAAAATTTGGGATGGAAAATACATTGGTGGTTTGCCGTTCCAATAAAGTTGCAAATGTGTATAACCAGCAGATTAGGGCGAGGTTGTTATACCGCGAAGAGGAATTAACAGGGGGTGATCAGATTATGGTAGTACGGAACAATTATTTCTGGCTACCTGAAAATGAAGATACCGCTTTTATAGCCAATGGCGATATGGCCAAAGTGATCCGCGTAAGGGGAGAGGAAGAGCGTTATGGCTTTCGTTTTGCCGATGCCACTTTAGAGTTTATGGATTTCCCCGCCGCGGGGCAGATTACTTGCAAGGTTATGCTGGATACACTGAATTTAGAAAGTGCCAACTTGCCCTATGAGCAGAACAAGCAACTTTTTGATGGGTTGAACGAAGATTATGAACACATTGCAAATAAAAGACAGCGGATGTTGGCTATTAAAGCCGATCCTTTTTACAATGCGCTGCAAATTAAGTTTGCTTATGCGGTTACCTGCCATAAGGCCCAGGGCGGGCAGTGGGACGCCGTTTTTGCCGATCAGGGTTATCTTACTGAAGATATGATTGACCTGGACTTTCTCCGCTGGTTATATACGGCCGTAACCCGTGCAAAAAAAGAGTTATATTTAGTGAATTTTGCACCACAGCTTTTTGCTAAAACAGCGTTGGAGGATTATTTTTAGAAGATGATTATACCGATTGTTAACCGATAGCTATAAATACACCACGGCATAATTTTTTGTTCCCCCGCCTTTGTGGTGCATAAACAAAATAAGATAATCACGACGTTTTTGATTTTATTTATGTTCTTGTAGTCAAACTTACTAACCAAATTATATATGAAATTTGCCTTTAGTCTTAAAAATAAGCTTAAAATTGCTTTCTTACTGTTATGTATCATGTGCTGTACCTTATTGATCCGTTTTTTGGAAGATAAAAGTGTAGAGAAAATCAATAATGCATTTATTTCGATGTATAACGACAGGCTTGTTCCGGCTACCGATTTATATTTCATTGCTGAAAATTTATACCAAAAAAATGCAATTCTTCAGGAAGTAGTATTTGGAAACAATGTTTTACAGGGAGCAACGGCACTAGTGAAAATGAATAAACATAACCGTAACATTGATTCTGTGATCAATAAATATGAACTTACTTTTTTGGTAAAGCAGGAACAAAGCTTTTTAAATGAGCTTAAAAAGGCATTACTTATTCAGCAGGGCCTGGAAGCTAAAATACTAAATTTAACAGGTGCCGAGGGAAGAATAATTTATGAGTCGATGGGTAAAAATGCAGCCGATCAAACGTTGGCCAAGCTATCGGCCCTGATTAAAATACAATCTAAAGTGGGTAACGACCTGATTAAAGGCTCAAAGATTTTTGTTTCGGGTACTAAAGTATATTCTACAGTTGAGGTTATTTTAGCCATTGTGATCGGAATTATGATTGTGGCTATTATTTCGGCTTCGAATGCGGTTAAGATTCATAGCGATAAATTTAACCTGAATTAAATTCGCCGACTCCGCTACCATTGACAGCTTTTAATAAAATGGTCGTTATTGCGAGGAGGAACGACAAAGCCTACAGCAGGCAGGCTTCGTTGGCTGAAAAAGCTTTCCCGCAATGACGATTTCCAGAGCAGAGCTATATACAGATTTCTCCTCGCCTGTGCGGGCAGGCATTCCGTTTCAAAGGAAATGACGATTTTAATAATGTTGATTTTATTATCATTCAGCTTCGTCGTCTGTAACCAGTCTGATTGAATCGTCGGAAAGAACGATTAAACGTTCTTTGTATAATGATCCGATCGTTTTTTTGAAAGCACTTTTGCTGATCTGAAAACGGTGATAAATATCTTCAGGAGAGCTTTTGTCGCCCAGTTCGATTATACCACCACTTTTTTTCAGTTCTTTTAACACCATCTCTTTCGAATCGAGGATATGGCCATAACCGCTGGGTTGCAGGGTTAGGTCGATCTTGCCTTCTACACGAATTTTTTTGATCCAGCCTTTACGTCTTTCGCCAGGCTGAACGTTATGGAAAACCTCGTTATTGTAAAGTAAACCAATGTAAGTATTGTTGATAATGGCATTGTAGCCAAGATCTGTTTCTTCGGTGATCAGCAAGTTTACTTCATCACCTTCTTCAAAATCAAAGCCTTCTTCTTCCACAAAATCGTACAATTTAGAAGATGCCAGCAAGCGGCCGTTATTTTCATCTAAATAAAGATATACTGCATACTTATAGCCTTTTTGCATTGGCCTTTTTTGTTCGCGGTTAGGTACGTATACATCTTTATCAATCCCCAGGTCCATAAAAACACCATCATCGCCATCGGAAACTACTTTTAAGAAGGCAAAATCGCCAACTTCGGCATAGGCTTTCTGGGTGGTTCCGGTAAGGCGGCCATCTTTTTGTATAAAAACAAAAACGTTGATATTATCGCCGATTTCTACACCTTTTGGTACATGCTGGTAGGGTAGGATTACCAGTTTATCGCCGTCGGTTAAGTTTAACCCGGCTTCTGTTTTGCTTAAAATCCTTAACTCGTTGTATTTACCTATTTCAATCATTTTATTGGGGTTTAACCATTTTCTTCAATGGCTTTTACTGCAAAGGTAGCAATGTTTAGTGGTAAATTGGTTTTAAATCATTGGAGATAATTTTAGCTGCAGTAAATCATCCTTTATAGATCTTTCGACACCGTTACTATTGATAAATTTTAAAAATTGAACATCACCTTGGCTGAAACGCAGTGGAATGCTTTCCAGTACGGGCAGAGAGAGAGATTTATCCCGTATGAAAGACCCTGAAACGAGTTCAGGGTGACGATATACTGAAGAGATACTGGATGAATGTAGTTTCGCGGAGAATCTTCGGGTACTCAACTGCATTGCCATCACTTATATTGATTTTATACAATTCATCTCTCAGCATGGCTTTTATACTTATAATGCCATCTTGATGGCTGTTAATAACTCATGTTAATTAGAAAATTAAGGATGGTTATTAAAAAATATATATTTTAGCGGCTTATCTAAAAACATATCAACAGAATGAATAAGCTGATACCTCCATTTTTTTTAAGCGACGAATATTTTATTGACGAGAAGGTAAACTTCCTCAAGTTTGCAAACGAATACAAGGTTTATAACGATCAGGGCGCTCAGATCGGAATTATTAAACAACGTATTTCGGGTTGGCAAAAAGTTTTAACATTATTGATCGATAAGCGAATGATGCCTTTTAAACTTGAAATTACAGATACTAACGATCAGCTGCAGGCCACCATTACAAGAGGCTGGACCTTTTGGATGTCGAAAATTACTGTTACCGATCCACAAGGCGTTGAAGTAGGAATAATTAAGCAAAAATTTAAATTTTTCAAGCCAACTTTTACTATTTCGAGTCCGGCAACAGGAGAAGAAATTGCAAAAATATCAGGTGATTGGAAAGCCTGGAATTTTACCATCACTAATAATGCTGGTGTAGAAATGGGTAAAATCAGTAAAAAATGGGCTGGTGCTTTAAAAGAAATTTTTACTACTGCTGATAAATACAATGTTTCCATTGATCCCAGTTATGCCGAAAGCAACCAAAAAGTAGCAATTGTAGCCACTGCAATTACTATTGATATGGTGCTTAAAGAAAGTAAATAACAGCACGGTTGTATGAGAGAATGATTGAGTTTGAATAGCAAATGCTTACGAATAAATTACATTCTCTCATTCAATAATTTACTCATTTAATCATTTCTTTGGGCTAAATTTGGGATCTACAATTTAAGGTATCTTCAATTGATATGAAAAAGACCAAAGAAGCCAAAAAACCGGGTATTTTCAGTTTACTTGGAAATTATAAGGGCTTAATTTTTCTGCTGATCCTTTTTGCCCTGCTCAGTAACGGTATTAACCTGCTTTTACCTAAAATTATTGCCAGTGGCATCGATTCTTATACGAAGAATACCTTCGATTTAAAACACATCCTGTTCCAGTTTTCGCTGGCCATCGTATTGGTTTTTATTTTTACCTATTTACAAAGTATGGTACAGACTTATGCTTCAGAACGTGTAGCAAAGGATTTAAGGACCAGGCTTTCTGATCAGATTTCGAGGCAGAGCCACGCGTATATTATCCAGGCCAATCCTTCTAAATTGCTTACCAACCTTACTGCTGATACCGATTCGATCAAAATGTTTGTTTCGCAGGCCATTGTTTCTATCTGCTCGTCTATATTTTTAATTGTAGGGGCAAGCATCCTACTGCTCATGATCAACTGGAAACTGGCGCTTTGTGTAATCGCTATTGTGCCAATTATCGGAGGTGCTTTTTTTTATGTATTAAGCAAGGTAAAAGTGCTTTTCAAAAAGAGCAGGGAAGTAATTGATTGGCTAAATAAGGTGATTAGCGAAAGTATTTTGGGCTCGGCACTGATCCGTGTAATCAATTCGCAGATGCTGGAGTACCACAAATTTTTAGATGCCAATGCTAAAGCAAAGGACTTGGGGATATCCATCCTCCGCATGTTTGCCGCATTGATTCCGGTTATTGTTTTTACAGCTAACTTAGCCGGATTGTGTATCCTGGTATTGGGTGGTCATTTTGTGATCACCAATTCGATGAGCCTGGGAGAGTTTACTGCTTTTAGCAGTTACCTTACCCTTATCATATTCCCCATTTTAGTAATTGGTTTTATGAGCAATGTTATTGCACAGGCCACAGCTTCTTACCAAAGGATTGAAAGTGTACTCAATGCAGCAGAAATTAATCATCCGGGAACGTTAAGTACTCCTTTAAAAGGCGATGTGGAAGTAAAAGACATCACTTTAAGTTTTGGACAAAAACCAGTTTTGAAGTCTGTATCTTTTTCTGCCAAAGCTGGTTCTAAAACGGCCATTATTGGGCCTACTGCTGCCGGGAAAACCCAATTGCTTTATATTTTAACAGGTTTGATAGACGCTGGGGCCGGATCGGTATTATACGATGGACAAGAGATTAAACAATATAAACAGGAAGATTTTCATAAACAGGTAGGTTTTGTTTTTCAGGATAGTATTATGTTTAACATGAGTATCAGGGAGAATATTGCCTTCAGTAATACGGTTACTGATGAGTCTTTGGCCAAAGCCATTGCAACAGCCGAGTTGAAAGATTTTGTAGAGGCTTTGCCCGATCAGTTAAACACGATTGTTTCGGAACGGGGAAATAGCCTTTCGGGCGGACAAAAACAGCGTATCATGCTGGCAAGAGCCTTGTCCGTAAATCCGAAGATCTTATTACTTGATGATTTTACTGCCCGCGTTGATACCAATACAGAGAAAAGAATTTTGGAGAATATCCAGCAGAACTACCCTGGTTTAACTTTAATTTCCATTACCCAAAAAATAGCTTCTGTTGAACATTATGATAAAGTGATCTTGCTGATGCAGGGAGAAATCATTGCAGAAGGGACTCACCAGGAACTGTTAACAAGCAGCCCTGAATATGTTCAGATTTACAATTCACAACAGAGCACCAGTAATTATGAACTACAATCTTAACCAGCTTAGCACCAGGCAGGAAAAGCAATCGACTTACAGGGCGCTGAAAAGCCTGCTAAAACTAATTTCTGCCGAGCGTAAAACCCTTTGGCTGGCCCTCTTTGCCATTTTGGTCAATTCAGGTTTATTGCTTTTAGGACCATTATTGGTCGGTCATACTGTAGATACTTACATACGTACCAAACAGTTTCATGGCGTGCTTATTTTTGGCGGTATCCTTTTGGTGATGTACATGATTGCCATGGTTACAGGTTATACTCAAACCAGGTTGATGGGTGGAGTAGGGCAACGGATGCTTTATACTTTGCGTAATGCCATATTTAATAAACTACAGGAACTTCCGGTTTCATTTTTTAACCAAAACAAGGCAGGCGATCTGATTTCGAGGGTAAATAACGATACCGACAAACTGAACCAGTTTTTTTCACAATCCTTAATGCAGTTTATCGGCAGTATTGTAACCATGATCGGTGCAGGCATTTTCCTGCTTTCTATTAACATAGAATTAGGGGCTGCCACACTGACACCCGCTGTAGTTATTGTACTTTTTACTGTTGCGTTATCGCCATGGGTAAAAGGAAAGAATGCTAAAAACCTAAAGAGTGTTGGTGGTATGAGCGCCGAGATTCAGGAAAGTCTTAATAATTTTAAAGTAATTATTGCTTTTAACCGCAGGGATTATTTTAGAAAACGTTTTAACGAGGCGAATAATCAAAACTACAAAACGGCAATTGGCGCGGGTTTGGCAAATAACATTTTTGTGCCTGTTTATGGTTTGCTATCAAGTACAGCACAGTTGATTACCTTATTGTTCGGTATTCATTTAATTTCTACAGGCAACCTTAGCCTGGGTTTACTGGTCAGTTACATTGCTTATACCACCAGTTTTTATAACCCATTAAGGCAATTAGCCGCACTTTGGACCAGTTTCCAGGTGGCGATGGCCGGTTGGGACAGGATTTCGCAGATTTTATCCCTTGAAAGCAATTTAAAACAAATAGCGGCTAATGAGACCATAACTTCTGATGCCCTGCTGGAATTCAAAAATGTACATTTTTCTTATGATGACAGTAAAGAGATCCTGCACCATATTAATTTAAGGTTCGAAAAAGGTAAAACTTACGCCTTAATTGGGCCAACCGGGGGTGGAAAAACCACAACTGCTTCATTGATTTCGCGTTTATACGATGCTACCAAAGGAACCATTTTATTCAATGGTAAAGATATCAGGTCACTTTCTGCTGAAGAGCGGACACAAAAAATCGGCTTTATATTGCAGGAACCATTTTTATTTACCGGAACCGTAAAAGAAAATATTTTGTACGGTAACAGTCAATATAAAGAAGTGAGTGATGAACAGCTGGAGAAAATAATAGAAGAAGCCAACTTAAATGCACTTTTGGCTATATTTGACGAAGGATTAAATACGCAGGTCACCTCTGGTTCTGATAGCATTAGTTTAGGCCAAAAACAGTTAATTGCTTTTATGCGTGCTGTACTTAGAAATCCTGAACTGTTGATTCTTGATGAAGCTACAGCAAATATCGATACCATAACCGAACAACTTTTGGGTAGTATATTAAATAAACTTTCGAAAGAAACCACTTTGGTGATTATTGCCCACCGTTTAAATACCATTGAAAATGCCGACGAAATTTATTTTGTAAACGAAGGCGAAGTGTTAAAAGCAGGTACATTGAACGATGCACTGAATATGCTATTGAAAGGAAAACGGGTAAGTTAATATCGTTATAAACCTACAAGGTTTTTGAAACCTGAATGGTTTTTTAAAAAAATACAAATGAAAAAATACTTCGTCTTTTGGGCTCTTTTAGCCTTAAGTACCGTCTCCTTTGCACAAAAGGCAGAACAGGCTCTTTTTGTCCAGGATAGTTTAACGCTGATTTCTGCACAATTTAAGTTTACTGAAGGTGCATCGGTTGATAGACAGGGAAACGTTTTTTTTACCGATCAGCCGAATGATAAAATCTGGAAATATGGCATTGATGGCAAACTGAGCTTGTTTATGGATAAATCCGGAAGGGCAAACGGTACATATTTTGATAAAAAAGGTAACCTGATTGTTTGTGCCGATGAACATAACGAGATCTGGTCTATCGATAAAAACAAAAAGATAAAAGTGCTCTTTAGCAATTTTGAAGGTAAAAAGGTAAATGGGCCAAACGATATCTGGTTAGATAATAAAGGCGGTATCTATTTCACCGATCCATATTATCAACGCGATTATTGGACCAGGAAATCGCCTGAAATCGAAGGGCAAAAAGTGTATTACCTTCCTAAAGGCAAAAAAGAAGCTATGGTGGTTGCAGATGATGTGGTAAAACCAAATGGTATTGTAGGCACACCGGATGGCAAATTCCTGTACATAGCCGATATGGATGCCAATAAGACTTACCGGTATACTATTGGCGCAGACGCTAAGCTATCTGAGCGGCAGCTTATCCTTAACCAAAACTCGGATGGCATGACCTTAGATAGCAACGGAAATATTTATGTAACCGGAAGGGGGGTGAATATTTATAAACCAAATGGGGAAAAGATAGGTCATATCGATGTGCCCGAAGGTTGGTGCGGTAACATTTGTTTCGGTGGAAAACACAGAAATAAGCTTTTTATTACTGCTTCAAAATCATTATACGTAATTCCGATAAATGCAAAAGGAGTAGAGTAACAGATGGTTTTAGTCGTTTAAAGCCACTTTAAAGCATAAAAAGCAAGGATGAACTAGCACAAAATTTTTTTTTGTTCAGTTTATTCAACCCTTAAAAATATTAAACTCATTATTTAGTTTTGGATTCCTACTTATAGGGATAGACGACTATGAAAAAGCCCTCTCAGGATTGAAGGGCTTTTTTACTTTTCTCCTGTTGTTCTTTGTTATGAGCGTAGTTGAAGAATCTTTTTATGGTTACGCCCTATTTAAAAAACTGTATTTAAATTCAGTAAAATCACGGTTATCCCGGCAGAGCATACCCAATAAACCCTTTTTGTATTTAAGATCTGGAAACAAGTTGAATATGGCTGATTGCAGGAGTTGCTATTTTTGATCCAAAATTGTATAGGTCCTGTTACAATTAATCTTATTTAGAATATTTTTTTAAATTAGCATATATTCATAAAAACCTGATAAGCTTATGGAAAATCTAAAAGAAGAAACCAAAATCAAAGCTTTTCTCAGCAGGATAAAAGCAGAGTGGCCAGGAGTTGTTGAACGCTTTGAATTTAAAACAGGAAGTGTAATTTACGTTCACTTAAAGGAAGGCATATCGAGTATGGATTTTCTCGGCAAACTTTCCAGGAAGATAGAGCGTTTTGTAGATTTCAGTATGCCTATTATCTTATATCATATTGAGAGTGATGGCATGAATCTAAGGTCGCATCCTATTAATTGGTATTCAACCATAACGCAAGGAAAATCTTTTTAATACGGTTAAATATTCCTGGTTAATACCTTGGACAGTAAAACGGTAGCCGCAATTTTACTGTGATAAATCTTTTTGAGCATAATTGGTAATTTTGTTTGCCAGTAATTTTGGTTTTTGGGTTTTAATCCTATTTTTGGTTTTTAATTTAAAAACATCCAGTATAATGAAAAACGGAACAGTAAAATTTTTTAACTCAGAAAAAGGCTTCGGCTTTATTAAAGAAGAAGGTGGATCTGAGATTTTTGTGCATGCATCAGGCCTGATCGACGAGATCAGAGAAAATGATACAGTTGAATACGAAGTTCAAGAAGGCAAAAAAGGCCTTAATGCAGTAAAAGTAAGAGTTGTTTAATTCTTCCAGAAAAAGATTTTGAGCAGGATTTAGTCCTGCTTTTTTTTGCTCCAATATTTTGTATAGTAAACAGGATATACCAGTTACTGAACAAAAAAGTTGAAAAAATTTCCTTCTCATTCCTAGCAGATTACCGCTCCGATTTTCTTTACCTGCTATCTGTACAATTGTTTTTTGAATTGGATTTTTATTTTTGCCGTTGTCGATATAATCGGCCTGAACCAAACAAACTAACTATTTTTGCAACTTTCTATTTTTTCGACCCCGGAATCTGTGATTAACAATAAACCACCAGATCGGGGAACTTTCATGGCTGCGGCGCAATTTGTAATGGCACTTAACTTTGCCCATGAATTTGAGCTTTTAAGCTTATCGGCTATGAACATTCAGCCAGACAATACTAAAAAAGGCGGACTGGTGTTCGTACGTAATGGCCGGCTTAAAATGCATCCTGAAATTTATGATCATTTAGCATTGATATCGATATCTTCTATCTGTGCAGGGAGTATTTATTTCCACGGACGGGATAAAATTGCTGCAGAAATTGCAAACCTTCCTTACCGCGAGGGGCTTTTAAATTTAGAGGGTGCAGAAGAGGATTATACTGCTTTTAAACGTTTGTGCAGTCCTGTATCCCGGTTCTTCTTACTGCAGGCCAAAAAAGTACAATGGTCTGCAATCCTATCTGCCTTTCGGTTTTTCATGATGGAAGGGATTTGGGATGTAGTTGATTTTGTGGTTCGTGCCATGCAGCAGGCAGATACCGATGTACTCGCCTGTGTGCAACTTTTAGAAAGCATGCAAAAACAACACTGGTATCCGGCTTTTTGTGGTTCACTTCATGATTTCCGTGCCACCCGTTATCCTTTAAGCAAAGTGGGCTTAGAATCAGAACTGCCAGAGATGGCTTAAATTATTTCAGGTAATTTTCTATTAAGGCACTCAATTCGTCTCCAATAGCTCTATGGCCCATATTATTGAGTTTTTGCTGCGAAGAATTGTGCTTTTCGATATATGTAGCCTCTGTTTTATTGAATTTAAGGTAACCCTGTTCAAAATAACGCTCTTCAATTTCGGTAGAAGAATCCATTGACCTGAACCATAATTTAATCAGCGAATCGGTTATTTTATCAAAATAAAGCCAGTGGTAAGTCGATTCCGCATCGGCATTGTCGGGCAGACCAAGACGCTGAATTTCTAAAATAGCGGTATCGGCATTTTGAAAAAAGTATAAGATCTTATATTTAGACGACATGCCGCAAAAATAGGACTTAATTTTTTATGACAAAAAAGATTTTTGCTGTTTAGAGGATAATCGTTTTTTGATTTGACAAAAATTAAAGGTCTTCGACAAGCTCAGACTGACAGGCTCCAATAGACTGGTAGTCATCTCGACTGTAGCGCAGTCCCGAATTTTCGGGAGAGAGATCTTTGCGTCAAAGTTATGGAATCAAAGTTAAAAGATTTCTCCACTGCGGTCGAAATGATTGTTATGATAAAAACAAATTTTACGCAGCTATATTATAGTTATTTTTATAGCTGACTTGATTTTTAATAACTGCAGCAATTCTCAATGCTATTTTGTTTCTAACGGCATTAATTATG
>NZ_JBHULL010000005.1:0-408816 GCF_042684385.1 Pedobacter vanadiisoli | reverse complement strand
CTTAGGCATAAAAACCTTGACGATATATTAATGTGCCGCTACCGTTTTAGGTAATCTGATTTATAATTTAAGAAAAGTAATCGTTCTTTGCCTTAAATAAAATATCAAAACAAATCTAAAGGACGAATAAAAGTTACTGTTTAAAAGCCGGAACTTTTGCACCATCAAAGGGAGATGGTTACATGTTTGCCCCGGTTTTGGGTCCGAAGGAAGAAATTGTAGTTTCCATTTTAAAAAGTGCAGAAAAACATCCGGAAATAGAGCAACATGATATACAGGCACTGCTTTGGACAATTATTGCCAAAACCAAATTTACCGATTACAGCGGACAGATTAAAGTAACGGCCATAAAACTATTAACGCCCAAACAGCTTACACAATTAGAAGGTGGTGCACTGGGGATTTTGCCTTTTGATGTAATGGAAAAAACCAAAGAGCAGTTACCTTCAGGGGTTAGAGCGGTTTTTGAAGCGGAAAACAATATACGCCAATTGGTGGCTTCGGGTAATTATACTTACGCAGATCTGGAGAAGTATGCCATTGTTGCCGGAATGGCACCTCCGCGCAGTGATGTGCCAAGTGGCATCTGGACCAAACATCCTGATGGATATTATGTACGTTATTTCCCTTCAGGATATTCAGTTACCAAAGTGCAGGTATATGTGCCGAAAGAATTACTGGCTAATGGGACAAAATTAATATACGATGCTGCAGGTGATATTGCCTGCCCAGCCAACACCGGATCGCAGCGCTTGGCGCAGACCAATGAACCTCTGGAAGCTGATTATTCGTTGAAATTGACTACTATTTGTAATCCTAAGTAAAGAAACCTATAAGGTCTTTAAGATCTTATAGGTTTTATTGTTTTATCCCAGCGCCTGCGCTAAATCTGCAATAATATCATCTATATGCTCTAATCCTACAGAAATACGGAGCAGGTTTTTAGGTGTTTTACTATCCGGCCCCTCAACCGAATAACGGTGTTCAATCAGGCTTTCTACACCACCCAAACTCGTTGCCTGTGCAAATAATTTAACTTTATTAACCACTTTGTGAGCGGTTTCAACATCGCCCTTAACTAAAAACGACATCATTCCACTAAAATCTTTCATCTGTTTTTTTGCAATTTCATGCTGTGGGTGGCTTTCCAGCCCGGGATAAAAAACAGCTTCTACATTAGGGTGTCTGTTTAAATAGTCGGCTACTTTTTTTCCATTTTCACAATGGCCTTTCATTCGGTAGGCCAGGGTTTTAATGCTACGGGTGAGTAAAAAGCAATCGAACGGAGATGGTACCGCACCACCAGTTTGCTGTATGTTTTTGATTTTCTCCCACAGCTTATCTTTTTTCGCTGTTACCAGAATTCCACCGAGTATATCACTGTGCCCGCCCAGGTATTTGGTACTACTGTGCATCACAATATCAGCACCTAACAAAATTGGATTCTGTAAAATAGGTGAGGCAAAGGTACTATCGCATACCAGCGGAATATGTTTAGCCCTGGCAATTTTGGCTATTTCTTCAATATCTGTGACTTTTAATAGCGGATTCGATGGCGTTTCGATCCAGATTAACTGTGTATTGGGCTTTATGCTACGCTGTATCAGATTTAAATCGGTCTGATCAATAAAATCGAATTCCAAATGCTCATTAAAGATCGTGAGCAACTGTTTTTTTATTCCCCAGTACATATCATCAGGTGTTATGATGTGGCTGCCAGGCTTTAAGGCCTGAAACACGGCCAGGCCGCAGGTATTGCCCGAAGAAAAGGCTGCAGCATCTTCGCCATATTCTAATTTGGATACAGTGTTTTCTAAAGCAGACCGGTTTGGATTGCTTACCCTACTGTACATGTGCCCACCGGGGTAACCCCCGTCTTCGCCCCGAAAAAAAGTTGTGCTGAGGTTAAGTGGTGGCGTAACGTCGCCTGTGGCTGTTTTTACAAGATTAGAAGCATGGATAGCAAGGGTTTCGGGTTTCATAACAATTGATAATGGTATGGATGTTATTGGGAGATAATTTAATAATTTGGTGCTAATTTAAGGTTCATAACGGTTTTGGCAAGATTTATGTAACAAGTTCGTCGAAATTTAATTAAACAAAAAATGAAAAGATTATTTATAGCTATCGCAATAGCATGTTCTACTTTAGTAATGTTACAAAGCTGCAACACTGCAAAAAGGGTTACTGCCGGTGTTACTGGTAGCAGGGGTACAGTGGTTCGCGACTGGGTAGTAAGTAATGTAGCTTTGGAAGGATTACCTGATGGTGCAGTTCAAGGATTATTTGGCGAAAAATCGTACAAATGTTTTCAGGGCAGTACCTGGCATTTAACCAATAGTGGTAACGGTTCTTATACTTTGCCGGCATCAAGTGCATGTGGTTCGGTAATGCAGACCATTTTCTGGTCGGCAGCACCTAAAGATCAGACTTTCCAGTTTAAAAAAATATACGAGGGCGATAAAGCTAAAAATGTAACTGAAGGTTACCGTTTAGTGTTAACTGATCTTTCCAGCACACAGATGATTTTAAAATCGCCAATCGAATTTGGAGGCAGAACTGCAAACATTGTATTAACTTTTGTGCCTGCAGCAAGATAATATTTAACATTGAAAAACATACCCGGAAGCACTTCTGAAAAGAGGTGCTTTTTTTGTAACCATATCAATGAATACAGTGCCTGCATGAAGCTAAATCTATTCAGATAGAACGCTCTCCAGTTCTCTGCGTTCCAAAAATCGCGGTTTGTTACAAGAAAATGATTTTCAAATCGCCTCATTATTGTATTTTTGTTCAAAATAAATCAGGAATGAATACAACTGAGCAAGTTGAAAAAATATTAGCTGATACCAATTTATCAACTGAATTACAAGCCATAGCACACAAAGTTCTTCACGGAGAACGGATTACATTTGATGAAGGTGTATATCTTTACGAACATGCCGAACTAGGCTACCTTGGTATTCTTGCCAATTATATCCGCGAGAAAAAACATGGTGATAAAACTTATTTCAATCGTAATTTCCACTTAGAACCAACCAATCTTTGTGTTTACGACTGTAAATTCTGTTCATATTCGCGTTTAATCAAACAAAAAGAAGAGGGCTGGGCACTAACCATGGAGCAGATGCTCGATACTGTTAAAAAATATGATGGTGAGCCTGTAACCGAAGTACATATTGTTGGTGGCGTTCTGCCACAATACGATGTGGCATTTTATTCTGCACTATTTACAGCCATCAAACAGCACCGCCCTGATCTGCATGTAAAGGCATTAACACCGGTAGAATACCACTATATTTTCAAAAAGGCCAAAATTGATTACGCAACAGGCATGCGTTTAATGAAAGAAGCCGGACTGGAATCAATACCGGGTGGTGGTGCTGAGATCTTCCATCCCGAGATCAGGGAGCAGATTGCTAAAGATAAATGTACCGGCCAACAGTGGCTGGATATACACGAAGAATGGCACAAACTGGGCATGCGCAGTAATGCAACCATGCTTTATGGACACATCGAAAAATACTGGCACCGTGTAGATCATATGGAGAAACTCCGCGAACTGCAAGACCGTACCGGTGGTTTTCAGACATTTATTCCTTTAAAATTCAGGAACCAGCACAACCAGATGAGCCATGTGCCCGAGTCGTCGGTGGTTGAAGATTTAAGGAATTATGCCATTGCCCGTATTTATATGGATAACTTCGATCATATTAAAGCTTATTGGGCAATGATCAGTCGCGAAACAGCCCAGTTATCCCTAAATTATGGTGTTGATGATATAGACGGTACTTTAGATGATACCACAAAAATCTACTCTATGGCCGGCGCAGAAGAACAAACTCCTGCAATGAGTACTAAAGAATTGGTTAATCTGATTAAACAGGTGGGCAGAAAGGCAATAGAGCGCGATACTTTATATAATGTGGTTACGGATTTCGAGAACGTTGTTTTCGAGGAAGAGAAGAAACCACAGTACTATAAATTACCAGTGGTGAATGAGTGATCGGGTATTGAATGTGTGAATGAGGGTATTGAGTATTAAATTTTTAACATTCAATCATTCAAAAATCCCTCGTTCGATAATGAATTAGATGAAAGAAATATACATTATACGCCACGGCGAAACAGAACTTAACAGGCAGGGAATAGTACAAGGCAGGGGCATAAATTCTGACTTAAATGCTTTAGGAAGGGCGCAGGCTGAGGCTTTTTATCAAACCTATAAAGATATTCCTTTTGATAAGATTTACACTTCAGATTTAAAACGTACCTGGCAAACCGTTCAAAAATTTATTGATTCGGGACTACCATGGGAAAGACTTTCAGGATTGGATGAATTGGCCTGGGGTATCTGGGAAGGGAAGCCAAATACTGAAAGTGCACGTGATGCTTTCCGTGAGATGTTACAGAGTTGGGAGAATGGGAATTATACAGCTCATTTCGAAGGTGGCGAAAGCGTTCAGGATGTATATGAACGTTTAAAACAACCGATGGAAATTTTAATGACCAGGCCTGAAGAAAAAACAGTGCTGCTTTGTATGCATGGCAGGGCAATGCGTGTTTTCCTGTGCTTACTGTTAGGTAAGCCATTGAGCGAAATGATTGAATTCCCTCATCAGAATACGGTGCTTTATAAAATGGGCTTCGAAGACGGGAAATTTACGGTTCTTGAATTTAATAGTGCTGTTCATTTAGACGGAATAGTAATTGAATAATTTTCTTAGTTCGTCATCCTGAACTTGTTTCAGGATCTGTTAAGATAGATGCTGAAATAAATTCAGCATGACGGCAACAATTAAAAATAGCATAACACCTTGAATAAGATTAAAATATCAGCTGTTGCTTATACCAACACTAAAGCTTTTATATACGGATTAACACATTCGGACATTATCAATAAAATTGATTTAAGTTTAGATATTCCTTCAGATTGTGCGTCGAAAGTAATTAGTAATCAGGTAGATATAGGTTTGATGCCAGTCGCAGCTATTCCCTATGTGCCCAATGCCAATATTGTGGCCGATTATTGCATCGGAAGCGATGGTGCGGTAAATTCAGTGTTTATTTTTAGTCATGTACCGGTGAATGAAATTAAAACCCTGCGTTTGGATGCACATTCCAGAACCTCGAACAACCTGGCTAAAGTATTATTGAAATTCTACTGGAAAAAGGAAGTTGAGTTTACAACAGATCCTGCCGTACCAACTGATGCTTTTGTTTTGATTGGTGACAGGACCTTTGGTAAAAAAGAAGATTTTGCCTACGCTTACGATATGGGCGAGGAATGGAAAAACTTTACCGGACTGCCATTTATGTATGCCGCCTGGGTGGCCAATAAAGAAATTCCGAAAGAATTTAAAGACGAATTTAATACCGCTTTAAAATTTGGTTTAGACCATAGAAAAGAAGTATTGCAGGAGTTGCCGGCATCTCCAAATTTTGACCTGGAAGACTATTTGTACCACAAACTCCAGTTTGAGGTAACGGACGACCGTAAAAAAGCATTAAATCTGTTCCTTACTTATATTGACGAACTTGAAAAAGTTACTTTGTAACCCAAAAGCAATCTAATGAGATTGCTTTTTTAGTTATTAAGATGCTGAACCCCTTTTAGTATCTTAATAACGATTAAAAAGTGCCCATTTATTATTATATATGTTTAATTGAGTCTATAAAATAGATATTTCTTTAATATTTTACTTTTGTAGATCTTATAAGCATGTCTTTTTTGGCAATCGTTACAAGCACAGTCGTCTGCTGGATGTACGCAATGGCAGCCCTTTGCGCAACCATCTGGATATCTATTGTATAACATGTTTATTTCCCATTGATTTGGTGTTCTCATTACTGCAATTTTTAGTTAATCGGCTCGATATATATTTGTTTCCCCCAAAGCTGTAAATCTGCAACCGGTAGATAAGGATGTTCAAAAAGCAGGTCAATTTCTTTTCTTATTTCCCGAATGGCATTTACATCGGTTGTTCTGATTCGGGTTTCATGATTAAATTGAGTACCGCTCTGGGTAAAGTTTAATGAGCCCATATATGCAATCTGATCATCAATTAAGTAAATTTTACTGTGAATTAAAGATGTTTTTTCGTCGGCTACGTATACCTTAAATGGAAATAACTGTGTGTAATAATAGGAGTATATTCGGAGCTTTTTTATTTTGGTTTTGTATAATCTTCGGATTAAGAAAATGATAATAATAGGTGTAAAACCAAAAAACACATTAACATCCCTGAAATAATAGGTCAAGATAATTAATAGGGCTATTAAACTAAAGCCAATATAATAAAGACGGTTTGTAAAATTAATCCACTTATCTCTAATTTTTTGTTTCTGAACGTCCGTATTACGATTTTGAATAATCAGTTTATAGATATTTTTTTCACGATCGCCATAAAAATCTTCTATGTTATTTGTCGTAATTAATTTGATATCAATGTTGTTGTCTTTTAGGTAAATCAACTCTGAAATCAAATAAGGTGATAAAAAAGGTGAAACGATCTTGATTGAACGCTTTGCAGCTTTCATATCATTCATAAGCTTTTTGCCCGCACCGCTTCCAATATAGACATCACAAAGAGCATTATTGTAAAACATATCAAAAATGAGGGGTAGTTTGATCAGATTAATTAATTTACAGCCCTCGAAAAATAAATTTAAGAAAATTTCCTTGATTTTATTAAAAGTCCAATTTTAGATGTTTAAGCGTGCCTTTAGAAACAGGCCCATTGTTCATAAACCTGATTGAAGTGGTAGCTCCCGATTGAAAAGAGGGACTACAAGCAAAAAGCAGGGCTGTAGTACCCGAAATGTTCAGGACCCTTCATTTCCAAAAAATGGTTAACTGTATAAACTGGAGCAGAGGGGGCAATTGTTCAGATTGGCTTACCGTGATAGCTTACGATTAACCGATTTAAACAGTTAACCGATTAACCTTTCTATTTTAAACAATTTCTCAACTTTTCAACAAAACAGCCATAGAATGCTTATTCGTATTATCTTTATGGCTTTTGTAAATTAATTTCAGTTTTGGCTAAAGACACGAATAAAGAAACCCCGTTAATGCAACAATACAACGCCATTAAAGCGAAGTATCCGGGTGCACTTTTACTATTTAGGGTTGGCGATTTTTATGAAACCTTTGGCGAAGATGCCATTAAAACGGCACAGATTTTAGGTATAGTGCTCACCCGAAGGGGTACAGGGCCTAATGGCGGCGCATTGGAACTGGCAGGTTTTCCGCACCATTCGCTGGATAATTACCTTTCTAAACTGGTTAGGGCAGGTCAGCGGGTTGCCATATGCGATCAGCTCGAAGATCCTAAAAGTACTAAAACTATTGTTAAACGTGGTGTAACCGAGTTAGTTACCCCTGGCGTGGCCTATGGCGATAATATTGTCAATCAGAAATCGAATAATTTTTTGGCCTGCGTTTTCTTTGACAAAACACAACTGGGCATTTCATTTTTAGATATTTCAACCGGCGAATTTTTAATTGCACAGGGCAATAGCGATTATATTGATAAACTTTTACAGGGCTTTAAACCTACAGAGGTTATTTTTCAAAAATCGAAACGGCAGGCTTTTACAGAAAATTTCGGCGATCGTTTTTATACTTTTGGTTTAGACGAATGGCCTTTTACTGCCGATTTCGGTAACGAAACCTTGATGAAACACTTTGAGGTTTCGTCTTTAAAAGGTTTTGGGGTGGAGCGCTTGCAGAGTGGAATTGTTGCCGCTGGTGTTATTTTACATTATTTGGGCGAAACTGAGCACCGTAACCTGCAGCACATCAGTTCGATAAGCCGCATTGAAGAAGATCGTTACATGTGGTTAGACCGCTTTACCATCCGTAACCTGGAGCTGGTGAATTCGGCAAACGATAATGCGGTAACTCTTTTTGATATTTTGGACCACACCTGTACCCCAATGGGTGCGCGTTTGCTGCAAAAATGGATTATCATGCCTTTAAAAGAACTTAAACCCATCCAGGAACGCCTTGGGATGGTAGAGTATTTTGTTGGTCATGAAGAACTGCAGGGTGAATTTTTAAATAATATTAAACAGATCGGCGATTTAGAGCGGCTGATCTCAAAAGTAGGCCTGCAGCGTGTGGGGCCAAGGGAACTTGTGGCCTTAAAGCGTGCATTGTACCATATCGAAGCCGTTAAAAAATTAGCTGCCGATTCTAAAAACCCTTTCCTGATTAAAATAGCAGATCAGTTGAACCCCTGTTTGGCAATCAGGGAAAGAATTGAGCGGGAATTGCAGGCCGAACCCCCAGCTTTGCTGATTAAAGGGAATGTAATCGCCGACGGTGTTGATGAGGAATTAGACCGTTTGCGTAAAATTGCGTTCGGTGGGAAAGATTACCTGGTGCAGATACAGAAGCGTGAAGCAGAAGCCACTGGTATCCCGTCCTTAAAAATAGCTTTTAATAATGTTTTTGGGTATTATTTAGAGGTTACCCATACCCATAAGGATAAAGTACCGGATGGATGGATCCGCAAACAGACGCTGGTAAATGCCGAACGTTATATTACACCTGAACTTAAAGAATATGAAGACCAGATTTTAGGTGCTGAAGAAAAAATACAGGCCATTGAAATCCGGCTATATAACGAATTGATGTACGAAACGGCCAGTTACATCAAGCCTATACAACTCAATTCTTTTTTAATTGCCCAGCTGGATTGTTTATTGTGTTTTGCACAACTGGCTGCTAAAAACCATTATAACAAACCAAAAGTTACCGAAAATAAGGTGCTTGATATTAAAGGCGGTCGACACCCGGTAATTGAAAAACAGTTGCCCGTGGGGCAGGAGTACATCACCAATGATGTATACCTGGATACCGATAGTCAGCAGATTATTATGATCACCGGCCCCAACATGGCGGGTAAATCGGCTATTTTAAGGCAAACGGCCTTAATCGTGCTGATGGCACAAATGGGGTCATTTGTACCTGCAAAAGATGCTGAAGTAGGCCTGGTAGATAAAATTTTTACCCGCGTAGGTGCTTCTGATAATATATCGTCAGGAGAAAGTACCTTCATGGTGGAAATGAATGAAACAGCAAGCATATTAAACAATATTTCAGATAACAGTTTAATTTTACTGGATGAAATTGGCCGTGGAACCAGCACTTACGATGGTATTTCAATTGCGTGGGCCATTGCAGAGTTTTTGCACCAACACCCTACATCGCGACCGAAAACGCTTTTTGCTACCCACTACCATGAACTGAACGAGCTGGCTAACACCATGCCACGTATTAAAAACTTTAATGTTTCGGTAAAGGAGATGGCCAATAAAGTAATCTTTTTACGTAAACTGGTTCCGGGCGGAAGCGAGCATAGTTTTGGTATACATGTAGCAAAAATGGCAGGTATGCCGCCAAAACTGATCGGCCGTGCCAATGAAATACTGAAAAAACTGGAGATAGACCGTACAGAAGGACAAAGTATAAAAGACAGCATCAAAAAAGTACAGAATCAGGCTTATCAGTTACAGATGTTCGCTATTGACGATCCTATCCTGGTGAAAATCCGCGATACATTGAACAATCTGGATGTAAATGCATTGACACCGGTAGAAGCACTGTTAAAACTGGATGAGATACAGAGATTGATTAAGAATTAGAAAGGTTGTAGGGGGGAGGGTTTAAGGCATAAGGTTTTAAATCTTACCACATACAACGATTATACTATACGATGGAAAGAACTTTAAACCTTACGCCTTTTACCTTACGCCTCCAAAGGAATATATTCTTTTTAATAGTAATTGTATTTTTCCTTTCATCCTGCGGAACAAGAAAATATACCGTTAAAAGTGATACCAAAGCCTCTAAAGCGGCCGATGCAATGGCCAATTTAAGAAGCAAAGCGCTTTACCGATTTATTAATGAGTGGACAGGAGTGAAGTACCGTTTCGGTGGATTGGATAAAAATGGTATTGATTGTTCGGGTTTTGCCTTTTTATTGGAAAAAGAAATATATGGGGTTACAATTCCCCGCATTTCGCGCGAGCAGGCCAATGTGGTGAGGCGTAAAAATTTCGATAATTTAAAGGAAGGAGACCTGGTGTTTTTCTCTTTTGGCGGTAATGATGTTGATCATGTAGGTGTTTACCTCAACAGTGGTTTTTTCGTACATGCCAGCACTACAAGGGGCGTAATTGTTGATGACCTGACTTTACCTGCCTATCAGCGGGTACTGGTTAAATCGGGATCGGTTAATTAATATTTGTTTGTTCATGTCATTCTGAATGTAATGAAGAATCTTTCCTTTTAGAGTAATTTAGAGTAAAGAAAAGATTCTTCGCTTTGCTATCAATGATGTTATTTTGTAGTCGCCTATTAATGAGTGAATTGTGGTGTTGTGTGTTTCCGTGTAGCTAGGCCATAATACAGTACTCCGGCTAGGACTAATAAAACACCCCGTCCTGCGGACACCCCTCTGAAAGAGGGGAATTGCATATCGCATAAGACCAATAATTAAATGTCACTTATATTGATTTTTATACAATAAATTATCCCTCAGAATGACAAAGAACAATAAAACAAATCTTTTCATTTTTCGTTATCTCTTTATGCGTATATTTCTTTTAATCTGCTTATCTTTAATAAGTTATTCGTTAAGTGCGCAGGTAAAACTGCTTACACTTGATGAACTGGATAAACGCTTAACTGCCGGAAAAGATACTACCTATGTCGTTAACTTCTGGGCCACCTGGTGTTCGCCGTGCGTAGCAGAGTTGCCGAATTTCGAGAAATTGCGCCTGTCCAATTTAAAAAAACCGGTTAAGGTGCTTTTGGTAAGCCTTGATTTTAAATCAAAATTGCAAAAAGAGGTCATCCCATTTGTACAGCGCAATAAGATTAATGCTGAAGTATTTCTACTGAATGAGCCCGATCAGCAAGCATATATAGAAAGAATTGACAAAAAATGGTCGGGTGCAATTCCTGCTACCTTGTTTGTAAACAAGAAAACCAGGCATTTTTACGAGAAAGAATTTACAGAAAAGGAACTGGAAAATACTTTGCTAAACTTAAAATAGATCGTGATGAAAAGATTGATTTTAATAGCTTTTATGCTAATTTCAGGAGTTGTATTGGCTCAAACTGAGGGTTATCAAGTGGGTGATGTGGTAAAAGATTTCTCGTTGAAGAATATAAACAACAAAAATGTTTCACTCGCCGATTATAATGATGCCAAGGGGTATATTATCGTTTTTACCTGTAATACCTGTCCGGTTGCAAAAGCCTATCAGGATCGTATTGCGGCATTAAATGCCACTTATGCAGCTAAGGGTTATCCTGTTGTAGCCATCAATCCAAACGATGCAGGAGCCGTTCCGGCAGAAAGTTTTGAAAAGATGCAGGCTTTGGCAGCTGAAAAGAAATTCAATTTCCCTTACTTACTAGATCCCGGTCATGTGGTTACCAAGCAGTTTGGTGCAACCAGAACGCCACACGTTTTTGTGCTGAATAAAACCAATAAGGGAAATGTAGTTGAATACATCGGTGCAATAGATAATGATCCTGAAGAGGCAAATGCGACAAAAATCGAATATGTTAAAAATGCAATAAACGAATTATCGACAGGTAAAAAGCCTACAGTTACCGCAACCAAGGCTGTTGGCTGTACCATTAAATGGAAAAAGGGTTAAACATACCTTAACCACCATTGCCGGTGTGTTTGCTTATATTGCTTAAACCATCTACACGGAAGATATAGGGAAGCTACCACACTAAACCATATTAAATATACAATAGGCAAACTAAAGCCAAATGTTGCCGGTCTGAACATAAAGGGTACCTGAACAATTTCTTTAGTACCATGCCCTGTAGCAAAAAATACAATTACGAGTAGAGTATGTAACAGGTAAAAGTGCAGTACGTAGTAGAAAAACGGAACAGCACCATATACCGAAGTTACTTTGGTAAACCAATTGTTTACCTTTTCTGTAACCGCCAAAAAGAGCATGGCAGGACCTAGGGTCATGCATGCATACTGTAAAGAGGGAGGGTATTTGCTTACGTTGAAAAAAGCTAATAAATTCTTGAACAGGTCGTGATATTCCTTTCTCGGAACAGGGTTGCCGTATACATTGATCAACCTGAGCGAGATAAATACCAATATAGCGAACAAACCTGCAATGAATAAATTGCGCTGTCTTCGCTCTGCAGCATAGCCTTTTTTATACCAGGCACCAACTCCATAACCGATGAACATGATACCCGTCCATGGAAAGATGGCGTAAAACACGTATATAAAGTGGTTGCCAGAAAGTGGGACAACAGTTCCAGATGCTGTAAAAAATATTTTTAATAGCAAACCGCCATTCGAATCTGCGGGCGCAGGAAATAAGTTGAAAAGGTTATGTCCGAAAACCAGTAGCAAGCCAACCACCAGTACTATTTTATAGGACAGTCGACTGAAAATTGCCAAAAAAATCATACTTGTGCCTATAGCCCAGATGACCTGCAGGATAATAAAATTGTAGCCAGGGTTAAAGGTTAGCCCTAAAGTGATTATGGCAAGCTCCACAAAAACGAGCCACAGGCCACGTTTCAGCAAAAATGAACTGGCCAAGCCTGGTGTTTTGCCCTGAGCTGATAAATAGGCAGATAAGCCTGACAGAAAAACAAAAGTAGGAGCGCAAAAGTGGGTAATCCAGCGGGTAAAAAATAACATTCCGGTGGTGGTATCCGGGTTTAATGGATCGCCTGTCATGGCGTCGATATGGAAAAAATCGCGGGTATGATCTAAAGCCATAATGATCATGACCAAGCCGCGAAGGATATCAATAGATAAAATGCGTTTTGATAGTGTAGTTTGTGCTGCATCCATAGCAAGAAGTTTGGTTAATAAAGATACAAATTCCATTGATTTCCACCTTGTTCAGACTTCTTATTATGGGCGATTTGGATGTTCCGTTTTGCCGACCAAGAAAATCGATTTAGGAGTGTCTTAATAGACAATTCCAATTTTGATCTTCAAAAAATTATAATAATATTTGTTAAATGCTAACCGAATAATCCCTATCATTAAAACAGACCATGTACCAACGATAGCTGAGTACCGTTTGGCAAAGCTAAAAAGACTATAACATCATAATGAATAGAAGAACATTTATACAGAACACAGGTTTGCTTGGAGCAGGCGTAGTAGCTTCCAAATTCTCTTTTGCTGTTAATCCCGCACCAGAATTTCCTGTAGTTCGTGTAGCTACGGCAAAACGACATTTTCGAAGTACAGCTGTAGATGCTGCAATCAAAACTTTCCAGGCAAATGTTAAAAACCCCGAATTAGCCTGGCTATTCGAAAACTGTTTCCCAAATACTTTAGATACTACGGTTTATCATTCAGAGAAAGATGGCAGGCCAGATACTTATGTAATTACCGGTGATATTGATGCCATGTGGTTACGCGATAGTTCGGCACAGGTTTGGCCTTACCTGCAATTTGTAAATGAAGACGAGCCGCTTAAAAAACTGATTGCCGGTGTAATTATCCATCAGACCAAATGCATTTTAAAAGACCCTTATGCCAATGCTTTTTATGGAGATGCCAGCAAAGTAGGAGAATGGAAAACCGATAAAACAGCTATGCAGCCTGGTGTGCACGAACGCAAATGGGAAATCGACTCGTTATGTTATCCTATTCGTTTAGCCTATCATTACTGGAAAAAAACTGGCGATAAAACACCTTTTGATGCCGATTGGAAAAAAGGAATCGAAGCCACTTTAAAAACATTTAAAGAGCAACAGCGAAAAACGGATAAAGGACCATACCACTTTCAGCGGGAAACTACACAACCTACAGACTCGTTGCCAATGGCGGGTTATGGATTTCCGGTAAATCCGGTTGGCTTAATTTGTTCGGCTTTCCGCCCGAGTGACGATGCCACCATTTTCCCGTTCCTGGTGCCCTCTAATTTCTTCGCTGTATCGAGTTTAAGACAGGCGGCTGAAATGATTAAGGCCTTAAACAGCGATCAGGCACTCGAAAGCAGTTTGTTAAATCTTGCAGATGAGGTAAATGCCGCCCTTCAGAAACACGCCATTGTAAACCATCCGAAATACGGTAAAATTTATGCTTTTGAGGTGGATGGATTTGGAAGTTCTTATTTAATGGACGATTCTAATGTGCCTAGTTTGTTGGGTTTACCTTATTTGGGTGCTATGAAAATTGAAGATCCCATTTATCAGAATACCAGAAAATTTGCGCTTTCGAAAGATAACCCGTATTTCTTTAAGGGAACTGCGGCAGAAGGAATCGGTGGTCCGCATGCCGGCCAGGATATGATTTGGCCGATGAGCATCACCATGCGGGCATTAACCTCTAAAGATGATGCTGAAATTAAAGCTTGTATAGAAAGTTTACGTAAAACACATGCTGGCAAAGGTTTTATGCACGAATCGTTCCATAAAGATAACCCGGCTAATTTTACCAGGGCCTGGTTTGCCTGGTCGAATACCTTATTTGGTGAGCTGCTCTGGAAAACTTACCACGAGAAACCCGCTTTATTAAAGCCATAATCAGAAAAACCGTGTTGGTATTGATGGTCTTGTTTAACCTGACAATTGATATAAACACGGTTTTCTTTTGTTCAACATAAGCTTAACCGCATTTTAACCTGTAAATTGCAACTTTATACCGATTGTAATATGGCCAGCATTTTTGTAAGCGATAAACTCCCCACTTCGACACTTTTAGAATTAAAAGTTGGCGATTTGATTAACAACAACCAAGATCTATCCGGTACTATTCAAAAGATTGAAATCGGCGAAACCGATGAATTTTTAATGTTCCGCTTTGTATTGGCCGATGGTGAAATTGAAGTAAGAAAGCTTAAACAGGTTTGTTAGTTATAAAATCGGTCTCGGATCGAAGATCACCTGAAACGATTGGATCTTTTCATCTCTCAGTTTATACCAGCCACAGGCAAAAATAGTTTTGGGCCCCATATTAATGTCGTACCAAAGGCAAACCTCTTCTCCATCTACAAATACCTTTTTAACATCGTATTTGAATTTCATCTTTTTCATATCCCCGATATAGACATCGGCACCGTTTCTTTCACCCATAACGCCCTTAAAATGCAGATCATCATGTAGTTGCTGCCGTGCCAGGTCAAAATCTTCGGCATTTAAGGCGCTTAAAAAATCCTGTACTACAACTTTAGCATTGTGACCGGCAAGTAATGTATTGGAGGTGCTCATATTTAAATCTATTTGTATTTAAACGAAAATGAAAAGGTAATGTTTTGTAAAGTGAGCGATTGAATTTTTAATGAAACGGCATTTAATAATCCGGACTTGTTATGATTACGCAAAAACTTCCCATTGCTACTTATTTTGTTAATTGTTGATCAAATCATCGTTATTTACCCCTCTCTTTTTCGAAAGATTTTCTTTTAACTTTCCAAAGTTATAAGTGAAACCGATATAAGTTACCCGGTATGGAGAGGTATTAGTTGATTGAATCTTAAAATTGGCATCCTCGGTAAACGACCTGTTTGTTCTCCATTTGTTAAAAAACTTATTAAAATTGATTGTTGTGCTCAGTTTTTCATTAAAGAATTTATATCCGAAGTTGATCTGATAAAAAGGAAAAGTATTAAAGGTATTGATCAGGCTGTACGCTGGTTTATCTATCCCTCCGTTGCCACTGATAGAAAACGACTTAATCACTTTATAATTGAAATACATTGCAACTTGCCAGCTAAAACCCTGTTCCATTTGGGTCGAAATAATGGTGTTTTCAATTTTATTGTAGCGGAGTATCGAGTTTATACCACCGCCAAACTTTTTTGAGGAGGTAGATAGCGTAAGCAGCGCACTTACTTCTCTATTTTTACCAATATTGCCATACTGAGTTGTACTTACTCCGCTCAACTCGTTAAAAGTGGTATATTGTACAATCATATTTCCGGAATAAGATGCGCTTAAACCGAATGTGATAAAATTAGCGCCTTTAAGTAAACGGTTTTGAAAGGATAACGTGTGAATAGTCTGTGCGCTTAAATCAGGGTTACCATAAGAAATATTTAAGGGATCATTATTGTTTACGAAAGGGTTTAAGGTATTGATATAAGGACGTTGCAAACGTTTGGTATAACTCAATACAACAGTGTAATTTTTCCCCAATTTGGTATTTGCAGAGAAATCAGGGATCAGGGTAGTATAATTTTGCCTTACCTCGGTGTTTGAGCTAAAGAAATTGCCATTTACACTCGTATTTTCTAAACGTATGCCTGTACGGAAATTTAACTTTTTGAGTGTAAATGACAAAGAGCCATAGCCGCTGTATACCTGTTGTTGGTAAGCAAAGTTATCGGAGTTAAAATAATCAGGTTCGAACGGCAGATTTTCATCTGTTTTGCGCAGGCTTAAATAGTTGGCTTTTGCATTTCTGAAAACAAATTTTACTCCGGTTTCCAATTTCATTAATTTGGTAAATGGCTGAATGAAATCAGTTTGAATAGTGTATTCCCGGTTTTTTGAATAGCTTTCATTCTGCATAAACAGGTCTGAATTAGCAGTATTCATTAAACTATTATTTAAACCATCGTTTTTACTGAACTGACCATTAAACCTAAAGCTCAGCTCTTTATCCGGATTGCCTATAAATTTTTTAATAAAATCGCTCCCAATACCAAAAGAGGGGAAATTATTCCTGATGTTTTGGTCAAATACATCGTATTGTGTAGCTGCGCCTGCAAAGCTTGTGGTAATATTTTGGACCAGTTTGCTCTTATTGTTGCCTCCGCTAACGTTTGCATAGGCCACGATAGTTTGCAAACTGTCTATGCTGTAACTTGTTTCTAAAAGGCCGTTATTTGAAAAACGGTTGGCAATACGCGCTCCGTCTAATAATCTCTTTTGGTAAGCTGTCGGCTTTAAGGGGGTAGTTTCACTTGTTATCTGCGATTTGTTATTGTAATTTCCGCTTAAGAAATAGGTTCCTGTAATGGCAAATTTGCCCGATTGGATACTAAAATTGCTGCTGCTTTGGTAGTTGATATTTGAATAATAAGCATTTAAATAGCCATTATAACCTAAAATAGTTTTTTTGGTAATGATGTTGATCAGGCCCCCAATACCTTCAGCATCATATTTGGCGGAGGGGGCAGTAATGACTTCAATTTTTGAAATTACAGCCCCAGGGAAGCCCCTGAGCGCATCTTTGACATTCAGTGCAAACATGGCAGTTTCGCGTCCGTTGAGTAATACTTTATAATTAGTCTGGCCATTCAATTGTATATTCCCTTCGCCATCTACACTCAGCATTGGGATTTTTCTGAAAATGTCGGTTAAGTTTTCACTTTTGGCGGAGGGGTCTTGGTCTACATTATAAATAAGTTTGTCTTTATCCTGGGTAATCAAAGCTTTTTGGGCAGTAATATTGATTTGTTCTAACTGGTTAACAGAAGGTTTCATCAGAAATAAATTTATATCTGGAGGCATACCGTGATAAAACTTTAAGTTGTTGTTTAGCGAAGTATAGCCAAAAAAAGTAATCGAAAGTAGATAGATGCCTGTATCTGCATTGATGGTAAATTGCCCGTTAGTATCTGAATAAGAACTAAATACGACAGTTTTAGCCTCGTTGTTCTTAATGAGACGAATGGTAGCATAGGGGATGGGCTGCTGATTGGTAATGTCTTTTACCATACCATTGAATTTCACCTTCTCTTGTGCTTTTACCGTAAAAAAAGGAAAAGACAATAGTATTGTAAAAAGTACGAAGATCTTCGTATATTTGTTGCCTCGTATAAAATTGTCGTTAATTACATATTTCATTTTTTACCTGAGTTTATTGAATTTTTTTAAACAGACCGACTATTAAGTCGCATCTGATTATTAGATTACGGGAATATTTTTCTGACCAACGCAAAAACAGTCAAACTTAAATTAAATAATTAACATTGGCAATGACGAGAAATAGCTATTTTTTACCTGGGCTCAGACAGCCAAAAAGCGGTTGGCACTACATTTTGTTAAACTTACAGTTCTACCCACTTTTTTAACTTCAATCTTGAAATTATTTATTCAATCCTTCAAACTGATATGTTTTTCCTGTTTGTGTTACAAAACTATACTTAAAATCATTTTCAGGTTTTTCCATTTTAATTCCATTTAAATTTGCTTTTAGTGCATTTGGACTTCTTATGATGCAGTTTTCGCCAGATAATGATTTAATGGAGAGTTTTACAATTTTACCATCTTTCCATTGCAGATCCGTAATTTCGAAATTCCCCCTGGCCCTTAAGCCCTGGATACTTCCTGTGGCCCATTGGTCAGGTAAGGCCGGTAAAAACTGTAGTTCGCCGGTTTGGCTTTGCAGCAACATTTCTGAGATACCGGCAGTATAACCAAAATTGCCGTCAATCTGAAAGGGTGGGTGTGCACAGAACAGGTTGGTATAAATTCCACCACCTTTGTTATAATCGGTACCTGAACCACCAACAGGCGTGATAAAGTTTTGTAAGATTTTATAAGCATGGTTGCCATCCTGCAAACGTGCCCAGAAATTCATTTTCCAGGCCATAGACCAACCGGTTGATTCATCGCCACGGGCCGTTAGCGTAACCTTAGCCGCTTTTGCCAATTCCGGCGTTTTAATGGTGCTGATTTGCCTGCCTGGGTGTAAACCAAATAAATGGGAAATATGCCTGTGCTGATCTTTCGGGTCGTCACGATCGGTTTCCCATTCCTGCAATTGTCCCCATTTTCCGATTTTTGGTTTCAGTAAGTGTGCTTTAAGATCTGCAATATGGTTTTTGTAGCCGGCATCAATACCTAAAGCTTCAGCAGCTTCTATATAATTGGTAAACAGGTCAAATACGATCTGTTGGTCGTGCGTTACCCCATCTTCGGTTGGGCCATGTTCCGGCGACCAGCCCAATGGCGAAACCAATGTTCCGTCGGGTCTTCTTTTCAAATGATCATCCCAAAATTCAGCGATTTCCTTTATAATCGGGTAGGCGAAATTCTTGAGATAATTTTTATCTTTTGTAAAGGCATAATGCTCCCAGAGCGCTTGTGCATACCAGGCACTGCCAGGGGTATTCCAAAGGAAGCTCATGCCACCAAAAATATTGTTTTCGGTTTTTACTGTCCAGCCCCTGGTATTAGGATATTGCTTGCGGGTAGCTTCGGCACTCACTTTCCGCATGCTATTGATATAATCGAGGTATGGGACCTGACATTCAGAAAGATTGGTCGGCTCGGCCAGCCAATAGTTCATCTGGATATTGATGTTGGAGTGATAATCGCTTCCCCAGGGTGGGGTATTACTTTCGTTCCAAAGCCCTTGCAGGTTTGCCGGTAAACCACCTGGCCTTGATGAGCTGATTAACAAATACCGGCCATATTGAAAAATTAAAGCTTCGAGCGCCGGGTCGGCTATTTTTTTATAATTGATCAGTCTTTGATGGGTAGGCAGCTTTTGGCTGGCTGCATTGCCTGTTCCAAGATTTATGGAAAGGCGGTTATACAAGCGGCGGTAATCCCCGATGTGTGTTTTTAAAAGATCACTGTAGCTTTTGGATTTAACCGCGTTTAAAACCCGTTCAATTTTAGGTGCAGGTTCTTCACCTTTCCAGTGTTGTTCGCGTTTATTGAGGTAATTGGTTGCCGCCGTAAAAATAAGCGTAAGCGCATCTGCATTTGTTATTTTTAATTTTTCTTTATCACCTTCTGTTACTGCTTCAAGCTTTCCGCCTTCTACTTTAACTACAGCAGTGGCCTGGTAAGCCATGCCGTTGGGTAGTTTACCGGTAATACTGATGGTATTTTTGCTAACGTTTATGATTCCCTGATGTGCATCTTTTAAACTAATGACTGCTGAGTAAGCTTTTTTCTGGTTGGCCGTGAACCGCAGTACCATTACTTTATCCGGAAAGCTGCAAAAATAGTCTCGCTTAAATTCGGTGCCGTTTTGGGTGTAATTAATGGTATGAACCGCTTTGGTAATATCCAATTTGCGGCTGTAGTTTGTGAATGATTCATCTTTATTGTCAAAATCGATAAACAGATCGCCAAAAGCCTGGTACATGCCACGGTCATGTTCATCTCCTGTCCAAAGCGTATTATCATTGAACTGGATATGTTCCTGATTTACACCACCGAAAATCATCCCGCCAATGCGGCCGTTACCAATAGGGTAGGCCTCGGTCATCCATTTTGTTGCAGGTTTATCGTCCCAAAGCAATAAGGATGGTTTTTCTTTCTCTTGAGCAAGAACAGGTGCGGAAAAGCCAAAGGCTAAAAATGAGATTAAGGCGCAGAAGATAGCTGGCTTACGATTAAAAAACATGTAGGTTATTTGATTAGTGTGTAAACCAAAGATATATAAAATAGAATAGGAGGCACGAAAAGTCAGGTAATAAAGCATCCCGATATTTGGCAAAATATTCAGCCATTTAAGCATATTATTTTACCACATTCTTTAAATTAAATTGGTAACTATTGTGATAGTTTATTGCCATGGCAGATAGATTTTATATATTTACTAAAACGTTTTATTTGAAATGAAATCACTAACCAAATTGTTAAACATATTCCTGTTTCTGAGTATTACGGGGCTGTACCAAACTCAGGCGCAAACCAAATTAACGAAATACGTAAATACCTTTATTGGTACTGCACCCTTAACTGATCCCAAAATTTTAGGGTATGAGTTACCACAGGGGTGGCGATCGTGGGCAGGTTTAACTTTTCCAGGTAGCTCGCTGCCGAATGCCATGGTGCAATTAAGTCCTATTACAGAATTTGGCTCTGGTGCCGGCTATGAGTACGAAGATGACACCATTTACGGTTTTGCGCATACCAATAAGGGCCACTGGAACCTCTGCAATATTCCAATTTTACCGCTTTCTAATCCAACAGACAAGTTTGGATCAAAATTTTCGCATAAAAATGAAAGTTCTGCGCCAGGTTATTATCAGGTTTACCTGGATGATTATGAGGTAAATGTGAAACTCACTTCAACTTTAAGGACAGGATTTCATCAATATGAATACAAAAATAACCACGACCGACAAATACTTTTTTTAATGGGTAAAGCCAATAGCGGTGTTTCTACCTGGAATATCGAACAAGTGGGTACCTCGGCTGTACAGGGTTTTCAGGGTGGTGAAAATATTTATTTCTATGCTACCGTAAATGGCAAAATAGTTAAACTCGATCAAAAAGATGCCGGCAAACGCTCAGGTTATGCCATTATGCATCTGGCTGATGGAGGCAAAGGACCGGTAGAATTAAAAATAGGCCTTTCTTTTGTGAGTACGGCCAACGCCAAAGAAAATTTAGAAAAGGAGATAGGTGCTAAAACCTTTACGCAGGTACGGGATGAAGCTACTGCACAATGGGAAGCGCTATTATCCAATATCCGGGTAAAAGGTGGTACGGAGAAACAAAAACAGCTGTTATATTCGTGCCTGTACCGCTCATTTTTATGGCCAGCTTTGAGGAGCGATGTGAATGGTGAATTTAAAGATGCAAAACACAGTGTCGTTAAAGCCAATTTTAACTATTATACTGAGCCGTCGCTTTGGGATACCTACCGCAATAAAGATGTACTTTTAGGTTTGATTACGCCTAAGGTTACTTTGGATGTGATCAAATCAATGAAAGATGTGGGCGATAAAACCGGGTTTATTCCGACTTTTTTTCACGGCGATCACGGTGCATCGTCTATCGCCGGTTCTTACTTAAGGGGGATAAATGATTTCGACATTAAAGGTACTTATCAGCTCTTATTACGTAATGCCAATGTGGATGGTGGCGCCCGTCCGTTTGTGAAAGAATATATCGAGAAAGGTTATATCTCTGATCCTGATGTGAAAAATCCACATGTGGAAACTAAAGCGAAAGCGGGTGTTTCTAAAACGTTAGAGTATTCTTACGATGATTATTCGCTGGCACAGATCGCGAAGAAACTGGGCGACAGCAGTAATTACCGGATTTTAATGGCCAGGTCTAAAAATTATAAAAACATGTTTGATCCAGTTACCCGTTTTATGAGGGGGCGATTGGATAATGGCGACTGGATTAAACCTTTTAACCCGCAATATCCTTATTATGAATACATGTACAGGGAAGCCAATGCCTGGCAGGTTTCGTTTTATGCTCCCCACGATATGAAAGGGTTAATCGAACTATACGGTGGTGCAAAAGAATTCGAATCCAAACTCGATTCATTATTCACTGTGCCCTGGAACCCTAAATATATTGCGCGTAATGTTGAAACCATGATCGGACAATATTGCCAGGGCAATCAGCCTGATCATGAAGCGCCTTTTGCTTATACCATTATCGGTAAACCCGAAAAATCGCAAAAAATTATTGATAAAATCTTAAACGAACTGTATGGTATAGGGAACGAAGGTTTAGCACTTTCGGGCATGGATGATGCCGGCGAAATGTCGGCCTGGTATGTATTTAGTTCGCTAGGATTATATCCGTTCTCGGCAACCGATCCAAATTACATCATTACTGCCCCACTTTTTGACGAGGTAAAATGGAAAACCAGCAGCGGTAAAGTGTTAACCATTAGCAAGCCTGGCAAGGGCAGGGGTATTACCGAAATTAAAGTAAATGGAAAAATTAACACTGGCTATTTTATTTCTCATGATCTGTTCCGCAACGGAGGTAAGGTAGAAATTAATACTAGATAAAAACTTTCAGAAAGCTAAATATTTATTGCTCGTTTGTTACAAATTCACCTTTTTCTGATACGATCTGATTTCCCCACACGGTGATGGTCTCTAAAATGGGTATAAATGTTTTTCCAAAATCGGTCAGACCATAAACAACCTTAATCGGTGGCTTTTCGCCATATACTTTTCTGGATACCAGGCCATCTTTTTCCAGCTGTTTTAACTGTAAACTCAATGTCATTTCGGTGATATGCGGCATCTCTTTTCGAAGTTCATTGTAACGCTTTTCAGTATCTTTTAAATGATAAAGGATTACGGCTTTCCATTTTCCACCGATCAGATCCATTGCCAGACTTACTGTACATGGATAAATTTTCCCTTTTAGTTTCACGTAATCAGCTATACATTCTGTTTTCATCTGTATTTCTTTTTTGACCTATCGTTTTGGATAGTTATTGCAAATCTATTTAACTAAAAATAGTTTTGCAACTATAATTTTTATAGTTAAAATATAATAGATATGAAATCAGACTTAAATGCTGCTGAGGCAATAAGAACACAAGAGAAACCTTTAATTACTATTGTGGGTGTTTTAGGAAAACAGGGACTGAGTACAGCACGTACACTCTTAGAAAGCGGACGTTACCGGGTGCGCGGGATTACCAGACGGATTGATTCGTCTGAGGCGCAGCATTTGGCCGGGCTGGGAGCTGAACTGATAGGCATACCGCTTGATCTCGGTTATAAAAAAGATTTTGTGGAAGCATTCCGGGGATCATATGGTGTTTTCATGATGACCCCAAGCATTGCTCCGCCGCAAACACATGAAATGGAATTGGGCATCCAGTTAGCAGATGCTGCAGTTGAAGCAGGTGTTCAGCATCTTATTTTCAGTAGCCTTGAAAATGTAGATAAAATTACAGAGGGCAAGAAATTTGCCCCTCATTTCACTGACAAAGCCAAGATTGAAGAATATATACGTACACTTCCGATTACTAGCTCATTTATCTATATGGCTTTTTTCTATACCAACCTTATGGAGTTTTATCTTCCCCGTATGGATGGCGATACACTGGTGTTTCCTATTTACTTACCAAAAGATTTTCGCGCACCTTTTGTAGACCCTCTTACGGCTACCGGGTCAGCTGTACTGGAAATTTTTTCAAATCCTGAATATTATGCAGGTAAATCATTGCCGGTGATTGGCGATATGATCTCCCCAAAGGAAATGGTTGATACTTTCGCAAAGGTTACGGGAAAAAAGGCTGCCTATAGTTCGGCGTTTACCCGGGAGGAGATGCTTCACCATTTTCCTGAATTTAGCACTAATGAACTTTTGGTCAGTGAGATTCTGGGAATGGCAGAATACGCGGTTGAATATGGTTATTTTAAAGAAGATCGTGATTTGCAATGGAGCAGAAAGATCAATGCGAATAGCCTGACCTGGGAAGAGTTTCTGCGCAACTCAGGCTGGCAAGGTGAAAAGCTGGCATTTTAATTAACTTTTGCCTGCTGAAAAGTGATCATTCTGGTTATGTACGGTGTTTTATTCTTTATTCCTGGTATTTTCATCCAAGAAAAGTATATTTTTTCTAGGACAAAAAAGCACTGTACATAATACCTTTATCTATAAAAATGAATGGTGATGCAACCTTCGATCAATCTTGATCGTCTTTCCTCAAAACATAATTAATATATAGCTGTAGCACCAAACCATTTTAACATGAAAAAATCTATCTACCTTTTTATTTTTGCCCTTTGCGTTCTTGCAAGTTCTTGCACGATGATGGTTAAGGGATTTGCTAAACTCCTGGTTAAAAATTATAACGACTATACCAGTACTCATATTTCTGATATACAGATTGTAGATTTGAAGGGAAAGCATCAAACTTTTGGCGATTTATACAATGGAAAAACAGTTTATCTATATGTTTGGAAGGATAAGAAACTGTCTGCTGAGCACGAAAAAGAATACCTTTTATTAAAAGAGCGTTTTGCTAAATATCCCGACGTAGTGTTTGCCAATCTTTGTGTAGGTTCAGATACTTCTGCAAATGTTAACAGGCTGGTTGATAATGATTCATCAGCCGAATTCAGGAAGATTCTGAAAATTAGTGATCCCGCACCATTTATTATTGGAAAAGACGGTGCAATATTATCTTACAAGGGACCGAAACCTGAAGACAAAATTATAGTTGATTATGTGATTTGCCAAGCCATGAAGGGCGAAGATGGAACCAAATCTGCCAAACGGTTCATTAGAGGTGTGAATGGGAACAGTCAGTTTAAGTCTGTTAAACTCATTGAATGGTATACTGACCATTTTGGCAAAGCTCCTTCAAATAAACTTTCCATGTCTTTATCTTCTACAAACTAAATTTTAATCCTATGGGTTAATTTTAGTTTGTAGAAATATTAGCAAAGGCGTGTACTGATTGATCGGTGTAAAATGAAAAAACTTGAACTTAACATCAGGCGCTTTTTCTATATATCCAGTACAGGGTACGGACCTTCTGTAAAGGTTTCTGAATGATAACCTTTTATTCCTACATCAAGAGATAGTTGACTGCGAAAGTCTTTGCCTGCAGCAATACAGTCTAATACATAACCAAAGTCATACTTAGGTTTCCAGCCTAATTCATGTCTTGCTTTTTTATTTACATAAACACGATCAATCTTTGGCAGCATTGTCCAGCCTTTCTTCACGAATAATTTTTTGAAGTCAGGAAATATTTTTTCAATCACTGCGCTGGCATCAGTGTGGAGTTCCATTAAATGCTCCTGCTCAAATGGTGAGGTTGAACTGATGATATATTTACCAAAGCCAATTTCCTGTACTTTGTCAATAGCTAACAAGTGAGCCGTTACCACGTCTTCTACATCGACCCTGCGATACAAGTATTCAGTGGCCTTGATGTTCAGGTCCTGATAATTTTCCCTGATTGCTTTCTTGTCATCTTCTTCGGGAAAGAAACGCGATGTTTTTAAAACCAGGCAAGGTAATTTATGGTTGCGGTAAAATATTTGGCAAAGATCTTCAGCTGCACTCTTTGTAACACCATAAATGTTCTTTGGAACGCCAATTGTTTTTTCGGTTATCCAAATTGCTGGTTCATTTGGCTTAGGTGTTAGCGTATCGCCAAAAGTACTCGTTGTGCTCGTATAAATAAAGCCTTTTATGTTTGCTTTTCGTGCTGCTTCCAATAATGTGAGTGTGCCGGTGATATTGGTATCTATAAAATCCTGGTTGGAATGTGTGCCAACATGAGGTTTATGAAGTGTTGCGGTGTGAATGATAAAATCAACTTTCCCAACCAGGCTGTTTACAAGTTCTCCGTCGGTAATTGATCCTGTATGAGTAGTGAATTCTGATGGATTAATATCAAGCCCAATATAATCGAGTTTATTTGCTTTTAATTGCCTGGCTATTGCTTCCCCTAAATGTCCGCTTGTTCCTGTTATAAGTATCTTCATTTATTGAAGTTTAAAATTAGTGTTACCGTCAGAAAAACTGTCTATGCAAAGGTATCTTTTGGTATTTTATCTACCCAAAGCCGTTACGTATTAAAGATACAAAAGTTCATTATTTATTCTGTAACCCAATTAGAATGATTGGTTTTGGATGAATGTTGTTGCCAACAGCGTGATAAGGAAAGATTCATTCGTCTCGTTAAGCCTTTTCAAATCCGTGTCGGTTTAAGGAAGAAAATCTGAGAACAAAATTATACTTTTGAACGGTCTGAAAAACAGAGGAGCTGACCTCTATAAACTTATTAAATGTATGCCGACACCAAAAGAGATTCAACAGATTTTTGCTCCGTATTATAATGCAGATATTAATATCTGGGAAGCATTCTCAAAGAAAATCTCAGTAAGGCAATTTCTTAAGAATGAAATTGTCAAAGACTACAATGAAATCGAGAGGTATCTGAATATCGTAGTGTCAGGTTCTTTAGCACTTTTTGTCTGGAATGGCAAAAAAGACATCTGTATAAATTTACTGTACGAAAAGAACTTCATGAGCGACTACCTATCTTTTCTTAAACAGGCCAAGTCTGGAATTAAAACAATGGCATTGGAAGACTGTACCCTATGGTCTATCAGTTATCCTGACCTAAATGAACTCTACGCCCGCAATGAGACCGGATTACGCATTGGCAAAGCTGTTTCTGATATCCTGTTTCTAAGGAAACAACAAGAGCAAATCAATCTTCTGACCCTCACTCCTGATGAACGTTATCTTGGGCTGATAAAGGAAAGGCCTGAAATCTTCCAGCGAACCCCGCTTAAAATCATTGCTTCGTATCTAGGACTAACAGCGGAGAGCCTAAGCCGGTTAAGGAAAAGGCTTGCTGCAAAGTAAAACTTACCCATCGTCAATTTTTTACAGGGTATTTATCAATAGATTTGAAAATTAAAATTCACAAACAATCTATGGATAAAAAATTTCATTATAAGGGACTCTTGATATTTTACCTCGTTGCTATATTTTTCCGTTTTCTTGCCGTTAAAACTACTGTATACAGCAGTATTGATAATGAATACCTGCTGATTCTGCTTCGTGGAATTGGTCCGGCAGTAGGAGCTTTCATAGCCATTAAATTCGTGCAGATTCCGGTAAGCTTTTCCTTAAAGGGAAACTACCGAAGCCTGTTTTTGCCCCTGACGGTCTTCTGGGCGTTTCCTGTAATACTCATCGGGGCTGTATCCTATATACAACATGGAAGCTTTCCTTTTTTATTGCTGTTTACCGTTTTACTATATGGTTTATTGGAAGAAATCGGGTGGCGCGGATTTTTACAGGAGCAGTTAAAACATTTGCCAAAGCTGCAATCTGTAATCCTTATCACTGTTCTTTGGTTTGTGTGGCATCTGAACTTTGAGCTCACGACCTCCAACCTGATTTTTTTTGCTGTGCTGTTTTTCGGAACCTGGGGGATTGGCAAGGTATACAGCAGTACACATTCTTTATTGGCAGTGGCAGGTTTCCATTCCCTGAATAATTTTTTCAGAAACGGTTTGCACGGAACAGAACTTGTTTTAATTGCCATTCTACTGGCCTGCTGGATTGGGTTTATGCTTTGGTATAAGCAGAAATATCGTCAGGAACAGGAAGTTCGGGAAATTAACATGAATCTTCAAAAAGCCGGTTCTGAAAAAATGGTACCTGGCAACAATTAAATGAAAAAAGCAATAATTATCGATACACATGAAAAATATCTTTTTAATAATCACCTGCATGCTAATGATCAGCTGTGCATCCCGTAAAATGACGGTCTCGCAAAAGGAAACGGTTTTAAAAGAACTCAAATACATTTACGACATCGATCAGAAGTTTGCCGGACTTCCACCAAAGGGACTTATAGATCAGTATGGCAATAAAAAAGGGTGGGAGATTTTTCTTGCACAACGAGACAGCGTGGGCAACGATAACCAGAAAAGAATTAAACAATTATACCAGCAATATGGCTATCTTGGACTTAATCAGGTAGGAGAAAAGGAAACTGATTTCTGGATTTCCATACAGCATGCCGATAATGATATTGCTTTTCAGAAACAAATGCTTAAAGTACTGAAAAAAGAAATCAGAAAAAACAATGCACCTAAAATACACTATGCTATGCTGGAAGACCGTATTGCAGTTAATTTAAAGCAAAAGCAACGGTTCGGCTCGCAGGTAACCTATAACAAAATCGGTCAGGCTATCCCTAAAATCGGACTTATCGATAGTGTCAACGTTGAAAAACTGAGAAAAGAATATGATATGCCTTCGTTCAAAAAGTATTATAATGATATGACCATTATGCATTTTGAAATGAATAAGGAACAACTTAAAAAAAATGGTATTAATGAACCTCAGTTATATAAATAATGATGATGATTAAAGGGGCATAGAGACTGTTTTCAGCAATATGGACAAACAGGGTTCTGATATCTGCACGATAAGTTTGGATCATATAATTTACGATAGCACAGATAAAGCATGATGGATGGATCATGTGTACGACCAGGTACTAGTCAGGATAACAATTGACCAGGCGCTCAGCAGAAATCATTCATATGATCATCATAGTCCTATGCGATCAAATCCACCCGCTGTCTGAAATGATCAATATCAAAAGGTTTGCTGATAAAATCAGCATTACAGCCATACTCATCAATATCTCTTCTGGTTTTATTGGCAGACATCATTAAAACAGGAATAGCAGAAGTAACCTCATTATTTCGCAGCTGTTTACAAATATCCAGGCCATTGCCGTCGGGGAGTAGTATGTCCAGGATAATGATATCAGGTAAGTGCTCCGAAACAGCTGCATTGAACAGCGCAGCCGTTCCATATTCTTTTATATCATAACCGGCCTCTGTAAGGATAAAAGCGACTATTTCTCTTATATCCGGATCGTCTTCCAGTATATAGACCAATTTTGCCCTCATATATTCAACGTATCAATTAGTATATCTTCATTTTTATGTGGAATGGTAAAAATAAAAGTTGCGCCTTTTCCACGCTCGCTCTCCACCCAAATGCGCCCCTTATGCCGCTCTACAATTTCTTTTGTGATAAAAAGACCCAGGCCTAAGCCTGAAACATGCTGATCCCTGTCGCGAACCCTGTAAAACTGGCTAAATATATTTTGCTGATCTGCTTTACTAATCCCTATGCCGTAATCGGTAACGGAAATTACATTTTCAGTATGATTTTTTACCGCCAGGATATTTACCTGAGAAGAGTTAGGGGCATATTTAACTGCATTATTGATGAGATTAATGATCACCTGTTCAAGTCGCATTTTGTCGCCATAAATTAAAAGATCATTTTCTAAGTTGCAGGCAAAAGTACGTCCAGGCATGGATTGCCTGAATGTATCGCAAACTTCCTCGAGTAATTCTCCAAGATCAAAATGTTCGAAGAAAAACTGCATTTTTCCTGCCTGTACTTTTGAAATATCGAAAAGATCATTAACCAGGCGGTTTAGTTTTTCGAGCTGATGTATCGATTTTTCTAAGAACTTTTTGCCAAGCCCTTCAGTAACCATCGTCTTTTGTAATATTTGCAAGAACCCACTCATCGAGGTTAAGGGTGTTTTGAGTTCATGCGACGCAAGAGCTATAAACTCATCTTTTTTCCTGCTCAGCGCAGATACTTCTTCAAAGAGTTTTGAATTGTCGAGGGCTATAGCCGCTTGCGATGCTATGCTGACCACAATATCTTCATGTTCTTCTAAAAAAACACCTGGCTCGGGATGCCCAAAAAAGAGGCCACCGGTTACTGCACCTGAGGCCGATATAACCGGAACAGCCAGGTAGCTACGCACGGGCAGATGGCCTTCGGGCATTCCAAAATGCGGGGCCATTTTACCATACCTGGGATCTGTGGTAACATCGTCAACCCTAACCACGCCTAATCCACTAAAGGTAGGATGGAACAGTGCAGTGTTCTTGGGCATACCAAATTTTTCAAATGCTTCTCGTTGTGCCCCTGAAAGGGTAAAGAGCATATAAGATTCACGGTTCTCATCCAATTTATTATAAAAGAAAGCGCCAAATGCTGCTCCGGTGAGCTTTGTAGTGGCATCTGTAACTTTTTGTAAAATAACATTCACATCCATTTGTTCACTGATGCTTTTCCCGATAGAGTTCAGCAGCAATAATTTTTGCGAATTGTTTTCCATGGCAATTTCTGCTTCACGGGCAGCAGTGATATCCCGCACAATTTTTGAGGCGCCAATAACGGTGCCATCTGAACTGAGAATAGGGGACACGGTGAGTGCTATTGGTATTTCTTTGCCATCTTTCCGGATGCGGATGGTTTGGTAATGGTCTATTTTTTTTCCGCTCCTGATGCTGCTTATGATACGGTCTTCTTCATCAAGTCGGTTATTTGGGATCAGAATCGAAATGTGGCAACCAACGGCCTCGTTTTCCGTGTAGCCGAAAATATGCTCAGCGGCCTTATTCCAGGTGATGATAATACCTTCAAGCGTCTTACTGATAATAGCGTCATCGGAGCTCTCAACAATTGCAGCAAGTGTAGCCCGCTTTTCATCGGCCAGTTTTTGGGCGGTAATGTTGCGGGCAATTTTGCTGGTGCCAATAACATCACCGTTTTTGTTTCGTACCGGTGAAACTGTAAGGGATACCGGAATAAGCGCACCATTTTTGGCAATGTGGACAGTTTGAAAATGTTCCGTTTTATTATCCCGGCTCACCTTGCTGTTAATCATATCTTCTTCATGCCGGCGATCAGCAGGCAGCAGCAGGGCCATATGTCTTCCGATTACTTCGGATGGGGCATACCCGAATATAGCTTGCGCACCCTTGTTCCAACTGGTAATGATGCCACCCACAGTTGTAGAGATTATTGCATCATCCGATCCTTCTATAATCGCAGCTAATGTAGCCTGCTGCTGCTCAGCAATAATTTCCCTGGAGATATCGCGAATAATCTGGGAAGCACCAGCTATGTTTCCATCTTCGTCCGAAATCGGAGAAATGGTGATGGCCACATGAATATCTTTTCCAGTGCGGGTTTTCCTAACCGAATGAAAGTTGTCTATTTTAACGCCTTTTAAAATCTCATTGATCATCTGATGCTGCTCTTCAAAATAACCGGCATCCATGATGATGTTCATGCTTGCTCCATCTGCTTCAATACTGTTATAACCAAAAAGGATTTCAGCTGCGGGATTCCAATGGGTGATGGAGAAATCAAGATCGTGGCAGATGACCGCGTCTTCCATTCCGTCAAAAATTGACTTGAATGTGAATAGCTGCTTTGAATACTCCATATTTCAGTTTAGGGTTTGGCGATATCCATATAAAACAGCATTGATTTTAAATTGTTTTTAATAGCATTTTGTTATTTATTCAGTCTCCCTCAAACAGTTTGCTGAAAATGGTTCTTTGCCAATGGTTCTATGTATGCCGGATTGAGGGTATGATAAGTAAATCCTGAGTTTTCTAAGCGAATTAACTGTCTTTTGTTCTAAAATTCCAATAAATAACAAGCCGCATTTATGTGTTTTATTCTTAGCTTTAAATCCAAACAACAATGAAAGAAAATTATATTACACAAAGACTTATACTAAGTAGATTAGGATTGCCTGATGCGGATTTTATTTTTGAACTATTAAATTCACCCGAGTGGATAGAGTTTATTGGCGACAGGGGGATCACGAGCAGAGCAGCGGCAGAGGAGTATATCAAAAAGATAACCAATGATCCGGCCTGTAATTTTTGGGTAGTAAAAATTAAAGACCTGGAAACGCCAATTGGTATTATAACCTTTATTAAACGGGATTACCTGGACGATTATGATATTGGTTTTGCATTTCTTAATAAATATTCAAAAAAAGGTTACGCAATGGAAGCTTCAGCAGCTTTTTTAATGGATCAGATAAAAATAGACGGACGTTCCAATATCTTGGCGATAACTACAAAAGCAAATTCTGATTCTATCCAACTTTTAGAAAAATTAGGTATGCAATTTTCAAAAGAATTGGATCGTGAAAATAGCTCGCTGCTGGTTTATTCGCTAATGGTCGATAAATTTCTGCTCAATGAATTAACCAGGCAATTTTTTGATGTTTTTACAAATGCCAATCAACGTGAGCCTGATTGGGAGCGCATTTATAATATCTGTTTACCCGAAACCTTAATTATCAGAAAGAGCAACGTATCCAGCGATATTTACAATTTAAGCTCTTTTATTGAGCCCAGAAAGACAATGCTTTCGGATGGTACGTTGACCGGATTTGAAGAAAGGGAAACTTTTGCCGAGACAAAAATAATTGGAAATATCGCGCAGCGGCATTCAGGATATCAGAAAGAAGGCTATATTAACGGCGTTTATTTTAAAGGTAAGGGAAACAAATTTTTCCAATTTATCAGAACAGAGGGCTGCTGGAAAATAAACTCAGTAATTTGGGAAGACGAGTGAACCGCCTGTGAACCTCTGTCTATAGCCTTGTATGAATCGGATTGATAGGGACGCGACGGATTATCATCCGATTTTGATTGTTTAGCCTTTAATCGCATCGATCTATCTGCAATTTTTTTATCTAAAAATTTTCTTTAATTTTTCGTTTATGTGTCTTCCCCCAATCTGAAAGGGCAATGATGACAGGTTTTAGCGTTCTGCTATAATCCGTTGAGATATATTCTACAACCACAGGAGTTTGATCTGCATGAACAACTCTTTTTACAAAACCATTCAATTCAAGGTCTTTTAATTCGTTGGAAAGAACTCTTGCAGAAATCCCAGGAATACTTCTTTGCAGTTCATTGAACCTTATATTCCCATTTTCCTGAAGAACAATAATAATTTTCAGTTTCCATTTTCCACCGATTACATAGATTGAGTCTTCAACGAAGGAAAGATTCTCAGAACATTTTTGAGCAGTGATAGGCTCTTCAAAAACTACAGTATTTTCCATAAGTCTCCATTTTAACTAACCTAAAGGTTACTACTAACCTTTTGTTTACTACTTACTTTTAATAAGCTAATGTACATAATTTTGCTGAAGAAATTTTAATCACTAAAAAAATGAAAAATATACTTCACATTATTTCAAGTCCGAGAGCGGAAATTTCGGCAAGCAGAAAATTAGGAAATGCAGTTGTAGAAAAAATTAAAGCTAAATATTCTGGTGCTGTTGTAAAAGAGCGCGACCTTACGAAAAACCCGGTACCACTTTTAGAAGAAAAGCACATTAATACTTTCTTTTCACCCGCTGAAAGTTACTCTTCTGAACAGGTAGAAATTAACGAATATTCAACAGGATTAATTGCAGAATTACAAGAAGCCGATATTATCGTTGTTGATTCTCCTATGTATAATTTCTCTGTTCCTGCAACTTTAAGAGCGTATTTTGATTTCACTTCAAGAGCCGGTTATACTTTTAAATATGACGAAAACGGGCCAAAAGGATTGCTGAATAACAATAAGAAACTGTACATTGCTTTTACTTCCGGAAATATTTATTCGGAAGGCCCTTATCAAATTTACGACTCGAATGTACCTTACATCAAAAACGTTTTTGGATTCTACGGTGTTTCAGATGCAAGCGTTTTCCGTGCAGAAGGTTTGGCAATTCCGGGGATTATGGAAACTTCATTGGAAAAGGCAATTGAAGCAATTACTATTGATTAATTTTTTTAGATACAAGTGTCAGAAAACGAAGCCTTCCGATTTTAGGGAGGCTTCGTTTTTTATTTCGGCTTTAATTATTGTTCTCTCGCAGGCTTGCCTGATTATGCAAATCTTTTTACCCAATTACGAGAGAAATAAAAGGGTTCCATTTTTTTGAGCTGTTTTGCTTTGTTTTAACTGGTTTTTTACGCTCAATAGAGATGAGCAAATCCTGGGTTCCAAATAAACTTTGAAAGTTATTCTTCATGAGTTATCATGCGCAAATGACCTTACAAATTGTCGCCTCTGCACCCGACCGGTACTTACTAAAAGCCATAGCTTTGGTAAATAATCTCTAACTAAAATATAAAGGCATGAATGTGAAACAAAAAATCTGGGCAAACTTCAGCGTCAGCAATGTCGAGAATACCAGTCGGTTCTACACACAAATTGGTATCAAGACAAATGGGATAAACAAAGACTTGAAATTGGTGAGCTTTCTTTTTGGTGCGGATAACTTCGTGATCCATTTTTTTGAGCATGGCTCACAAATAGATGAATTCCTGGCAAATGGATTAGGAGCTAAAAAAGAAATAATTTTCACACTTTCAGCAGAAACAGAACAAGAAGTCAATGAATTTGCAGATAAAGTAAAAAGCGCAGGTGGCAGGATTTTAAAGGAAGTCAGACGAGACGAAGCAGGTTATTATGGATTTGCCTTTGCTGACCCTGATGGTCATCAGTTCAACATGATAGTCATGGACAATCTTTAGCGGTTTTATTTGATCGTCATCAGATTCTCTCACAAGCTAGCGCATGTGTGTCGCCTGTGAGCCACCCAGCTAGAAACTATTTCCTCTTAACACAAAAGCCCCACATTTCTGTGAGGCTTCTCTGTGATTTGCACCTAGTGCAAAAATCAGGGTTAAATAGTATTTAATGTGGATTTCGATTTTGACTCACCTAATCGCTCACCATTTTATTTGTACGTTTTTAACTGCATTGCTATATTAAAATATACAATTAATCTCCTGATTAAATCAATGAGGTATTATTAATTTCAGCGTTTTTTTAAAATTTTGAAACCATGGTTAGTTATGTATATTTGAGAAGGAGCCACAATTTTATAAAATAACAAATCAAAATGGAAGGAATTGAAAATCAAATTTCGAAAGACAAAAATATACTCATTGTTTTGTTTGAAAAGAAAGAGCTACACTTAGATATTAGCTATCTGATTGAGAATTTCTGCGGGAAAGTAGTGAATTCACTCCCGGAAGCACAGTCCACAATAGGTAAAAGACTCTATATCTGTGGAGACCTGAGCGACATCAAGTTGGATAAAATACAAATATATATTATAAGAGAATTTTCAAGTAATTACAATAATTTGGTCAATGATGACAATATACATGTGGTTGAACTTGGAGAAGTTCCTATTATAGTTAGTAATGCCGGGGTTTATTTTAGAAGTTTATTTCATGGTGATTATTTTTATAACATCAAAACTGAGCATGAATTTCAGGAATTAACGGAATCAACAAAGGAGTCAAAATCATTTAGAAAAGGAATATATCTGACGGAGATTTTGAAAGAAGAAACAAGTGAGAAAGACGAAATATTCCATTTTAGACTATTGAGATGCTCAAGTAATTTAACTGGGCCAACAGACAACTTTCGCAATACAGACCGTAAAATAATTGATCTTTTAAATGATTCTGCAAAATATGTTTTTGAGAATGAAACGAAATTGAATCACGTATTAGCGCAGATCTACGAGAACCAAAGGAAAGAAAATCAGAAAGAAATAAAATCGAAAATTAATGCGCATTCTGACAAAACGAAAGATATGCCTAAAGATGGACTCATTGCTTTTTGCACTTTCTATGACATGTCAAGTGCGGACAAGATAAAACCTTCCAAAACTGATAGATATGATTGGTGTTATAAGGAAACAAGTGCTTTGACAAGACTTCACTTCAAGCTAAAAAAATCAGTTGAAGATCACACTTTGACCAAAGAATTTAGTGTAACTCTATATCCTAATTCAGTCTTTATTATTCCTCTTTCAACAAACAGATTATATACTCATGAAATAAAACCATCTATGTTAAGCATTGATCAAATGCCTACAAGAATGGGATACGTGGTACGTTGTTCTAATCTGGAAGCCATATATATAAATGATCAAACGTATATTAAGGAGAATAATAATATCATCAAACTTGAGGATATGACTGTCGAAATGCTTGAAGATTTACGAAATTCTTATTACCAGGAAAATACAACTAAAAGTATAATCGATTATGGTAGAATTCATTTTAGTATGAATTCTGGTGATTATAAAAGGCCCATATACTAACATAATTTATTGAATAATTATGAATTCCAGATTTCAAAAATTCGCACTTTCATTTAATGCAAATTTATATGAAGAATTAATTAATTCTGTTGATTTTGAAAATGTCGGCAAAGGGAGAATGGGGAATCATCTGGTAAAGGTCGGAGAAAAGGGTGTACCAATCGTTAGAACCACAACTGCATATCATATAGCTGCACAAAATTTCTGTAGTATTCACGATTTTATAATTGAAAATATAAATCTTGTAATTAAAAATAATGAATTGAATGATTTTTCATCTGTTGATTTCAATAATGCTTTAATTGAAGTTTATGATTTTAATTATTCCAAAATGAATTATCATTCTGACCAAAATCTTGATTTGGATGCTAATTCATATATTGGACTTTTTTCTTGTTATAAAAATCCGGAAGAATTGTCCGACAATCAGCTGAGAAAATTAATTGTAAAAGAAAAAGGTGGTAATGAAGAGCTTGAAATTCTATTGACACATAATTCAGTGATTTTGTTTTCCGTGGGAACGAACAACAAGTTTCTTCATAAAATTGTATTAGATCAGATCTCCCATCAAAAATCCTTGCAATCAGGTAATAAATGGCTAGGTATAACATTTAGAAAATCAAAAACATTCATTGAATTTAAGGATAACTTAGCTTATTTTTCTAATGGACAATTATTAGAGTTGGCCACTGAGGAACAAAAAACAGAATTCTTTAAGCTTCGTGGACAGGAAAATCGCCTTTTAGATTTCGTTTATCCTAAACTGTCGTATACATTAAGTATATCAGACAGATTAATCCCCATTAATAATAATTTGAAAATTTGATGATTCTATCTTTTGATTCGTATTACTACGATAATAAAGCGAAAACAGTATGTCTGGCTTTTGAAAACTGGACAACGACGAATGATTTCTCGGTTTATTATGAAATTCTTGAAGACATTGAGGAATATATTCCTGGTGAATTTTACAAGAGGGAATTACCTTGCATTCTAAGTTTATTAAAAAAAATCAAGTTCAAAAAAATAGATGTAATTGTGGTAGACGGATTCGTTTTTTTAGATGACAATAATAGATTGGGCTTAGGAGGTCATTTATATAAACAATTAGAAGAAAAGGTACCAATAATAGGGGTTGCTAAAACTAATTTTGCATCACTTGTAAATAACAAAAGAGAATTAAAGAGAGGTGAAAGTAAAAATCCTCTTTTCATAACCTCAATAGGTCTTGATCCTGATAAAGCAGTTGAATACATCGGTAGTATGGCTGGAGATTATAGAATTCCGAAATTATTACAACATCTTGATTCACTTACTAAACAAAAAAACTGTGACTAATACCGGTCGGTTAGCAGCGTTAACCGATTAGTATATATCTCTTTAATGAAAAATGCCTCAATTTGGATTGAGGCATTTTGTGATCCCGCTGGGATTCGAACCCAGGACCACTACATTAAAAGTGTAATGCTCTACCAGCTGAGCTACGGAATCATTTCCTTTTGTTTAAGGAGGTGCAAATATAGGGATTTATCGTTTTGTTGCAAATATTTTTTTTGAAAATATTTTGATGTTTTTTTGCTGCTCAAAACAGGCTATGTTAACTGCCCGCTTTTAAATGTTGTAGGCATAAAATAATTCTAAAATTTATTTTATGCTGCAACAATTCTTTAGTCCCTTATTTACTTGTTTTAGGTATAAAATTTAAAAACGACTGGAATTGTGCCTTGTGTTTATTTTTATCCAGTTTAAAATAAAAAGCCCCGCGGCGCGAACTCGATTTATCCTTATCGCTCTGTTTGATCAATAGTCCGCTGGCGGTAATTTTGCGTATAAAGTTCCGGTTATCTATCGGCGAATCGTAAACTTGTTCGTATAAAGTCTGTAATTGCGGTATGGTAAACCGTTTTGGTAAAAGCTCAAATAAAATAGGATGGAGGGCTGCCTGATAACGGATTTTATCCATGGCGGCCTTAACCATCACATTGTGGTCGAAAATTAATTCCGGAACTTCTTTTAGTTTAAACCACTCTGCATGGTACTGATCATTGATCTGTTTACTGTATTTATGAATATCGATAAGAGCAAAGTAGACTACAGAAACGGTACGTTCAATAGGATCACGGTCTGGGCTACCATAAGCATGAAGCTGTTCCAGGTAAACATCGTGTAATCCTGTCAATTCCAATAAAATCCTTTTAGCTGCGCCATCAAGATCTTCATTTTCGCCAATAAACCCCCCCATTAAACTCCATTTGTCTTTAATCGGTTCTATCGCTCTTTTTATGACCAAAAGTTTTAACTGATCGCCATCGTATCCAAAAATAATGCAGTCTACTGCAACAAGAACAGGTTTTTGATTTAAATATTTTCCCATGTTAAAATAGCGTATTTAATTTAGCATCGTTATAATCTGCAATATAACCTAAGATATTCGGATAATGTTCAAATTCTTCGATTGTATGTGTTGTGGTTAATACTAAACAGGGCATACCTGCATTTAAAGCCGATTCGACACCCTTGGGCGCATCCTCAAAAACCAGACAGTCGGCCGGAACAATACCCAATGCCTGGGCGGCCTTTAAAAAGGTTTCGGGATCGGGCTTACTCGTATGCACATCGTCGGCACTTACAATGGCCTTCAGATAATGTCGGATATTTAACCCATCTATTACGAAATCAATATTGAAAGGAATTGCTGCCGAGCCAATCGCCATTGGAATCTGTGCAGCCTTTGCCCGCTCCAAAAAGTTATCTAACCCATCTATCAAAGCTAAATGAGGTAAATAACCAGCCTGGTAACGTTTTTCTTTATCTGCCGAAAGGCGCTCAATTTGGGCCGGGCTAAACTTATCTTTGCCAAAAACACGCTCAAGCACTTCGTGGTTTTTGCCGTACATTTCCTTTTTTACACTTTCATAATCCAGTGCAGCGCCTAAATCTTCGGTCATAATGCTATGCCAGGCTAAGGTATGGTACTCCATGTCGTTAATCATGGTTCCGTTTAAATCAAAAAGAAAAGCTTTTGGCCTGAAATTTAAATTATGCATATACTTGCTAAATTATGTGATTTTTTTTGATGTAGGGAATGATCGTGAATATTAACAGAAATAATATTATAATCGTTAAGCTGACGTTAATAATTTTTCATACATTAGCCTTAACCAAAAATAAATCTATATGCAAGCATCAGGTGTTTATCATGTAAAATCCACCATTGCTTCATCAACTTTAAAACAATAATAACTGATGAAAAAACAATTTCTTAGGGCATTACCGCTGGCTACCTTATGTTTAGCCCTCGCTTTCAGTTCGTGCAACTCTGGAACCGATAAAAGTGCAGCAAAGGGCACACAACAAGATTCTTTAAAGTACAGCACAACCATTGATGGTAAGGCAGTTAAACTTTATACGCTAAAAAATAAAAAAGGCGCTTCGGTATCGATTACCAACTACGGTGGCAGGGTAATTTCTCTTTTAGTTCCTGACAAAAACAATAAATTAACCGATGTGGTTTTAGGTTATGATAGCATAGGTGCGTACCGTAAAAAAGGCGAACCATTTTTCGGCGCCTTAATTGGCCGGTATGGAAACCGCATTGGCAAAGGAAAATTTACCTTAGAGGGCAAAGAATATCAGCTACAGCTTAACGATGGTGTAAATACCCTGCACGGCGGTACCGATGGTTTTTATGGTAAAGTGTGGGATGCCAAACAACTGGATAGCACCAAGCTTGAGCTGAGCTATGTATCGAAAGATGGCGAAGCAGGTTATCCTGGTAAGCTGGATGTGAAGGTAATTTATACTTTAACAGAGGACAATGCCCTGCAAATTGATTATCAGGCAACCACTGATAAAACAACTATTGTAAACTTAACCAACCATGCTTATTTTAACTTGAACGGTGAAGGAGACAGTACTATTTTAGATCACGAGCTGACCATTGATGCAAATGCTTATACACCGGTAGATTCAACCTTAATCCCAACCGGAAAATTACAACCTGTTGCCGGCACTGCTTTCGACTTTACCAAAGCCAAACTTATTGGCAAACAAATTGGCGATGCCGACGAGCAATTGAAATTTGGTAAAGGTTACGATCACAATTTTGCCTTAACACATCACGATGGTAAAACGCCGGTGGCCGTGGTAAAAAGCCCTAAAACAGGTATTATTTTATCGATTATTACCACTGAACCTGGCTTACAGTTTTACAGTGGCAATTTCTTAACCGGAGCTGATAAAGATGGTAAAGGTGGTAAATCTTACCCGCACCGTTCTGCTTTCTGTTTAGAAACACAACATTTCCCTGATGCACCAAACCATCCGAATTTTGCATCAACAGTGCTTAAACCTGGCGAAACGTATAAAACGAGTACAACCTACAAGTTTTCGAAGTAAGTTTATTCGTCGAAAAAGGTTAACTGGATAATTGTTTAAAAATTGGTTAACTGCAAGTGAAAGATAGACCTCGCTGGTTTTTAAAACCAGCGAGGTTTTTTTATCATAACAGACTTCCGGATAAACTTAGGTTTATGATACAGCCAGTTTTATACTGTTAATAACCTCTCCGGGAATTGCGAAATTTTTTCTATCGTGACCTGTTGCATAATCTGGTACAGATGGGTTTTAAACATATTAATGGTATGCTCTCCGCCTTCATCCCCCAATGCGCCAACGCCATACATAAACGGACGGCCCATAAAGTTGAACTCAGAGCCTACAGCATGAGCCCTTGCCAAATCAACACCCGAACGGATTCCTCCATCCAACATGATCTTGAGCTTTGATTTATATGCTTCGTTTCCGGCGAGTTTGATTAAAGAATTGATTGATGATTCACCAGCATCGATTTGTCTTCCACCATGATTTGAAACAATAACCCCGTCAACGCCAATCTGTATGGCTGCCTGCATATCTTCATCGGTAGCTATGCCTTTTAATACCAACGGACCTTTCCAGATTTCACGAATGGCTGAAACCTTTTCAACATCTACTTTTCCTGTAAATGTTCGGTTCATAAACTGCCCCAGCTGTGACATGTCCATGCCTTTTTCCATATAAGGTTTTAAGGTGGCAAATGAAGGGATGCCATGCTGTAGTGTTTTAATCCCCCATAATGGTCTTGCGAATGCCTGTAAAATATTGCTTACCGACATTTTAGGTGGTATAGAAAGGCCGCTTTTAATTTCCTTATACCTTAATCCGAAGGCGGGAACATCTACCAATACGACCAATACCGGGCACTCAACCGCTTTTAAACGGGATAAAATATCATCCCTTAGTTTGTTTTCTGTAGGGTGATAAAGCTGAAACCAGGCTTTCCCTTCCGAAACTTCTGCAATGCGTTCGATGCTGCTGGTAGATACCGTACTTAGTGTGTATGGAATGTCGTGCTTAGCTGCTGCCTTGGCCAGAATTTCAGGTGCGTTGGGCCACATTAGACCTTGCAAACCAATAGGGGAAATGCCAAAAGGGGCACTATATTTACGGCCAAAAAGCTCAACCGACATATCAATATCTCCACCTGAGCGTAAATAGTTTGGCTTTAGGTATATATTATCGAAATCTGTTTCGTTACGGACCAGATTCAACCCTTCGTTGCAACCGCCTTCCAAATAATCGAATGCAAATTTAGGTATTCTTCTTTTTGCTTTACGTCTAAGGTCAGCTACCGAAGGGTACTGAGGGTGATAAGGAAAGGTAATTTTTTTACTCATTATTTAATTTATTGTCTTGGTCGCAGGCGTTAAAAATCGAAAACTAACACAATATATCGTGATTTCCATCCTGTACTATCGGCTCTGCATGGTTTATACCGATTAAGGTACCGACCAACAGCACCAAACCTATCAAAAAGCTTTTTATAGCTTGTAGAAAGCTTTAGCATTATCAGAAAAAATCAATTTCCTTTCTTCAGCGGTAAATTGTTCTGTGTATTTATTTACCAGGTTAAACCAGTCCTGGTAAGGTCTGCTGATCAGCATTACGGGCCAATCGCTGCCGTACATGATTCTTGCTGTACCAAATTGTTCAAATACCACATCAAAGCAGTTAAAAAGTTCTTTCTCAGTCCAGTTTTTCCAATCGGCCTCGGCTAGTAAGCCCGATACTTTGCAACGTACATTAGGGTTGGAAGCCAGTATTTTGATATTGGTTGCCCAGTCAGCCAAATCCTGACTTTTCACGTCTGGTTTGCCACAATGATCCAATACCAATGGTTGATCGGGAATTTGATCAACCATTTCTATAATGTCTTTCAACTGATTGTGGTAACACAATAAATCGTAAGTATAATTATATTTTTTTAACTGTTTAACCCCTGTAATGAAAGCTGGATTAAGGATAAAATCACGGTTTTCTGCCTGCAGTACATGTCGCCAGCCTTTAATGGTCTTATAATTGTGCCAATAGCTTAAACGTTCATCCAGATTAGGGTTAAGGAGGTCTACCCAACCTACAATGCCTTTTATAATTTCATTTTGCCCGGCGAGAGTCAGTAGAAAATGATTTTCTTCTTCTGACTGATTTGCCTGTACCGCAATGCAACCGGTAATCTGAAGATCGTTATAAACACTCAAAAGGTTCTCCGGAGCAAAATCTTTCCGGATAGCCATCATATCTTCACTGATCCAGCTATCTCTAACCGGATCAAAATTCCAAAAATGAACGTGTGTATCAATCATAAAAAAGGATTAAAGTTTAAAAATCTGGTCCATTAAAATCCATTTCTCACCTGGTTTTGCACATGGCAATGCCTGTTGGAATTTCCACATTAAAGTTTCCCATTCCTGTACTTTTGGATTGGCCAAATCAGCTTTTGCCTTTTCATCAAAAGAGAAGTTTTCGTTAACTTCCATGATCATAAATAGCCGGTTACCAAGCAGATATATCTCCATGTTTTCGATACCCGAAGAACTTATGCTTTCCTTAATCTCCGGCCATACCGATTGATGATAATGTTTATATTCTTCTATCAGCTTTTCATCATTTATAAGATCTAATGCCAGGCAGTATCTTTTCATATTAATTTTCGCTGTAGGCTTTAACTGTTTGTTTACTTGAGCCCAAACCATCAATTCCCAGTTCAACTACATCACCGGCTTTTAAGTACCAGGGCTCAGGTTTCTGGCCCAAACCTACACCGGCAGGCGTTCCTGTGGTAATCACATCACCAGGTAAAAGGGTCATAAACTGGCTGATGTATGAGATCATAAACGGTACATTAAAAATCAGGTTGGAAGTATTTCCATCCTGTAATGTTTTTCCGTTTACGGTTAACCACAGGCGAAGATTGTGTACGTCGGCAATTTCATCCTGCGTAGCAATAAAAGGCCCGATTGGTGCAAAAGTATCGCAGCTTTTTCCTTTTACCCATTGGCCATTTCTTTCGATCTGAAATTCACGTTCGCTGTAGTCGTTGTGCAATACATAACCTGCAATGTGTTCTAAAGCATTTTCTTCTGAAACATAACTCGCTTTTTTGCCCACAACAATGGCTAATTCTACTTCCCAGTCGGTTTTTTTGCTGTTTTTTGGGATAATGAGGTCATCATTCGGACCAACTATTGCAGACGTGGCCTTGAAGAATAAAATCGGTTCTGTAGGGATAGGCGCATTGGTTTCTGCAGCATGGTCTTTATAATTTAAGCCCACACAGATAATTTTGGAAGGACGTGCCAAAGCAGGACCAAGGCGTACACCTTTATCAACCTGGGGCAGATCGGCAGATTCAATATCCTTTTCAAGTTTCGCTAAGCCATCACCACCAAAAAAATCTTCATTGTAATCTTTCACAAATGCTGAAACATCAAAATAATTATCGTTTATAATTACTCCTGGTTTTTCAGCTCCCGCTTCGCCAAATCGTATTAATTTCATTATATTATATTTAAAATTTTGTATTAATTATTTAAGGTAGTAAATCCGCCATCAATTGGGTAATCGCAGCCTGTAATAAAAGAAGCTTCATCGCTGCACAGGTATAAAGCCAGCGCACCTATCTCTTCGGGTTTCGCCATTCTGCCTATAGGTTGTGTTTTGGAAAGTTTCTCGAACATTTCAGGGATATTATCCGGATAGTTTTTCTGTAAAAAGCCATCTACAAAAGGGGTATGTACCCTTGCCGGAGAGATGGAATTACACCTGATGTTCTCGTCTATATAATCTTTAGCCACACTCATCGTAATGGCTTTTACTGCACCTTTTGCTGCGCTGTACACAAAACGGTCGGGTAGGCCGACCAATGCAGCAATTGATGCCATATTGATAATTACACCGCCACCCGCTAAACGTAGTTTTGGAATGGCCGCATGCAGACAATTGTAAACGCCTTTGACATTTACATTCATTACGCGGTCAAAATCGGATTCCGGAGTAGTATCAGCTTTTCCGATATGTGCAATCCCCGCATTATTAATCAGAATATTGACCGGTCCAATCTGGTTAAAAACTTCGTGGACAGCCTGATGATTGGAGACATCGCAACCGTAGCTGAATGCTGTGCCGCCATTTTCCTTAATTTCATTAATCGTATCCTGTGCCTGTTCAGTACCCAGTTCAATAATGTGAACTTCGGCGCCCTGCTTAGCTAAAATAGTTGCAATAGCTTTTCCAATGCCACTTCCTCCGCCCGTAACTATTGCTTTTTTATTTTTTAATGAAAACATGTATGTGATTGGTTATAAATTATAATTGATTAGAATACAAATAAAATAAATATTCCTGATTAAAAATTTTATCTTCTTGTCTAAATATTAACAGATATTGTCAATAACCAGTTTGGGTTACGGAACATTATTATCTTGCCTGAAAAACACTTAAAATTCTTGATTTGCACTTGAATGTCGCCTTTATAAGGCGATGATTATATTACTGCATTTACTGCCAATGGGTAACGAAATGTGAGGTACATCTGAAACCGTGCTACTATTTCGAAATACGAACCTGTTTGCTAATATCCTGTAATGAAACCAAAAAAATTGGTATGTATCAGGATATGGTTAAAAAAACACTGCTTTTTTAAAAGATAAATAAGAAAGCTATTTATCCATCAGCAAATTAACCAATTCTTTAAGTTCCTGTACTTCAGACTCCAGTTTTTCGATGCGGTTTTCCAGTTCGGTGGTGTTTAAAGCTGGTGCTGTAATGTTTTCCGTCTCCGTGGTCATTTCTACCTGTTCGCCCAAAAGGTGCACAAAACGGGCCTCTTTTTGTCCGGCTTTTTTGGCCAGCTGTTTTACGAAAGCGGGCTCATCATCCGATAATTTTTGGAGTTGCTCCAGCACTTCTTCTATGCTTTCAAATTCATATAACCGGCCCGAATTGCTATTGATTTCGCCAGGTGTTAACGGTCCGCGTAAAAGCAAAAGGCAGATAATGGCCAGTTCCGATGGCAATAAAGGATAAACTATCGCCAGGTTATGCTTGTATTTTGTAGCACGGCTCGATCCGCCCGTTGCAGTTGAGATGAGGCCTTTTATTTTAAGCTGGTTTAGGGTAAGCGTAACGGTTTCTTCATCGTAGTTTACTACAGGATTTCTTGAACTTTTTTGGTTACAGGCAGCTGTTAAGCTGTTCAATGTCATGGGGTAATAATCGGGCGTGGTGCGGCTTTTTTCAATTAATGAGCCTAAAACGCGTTGTTCTTCTGCTGATAAATCGGGTAGTGGTTTTACATTGTCCATTTTATAAAAGTATAAATTGGATGAACATTTTGGAAATTATTTTGTTAATGTTTTACTTACAGGGAGTTATATAAAGTATTGCTCTGTAGAACAATTCTAAATTTCTGATTTAATACCATTTAAAATTTAGAATGCCGAACTTAGAAGAACATCCTAAAGCTAATCCCATCCAAATATGAGACCTTCTGATAAAAAGCCTGATCAGGGCGATAGCAGACGCGATTTCCTTAAAAAGAGTTCTGTGATTACGGCGATAGCCTTAACACCGGGCATTGCGGTCAAAGCAGCTGAAAATAATGTAGATGAGCGTTTTGCCGAACTTTTCGAGAAAATCCCATTAAACCTTACCGTAAATAATAAAGCATATAAAGCATCAGTTGAGCCAAGGGTAACACTTTTGGATTACCTGCGTGAAGAACTGCATTTAACCGGAACCAAAAAAGGTTGCGATCATGGTCAGTGCGGTGCATGTACGGTACATGTAGACGGGCAAAGGGTAAACTCCTGTTTAAGTTTGGCGGTGATGAACGAAGGAAAGAAAATTACCACGATAGAAGGTTTGGCCGATGGTGATAAATTACATCCTATGCAGGCAGCTTTTATCAAACATGATGGTTTTCAATGTGGTTATTGTACATCCGGGCAGATTATGTCGGCGGTGGCCTGTATCCGGGAAGGGCATGCAGGTTCGAGGGCAGAAATCAGTGAATACATGAGTGGAAACATCTGCAGGTGTGGAGCTTATCCGAATATTGTTGATGCCATTGTTGATGTGAAGGAAGGAGGGGCAACAGTATGATCAATTTCCAGTATTTAAGAACGAGCTCGGCAAAATCGGCCATTTCATTACTGCTAAAGGATAAAAATGCCAAATTTCTGGCTGGCGGTACCAACCTGATCGACCTGATGAAGAGAGGGGTTATCGCACCTGAAAAACTGATCGATATCAATCATGTTCCCTTAAAACAGATCGAATTGGTTGGAAGTAAAATCCATATTGGGGCTCTGGCTACCAATACTGCGGTTGCAGAACATGCTTTGATCAAAGAAAAATTGCCCCTGCTTTCGTGGGCGCTGCAGGCCGGTGCTTCTGCCCAGCTGCGTAATGTAGCCACAGTGGGCGGCAACATTATGCAGCGTACCCGTTGCGGTTATTTTTATGATACCGAAATGCCCTGTAATAAACGCCAGCCCGGTACCGGTTGCGGTGCTATGGAAGGTTTTAACCGCATGCATGCCATTTTTGGTACTTCCGAAAAATGTATTGCCGTACATCCCAGCGATATGTGTGTTGCCTTAGCTGCCCTCAATGCCGAGGTGGTGCTGGCCAGTAACAAAGGCGAGCGTAAAATGGCTTTTAAAGATTTTCACCGCCTGGCGGGAGATACACCGCAGCTGGACAATAATCTAAAGGCAGATGAAATGATTATCCGCCTGGAAATCCCGGTAAATAATCTCGCTAAAAACTACCACTATTTAAAAGTGCGCGATCGTGCTTCTTATGCTTTTGCGCTCGTTTCGGTGGCAGCAGCGTTTGAGCTGAACAATAATAAAATTACCGATGTCCGTTTGGCAATGGGAGGCGTGGCGCATAAACCATGGCGCTTAACGGCGTCTGAGGATTTCCTTATCGGAAAAGAAGCTTCCTTATCAAATTTTGAAAAGGCGGCAGAATTGGCCATGAAAGGCGCCAAGGGCTTTGGCGAAAATAATTTCAAGCTTAAACTGGCCCCTAATACAATTATCGAAGCGTTAAATCTTGCAAAATCGAAAGCTTAGTTATGGAAAAGCGCATGTTAAAAGAAGATACGGATAGGGTAGATGGAATTCTAAAAGTTACCGGAAAGGCTAAATATTTTGCAGAATACGAACTCCCTAGCCTAACCTATGGTGTATTGGTAACAAGCACCATTACCAAAGGAAAAATTACTGCACTTGATACAAAAGCAGCGGAAAAAGCGCCAGGCGTAATTGCTGTGGTTTCGCATTTAAATAAACCATCTGTAACAGCTTACGAGCGGGAGGGTGGGCCGCAGATGAAGATTTTTTATACGGATAAAATATTTTACAATGGACAACCAATTGCTATGGTTGTGGCCAATACTTTCGAAAGGGCAACATATGCAGCTTCTTTGGTAAAGGCAACTTATGCAAAGGAAGAGTTTAACACCGATTTTGCAAAAGCCTTGAAAGACCCAAAAGCAAAAAAACTTCAAGGGCAGGCCGATTATAAACGGGGTATAGAAAATGCCTATAAAACAGCTGAGGTAAAACTCGAAGAAAGGTATTTTCTGCCGATAGAAACACATAATCCAATGGAACTGCATGGCATGATTGCCGATTGGCGGCCAAATAACCAGCTTACCGTTTATGCTAAAACGCAGGGTGTAAAATCGACCCAGGGTACCATTGCAAACGTTTTTAAAATCCCATTGGAAAATATACAGGTAAATTCGGAGTTTGTGGGCGGTGGCTTCGGGATGGCTTTACGTACCTGGCCACTCGAAATTGCAACGGTAATGGCTTCCAAACACATTGGTAAACCGGTAAAGGTAGTGATTACGCGCGCCCAGATGTTTACCATGGTGGGCAACCGGCCTGCCGCTATCCAAACCATAGGCTTAGGAGCAGATAAGGATGGTAAATTAACTGGCATTACACACCGTGCCTATGGTGAAACATCAACATACGAGAACTTTACCGAAGGCGTGGTGAACATGGCCAAATTTATGTACCAGTGCGATAATGTGAATACTTCTTATGCCATTGTTCCGGTAGATCTTGGTGTACCGATTTGGATGCGTGGCCCGGGCGAGGCAACCGGAGCTTTTGCCCTGGAAAGTGCCATCGATGAAATGGCGCATGCTTTGGATATGGATCCCCTGGATTTTAGGATTAAGAATGATCCTGAAACGGATCAACAGAAAAACAAGCCTTTTTCAAGCAAGAATATTAAAGAAGCCTATAAAATCGGTGCCGAAAAAATAGGCTGGAGCAACCGTAAAAATAAACCCGGTAGTTTGGTTGAAGGACAATGGCAAACCGGATATGGGGTAAGTGTTGGTGTATTTAATGCCAATAGGGGAAAGGCCAGCGTTAAAGGAATTTTAAAGGCCGATGGGTCTTTGCTATTACAAAGTGCAACAAGCGATATCGGTCCCGGAACAGGCACAGGCATGACCTTAATTGCCCATAAACTGATGAAAATCCCGGTGGATAAAATTACGTTCGAACTGGGCGATTCTTCTTTACCTCCTGCACCCAGCCAGGGTGGTTCTGCTACTTTATCTACTGTCGGATCGGCTGTAAATGACGTTTGTGAGGCTTTAAAATCGACTATTTCCGAACTTGCAATTCACTCGGGGATGGATCCAGCTGCGAATTTTGTTGAGGTATTGAAGAAGAATAACCTCCCTGCTGTAGAAGCTACCAAAGAGAGCCAGGGTGGAAAGGAAAGGGATAATTATTCGATGTATTCTTTTTCAATCCACTTTGTACAGGTAAAAGTTCATGCGTTGACCGGAGTGGTAAAAGTAAGTAAAATTGTTTCTGTGGGCGATTCTGGTACAATCGTAAGCCCAAAAACTGCTCGTAGCCAAATGCTGGGTGGTGCTGTTGGTGGTATTGGTATGGCTTTAACAGAAGAAGCGGTTATCGACCATCGTTATGGCCGGTATATTAACAACAATTTTGCCGATTACCATGTTCCGGTAAATGCCGATGTGCCCGAAATAGATGTGAACTTTATCAACAAACCCGATCCTTATATTAACCCAATGGGGGCCAAAGGTATGGGAGAAATTGCACTGATCGGTTTTTCTGCGGCAGTAGCCAATGCCGTTTTCAATGCAACAGGAAAAAGGATCAGAACTTTGCCGATTACGCCTGATAAGGTATTGGCTTAACTGAATTTAATGAGGATCCGACAGGCTTAATAATGCAGAAAATATGGGCTTTGGTAAGCTGCTCTATTGACGGGTTTAAGAAATTTCGTCATTGCGAAAGGCTTTGTTATTCCCTTTCGCAATGACGATTTTACGGAGCCTGCCTCTTTTTTGCAGGGGCAGGTTGTTTAAAAACAATTATATTTTTACTTGGCAGTAGCTTTACCTGAGTAGGTAGCAGCCAGTTTTAATGCATTGTATGCGTTAACAATACCACCGCTGATGCAAAGGTCAGAGAATGGAACCGATACTTTCTCGGCATCTGGCTCTTCGCCTTTAGCGTAAGTTACATTGTGGTTTACCTTGGTAACCGATTTAACAATAATTTCTTTTACCTGTGCAGCCGTTAATTTTGGGTAATAAGAACGGATTAAACCCGCTAAGCCGGCAACTACTGGAGAAGCCATGCTGGTTCCATCTAACTTTTTATATTTAGAACCCGGTACGGTAGAATAAATCTGAACACCGGGAGCAAAAACATCTACCTGCGTTTTACCAAAGTTTGAGAAACTGGCTTTTAATGTTTCGTCATCAGTAGGACCTGAAGCGCCAACGGTAATCCACGATGAAATGGTTTTCTCATCTAAATCTTTGTGGTTAGGGAAATTGTTTTCCACATCGATATTTTTGTTTTCGTTACCGGCTGCCTGTACAATTAATACATCTTTTGAAGCCGCATATTTCATGGCTTCGTTAACTATTTCTTTGTTCCAGCTGTAGGCCTTACCAAAACTCATGTTAATTACTTTAGCACCATTATCAACCGCGTAACGGATGGCATTTGCAACATCTTTGTCTCTTTCGTCGCCATTTGGTGTACAGCGTACTCCCATAATAGCTACATTATCGGCCACACCTAAAATACCAAGTTTATTGGTTCTATCGGCTGCAATAATTCCTGCTACGTGTGTACCGTGCATTGCATCCGGACCGGCTACATCGTTATTGCCATAAAATTTTTCGTTTACATTGTTTGGGTCGTCACCAACAATCGAACGTGGATCATAGTCAAGGTTTAAATTGTAATTTGCCTGGCGCGTATAATAATCCAAGCCTTCTACAATCTGATCTTCGTAAAAATCTTTAAAGCTTCCTTTTTCAAGTTGCTGTGTCAATACATTCTGTATCCTGCCTTCAACTTGTGTAGTAGGTTTAAAGTTTTTAAAATCCTCCAGTGTAGGATTTTCTTTTCCTATTTTTTTCACTACTGCGTCTAAAGCATTTTTGAAACCGGTAATGCCTGCGAGATTTTCTTTTGCTTCTGCCAATTGTTTCTCAAGGTCTGCGCGTTCCGCTTTAAATGCTTCCCAGTCTTTTTTATCCTTTTCAGCAACGTTTGCGTCTGTAGTATTCGCAAAACGTGCCTGATCACGGCGAACCAAACGTGTTAATTCTAAGGTTTCGAAATTGATAGATTCTTTAGGACCACCGATAAAGTTCCAGCCATTTATATCGTCGATATAACCGTTTTTATCATCGTCTTTGCCATTACCAGCTATCTCTTTCGTATTTACCCACATCACTCGTTTTAAATCTTCGTGGGTAGCTTCTACACCGCCATCATTAACCGCTACAATAACTTTAACCGATTTTTTACCTTTTAAAAGTTCTTTATATGCTTTTTCGGTACTGATTCCGAATGTACTATCACTTTTAAGATCAAGATTTTGCCAATTCGCTTTTTGGGCGTTGGCCAAAGTAGGCAGTGCAGCTACGAGCGCAGCACTAAAAAGTGCCTTAAAAATTCTATTTGTATTCATTTATCTACTTTTGTTTTTAACGGTGAAAGTTAATTTTAATTTTTTTATTCAAAGAAATTGTAACAAAAAATAATGTTTTTAACACATTTTAACTAAAGTACTATTATTCTGTATTGATCTAATTACGAGGGAAAATATAAAGCCTGGTGGTACAAAAAATCCCGAAATAATTATTTCGGGATTTTAAATTTTATTGAAGCTCATTCAATTATTTTAAATTGGCCATGACCTTTTTTGCCATTTCATCATGCGATTCGATCACTTTCAGCGTGTTGTTGGCCCATGCCTTAACACTTTGATCGCGGTTTTCAGCCCCAGTTTTAAACAAAGCTACTGTTTTATAATGATCCGTAACCATCATCTCCATATAATGTTTATCAAAGGCGGCACCGGTTATTTTTTTCATTTCATCCAGGTGGATCTGCTGGTCAGCTGGCAAAACATCAGGCGTAATTACCTTCTTGCTTTGAGCCAAAGCTTTTAGTTCGCCGTTGGCTTTCGTATGATCGGTAAGCATCTTGGCTGCAAAATCTTTTACTTCTGCGCTTTTTGCATTATTCGCTGCAATTTTAGCGGCTTCAACTTCCATAATCCCACCTACAGTTGCTTTTCTTAAAAAAGTTGCACCAGCTTCATCAATACCCGATTCGGTACTCTCAGATCCCATATTATGGGTACCGTTAACCATTGAAGTATCACCAGAAACACTGTCTTTGGTAGTTGCTGATTTTTTATCTGCAGTTTGGCAGGCACCCAATGAAAGTACCAATGCAAAAGCTGCAGGTAATAAGAATATCTTTTTCATGTTTTCTTATACTTGATGTGTACTAAAAACAAGGGAAACTGAAAAAGGTTTTTTGTCTATTCTGCACTTCTGCTGTAAATATCGGGAATAACAATCCCCATTAGCCTTTCCGGGTTCTCGATTACCGAAAAACCGAATTGCTCATACAGGCCATGTGCATCTAAAGTGGCTAACTGGTAACGGCGAAGGCCTTGCAGATCGGGGTGGAAGATCATAAATGACATCAATTTCTTTGATAGGCCCAAACCTCGGTAGCTTTCTTTTATATATACATCGCTGAGCCATGCAAAAGTGGCCTTATCGGTTATCCACCGGGCAAAACCTACCTGTTCATGGCCTTTGTAAATGCCAAAGCAAAGCGAATGTTCAATAGATCGTTTTACAATATCAAACGGGATATTTTTAGCCCAGTAAGACTCTGTACTCAAATAATGGTGGATAGCCTCAATATCTAAAAGTTCCTTTTTATCTGAAAATATAAAACCGTTTTCGCTGATTTCCATTGTTTAACTGGTTAATGGTAAGGTTGTTTAATCGGTTAGTTGTACAAATTGGTTAAGTGTACGTTCGTTCGTAAACTGACGACAAACAGGTAGTCAATTAACCAATTTAAACAGTTAACCCTATTAGTTACGCATATTAATGTATTGCAATGGCTGTCCGAAATCTTCGCTTCGGCACAAACTGATTACTGCTTGTAAATCGTCGATTTTTTTTGCGGTTACCCGTACCTGATCGTCCATGATTGAAGGTTGTACTTTTAACCCGCTGGCTTTGATCTTAGCCACCACTTTTTTAGCCGCGTCTTTATCAAGGCCCTCTTTAATGCTGATCTCTTTCCGGATCATATTGCCCGAGGCCTGTTGTTCATCGCCAAAATCCAAACTTTTAGGATCAAGGTTCTGTTTCATCATTCTCGAAATGATCGAACCTTCTATGGCTTTTAAACGCATATCATCTTCAGTAACAATGGTAATGATGTTTGTTTTTTTATCCAGATCGATCGTACTTTTCGAGCCGTTAAAATCGTAACGGTTAAGGATTTCCTTTTTTGCATTGTTAACCGCATTGTCTAACGTTTGCGCATCAACTTTACTTACTATATCAAAAGAAGGCATGGTTTTAGCTTTAGAGTAAAAAAATAAGTAGATTTAGTAGAAATTAATCTTACCTCACAAAAAAACGAAAAATAATATGAAAACCACTAAACCAAAGTCTCAAAAAAAGATCACCAAAAAGGAAGTCAAAAAACAATTGGAGCAATCTATCACCGATAAATTTTTAGATGTAATCAAAAGTTTAGGACATGATGTATCTGAAATCAGTACAGAGGTTGGAAAGGCAAGTAAACGTGTGGCAAAAAAACTGACTAAGAAATTTACCATCGTAAAAGCTGATGTAGGACAAAAAATTGACGAATTACTGAAAACATCAAAAGAAAAGGCAAAAACAGCTAAAAAACCAGTTGAAAAGGCCGTGAGCAAATCAGAAAAGACAGCTAAAAAGGTGGTTAAAAAAGCAGTGGCAAAAGCCAAACCAGTAGTACAGAGTGTTAAAGTAGCTGCAATAGAAACCGAAGAAAAAGCAGAAAAAGTTTTGGCTAAACCTGTTGCCGCAACTAAAAAAGCTGTAGCAGAAACGGCCAAAGTGGTTAAAAAAGCAGTAGCTCCTGTTGCAAAAGCACCGGCAAAGGCGGCAACAACCGTTAAAAAAGCAACAGCCCCGGCAGCAGAAGCAAAAAAGACGGAACCGGTTGTTAAAAACACAGTGGCAAAAGCAGCAACTGCGGTTAAGAAAGTGGTTAAAACACCTACCAAAAAATAAATTTGTTAACGTTAATGTGCAAATGAATTAACATCGATTTAACAAATTAATATGCAGATTTGAGCATCCCTGTTTTTGACAGGGATTTTTTATTTTTTTAAATGAGCAATAAGAAAATTCCCTTTTTTAACCGTGAAATCAGCTGGCTTTATTTTAACGAGCGTGTATTGCAGGAAGCCGCAGACGAAACTGTGCCACTGATTGAACGTATTAAATTTCTATCCATATTTTCTTCCAACTTAGAGGAATTTTATCGCGTTAGGGTAGCCACTATGAGCAGGCTTACCAACCTGAACGATAAAGCAAAAGCACTTTTAGGGTTTAATCCAAAGAAAATCCTTAACGAGATTAAAAACATTGTGGTAAAGCAGGAAAGGAAGTTTGACCAGCTTTTCCAGGCCACTTTGATTAACGAGCTTGCGCAAAACAGGATTTTTATTTTAAACGATACCCAGCTCAATGTAAGCAGGGGTGAGTTTGTGAAAAACCATTTCAGGGATAAGATCCTGTCTAACCTGGTTCCGATTATGCTGGATATGGACAAACCTTTTCCTGAGTTAAAGGATAGGTACCTGTATTTTTTCGTTAAGCTTTCGAAAAAAGATACCAAAGTAAGGGAGAAGTATGCAATTATTGAGATTCCGCCAAATTTACCCCGGTTTTTGGTACTTCCTGAAACAAATGATCTCAAATTTATCATCCTTGCAGAAGATATTATCAGGTACTGTTTGAATGACATTTTCTACATTTTTACCTACGATAGCTTAGAGGCTTATTCGATCCAGCTCACACGCGATGCAGAACTGGATATCGATAAAAATGTGAGCGATAAATTTATAGAGGATTTAAAAAACAGTTTAGAAAAACGCAAGAAGGGAAAGCCCATGCGTTTGCTTTACGATTCGGCCATGCCTTTAGGCATGCTCACTGTTTTGGTGAACAAACTGAAACTGGAAGCCGAAAGCCTCATCCCTGGTAACCGTTATCATAAATTTGGCGATTTCATTGCTTTTCCCAATGTGGGCAAAAAGGAGTTGGAGTATGCACCGAATGTACCACTTAAAGTTCATGATCTGCACCGCACACAAAGCATGTTCGCTAAAGTTGCACAACGCGATTACCTGGTTAATTTACCTTACCAATCGTACGATTACATTATTTTATTTTTACGCGAGGCGGCGATAGATCCAAAAGTTACCGAGATACAAATTACCCTGTACCGTTTGGCCGAAAACTCTAAAGTAATCAATGCTTTAATCAACGCGGCCAAAAATGGTAAAACGGTTTCTGTTTTACTCGAACTTAAAGCCCGGTTTGATGAACAGGCCAATATTTTCTGGACTACCCGTTTAATGGAAGAGGGGGTAAAAGTGAATTATGGTTTAACCGATTATAAAGTACACTCTAAAATTTGCCTGGTTAAACGGATAGAAAAAGATAAACCTGTTTACTACGCCAATTTAGCGACCGGTAACTTTAACGAAAAAACTGCTGGCTTATATTGCGATCATAGCATTTTTACCACCAGAAAAGAAATTACCAATGATCTGGTAAAGCTTTTTGATGCTTTGAACAAGCGAACGGTAACCAAAGGATTTAAGCACCTGATTGTTTCGCCTTTAGAAAGCCGTTCTAAGCTGGTTAGTTTTATAAACCGCGAAATCAGGAATGCCAAACAGGGTAAACTGGCCTATATTATGCTAAAAGTAAACAGCCTGGCCGATGAAGCCATTATTTCTAAACTTTACGATGCGAGTAATGCGGGGGTTAAAATCCAGTTGATTGTACGTGGCATCTGCTGTTTAGTGCCGGGTGTAAAGGGTTTCAGCGAAAACATTACAGCCATCAGCATTATTGATAAGTTTTTGGAACATGCCCGTGTTTATATTTTCGGTAACAATGGCAAAAACGACATGTACCTTTCCTCAGCCGATTTAATGAGCCGTAATTTTGAGCACCGGGTAGAGGTAGGATTCCCGGTTTTGGATAAGGATGTGAAACAGGAAATACAGGATATAATCGATCTGCAACTGCAGGATAATACCAAATCGAGGCAAATTAATGCTTTGAATAATAATAAATACCATAAAAACAGATTAAGCAAAAAGATAAGGGCACAGGTAGACATCTACAACTATTTAAAAACCAAGCATCAATCATAATGTTAAGATACGCAGCTATAGATATCGGTTCGAACGCGGTGAGGCTACTCATTGCTGATATCAGTAAACAAGACGGAAAATATAGATACAAAAAGAATACGTTAATCCGTGTGCCATTACGTTTAGGTGATGATGCATTTTTAGATCAACATATTTCGGAGAAAAAATCAGCCGATCTGGTTAAAACGATGGCAGCCTTTAAAAACCTTATGGATGTTTATCATGTATCTGAATACCTTGCCTGTGCTACTTCAGCCATGCGCGAAGCCCATAATGGACAGGATATTGTAAAGCTGATTAAAAAAGAAACAGACCTTACTTTGGAGATTATAGAGGGACAAAGGGAGGCAAATATTATCTATGCCAATCATATAGAGGAGCAACTCGATGAAAATAAGACATACCTTTATATTGATGTGGGTGGAGGTAGTACGGAACTTTCTGTTTTTGTAAAAGGGGCGCCTCAGGCATCGAGGTCTTTTAATATCGGTACCATCAGGATGCTAGATAACCAGGATAAGGAAGAAACCTGGGAAGAAATGAAAGATTGGGTAAAAGAACATACCAAAGCTTACAAGCATCTTGCAGGTATTGGCACAGGTGGTAATATCAACAAACTTTTCCGCATGTCAGATGAGAAGGAAAATGCGCCTTTATCTTTGCAGAAGCTGAATTCGATGTACAATAAACTTACCAGTTATTCTTTGAAAGAGCGGATCCATACCCTGGGCTTAAATCCTGACCGTGCAGATGTAATTATCCCGGCCTGCGAAATTTACCTTACTCTAATGAAATGGACAGGAATTAAACAGATTTATGTACCTAAAGTGGGTATGGCCGATGGAATTATTAAGTTATTGATTGAGGAGAAACTGGATTAAGAAAATTTTCGTGTTACTGCTCCTTACAGGGCTGTCATTTCGACTGTGGTGGAGAAATCTGTATGCATAGATTACTCCACTACGTTTTGCTTGGTCCTATAACTATCAGATCGAATCAAGAGTTTAGTGAAAGATCCTTCTGTACTCTGTGGTAAAAATGCATCAGCTCATTGCCAGCCTTAAATAACTTTTCACTTCTTCGTTTATATCTTCCTTAAAATAAATCCTTAAATGATGGTTAAACTGATTGGTTCCGGGTACCTGTGCAATTTTGGTGAAGCACAGGTTATCTTCATAGGCCTGATTGAAAGGGATAACCACATGCACAAAATTTTTGCCTAATTGGGTAATGTATGCGAAAGTGCTTTTAGATTCAATAGCAATCATCGATTTGGTTGCACGGAGGTTAATTTCGCCCATTTCAGACAATTGAGCCATAAAAAAACGGAACAACCCTAAGGTATATTCCGTTTTTCCGTTTAAAAAGTCTGACAATTGTTTTTCTTCAGACATCATTTTTTAATCTTCTAATAATTTTGTTGCGGCCTCATCGGTAAACCAGGTTAATTTACCGTCAATAGGATCAATTAATTGAGAAGGGTATAAGTCGACATTTTTTTCAGTATCGCCGATTACGTGTTTCAATGCTTCTGCTTTGTTTTCTCCAAATACCAGAAAGGCAACATTATCTGCTTTGTTAATTAAGGGGGCGGTAAAACTGATGCGGTAGGTATCGAGTTTCTCTACATAAACTGCAGCTACATTCACCTCTTCATCCTTAACTAAGGTGGTATGGGGGAAGATTGAAGCCGTGTGCGCATCATCGCCCATACCCAAAAGAATCAGATCGAATACGATATCTTCGCCCTTAAAATGCTGATCAATTGCTTTTTTATACTCAATAGCGGCTTTTTCCGGAGCCAATGTGGTATTTACATAAAAAATGTGATCTTCTTTAATGCCCAATGGATCTAAAATGGTCTTTTTTGCCATTAAGCCATTGTAGTTATCATCATCGGCCGGGACGTTACGCTCATCGCCAAAAAAGAAATAAACTTTATCCCAGTCAATGCGGTGTTTACCTTCGGTTGCCAGGTAATGGTAAAGTGCTTTAGGAGAACTGCCACCCGTAAGTACAAAATTGAAACGGTCGTTCTGTTCGATAGACATTTCTGCAATTTTAATTACATAATCTGCCAGATCGTGGTTAAGTTCTTCTAATGTTTTGTATATGAGTAGATTCATTTTTATATGTTAAATAATGTCATGTTGAGCCTGTCGAAACACCTAGTGTAAGTTCTTCGACAAGCTCAGAATGACAATTTGCTTATGGCCATGAGACTATTTGTCCATGAACCATCAACTTAATTATTCCTTATTCTTCAATGGCAGGTTAAACCAGTGGAAACCATCCCTTGCAATTAAAGCTTCAGCTTCTTCTGGCCCCCAGCTATCTGCAGGGTAATTAGGGAAATTGATAGATTTTTTACTTTCCCAGGTATTCAGGATCGGCATCACCAGCTCCCATGCAGCCTCTACCTGGTCGCCACGCATAAACAGCGTCTGATCGCCCATCATGGCATCCAACAACAAGGTTTCGTAAGCCTCTGGCGTATCGCCTTCATAAGTTCCCTTGTAGTCAAAAACCATATCAACAGGGTTCAACACCATGTCCAAACCTGGTCTTTTAGCCTGAACCTGCATACGGATACTCATTTCGGGCTGGATGCTGATTACCAGGCGGTTCTGTTGCCAGTTTTCGGTTACACCTGAAGAGAAGATCTGATGAGGTACATCTCTGAACTGGATGGTGATTAACGACGAAGTTTGGTTTAAGCGTTTTCCTGTTCTTAGATAGAAAGGAATGCCTTGCCATCTCCAGTTATCAATATGGAATTTAACAGCAGCAAAAGTTTCGGTATTTGAATGTGGATCTACACCTTTTTCCTGGCGGTAACCCGGCACTTCTTTACCTTCAACCCAACCTTTGCTGTATTGGCCGCGAACCGTGTGGAAACGGATGTCTTCGGCAGAGAAAGGACGCATGGCCTTTAAAACCTCTACCTTACGGTTCCTGATCTCATCAGCATCGAAATTGATAGGGGCTTCCATACCGATTAAACAAAGCAATTGTAAGAGGTGGTTTTGGATCATATCCCTCAGCGCACCCGAACCTTCGTAATAACCGCCACGATCGCCAACTCCCAACTGCTCGGTTACCGAAATCTGTACATGATCGATATAAGATCTGTTCCACAAAGGTTCGAAAAGGGCGTTTGCAAAACGGAAAGCCATCATGTTCTGAACGGTTTCTTTACCCAGGTAGTGATCGATACGGTAGATCTGTTTTTCGGTAAAAATAGTGCTTAAAAGGGCATTAAGCTCTTTTGCTGATTCTAAATCGTGACCGAAAGGTTTTTCGATAACGATGCGGCTGTTATCTTCATCCTGCGTCAGTTTATATTTCTGTAAACACTCGGCAATAATAGGAAAGAAGTTTGGCGCAACCGCGAGGTAGAAGATTACCTGGGTACCCGCACCAAATTCCTTTTGATATTTTTCTACTGCTCCCTTAAGATTTTCGAAGGTTTTTGGCTGCGCAAAATCTGTCGGACAATAATGCATGGTACTGGCAAAATTGTCCCATTTTTCTTTTTTTACTTTTCCGCTGCGCGAAAACTGGTTTACAGCATCTTCTAAAGCAGCTTTATAGCTATCGTCGGTAAATTCGGTTCTACCCGTACCAATAACCGCAAACTTATTTGGCATGTAACCCTCTATAAATAAGTTATATAGGGCAGGTGCTAACTTTCTTTTGTTTAAATCACCTGTTCCACCAAATATTACAAAAATGGTAGGGTTTAATGCGGTTTTGCTTTTCATTTTATCTTGTTGTTCGTGAATTAAAATAGGTTATGATAATTTATTCCAGTCGGCATGGAAAATGCCTTCTTTATCTATACGCTCAAAAGTATGTGCTCCGAAGAAATCCCTTTGTGCCTGGATAAGGTTGGAAGGCATTCTGCCAGTGGTAATGGTATCAAAATAGGTTAGGGTAGATGCAAATGCAGGGATACCTAAACCCGATGCGATAGCTGCACAGATACTTTTACGTGTGCCCCCCAAAGTGCTTTTAATGATATTCTGGATACCTGCATCGCCGAATAAATGCTCCAATGAATGGTTTTTATCATAGGCCTGATAGATGTCTTCCAAAAATTTAGCCCTGATGATACAGCCACCACGCCAGATTTTGGCAATTTCCTGCAGTTGCAGATCGTATTTATATTCTTTAGAGGCCTGAACCAATAAATGCATACCCTGTGCATAGGCACTGATCATTGAGAAGTAAAATGCATTTTCCAATTCATCAACGGTAATGTCAATTTTAGTATCTTTTTTACCAAAAGCCTCTTCTAAAGAAACCCTTAAGGCTTTAAATTTAGATAAATCGCGGTTGGAAACAGCTTCGTTAATGGTAGGCACTGGTAGTTGAAGTTCCATTGAAACTTCCGATGTCCATTTTCCGGTACCTTTTGAGCGGGCTTCATCTTTAATCTGATCTAGCAGGTCATTTTGTGTTTCGGTGTCTTTAAACAGGAAAATTTCAGCAGTGATCTCCAATAAGAAAGATTGAAGTCTGCCTTCGTTCCATTTTTTGAAGACTTTATAAATCTCACTATTTGAATAGCCCAGACCGTTTTTAAGGATTCCGTAAACTTCGGCAATCAGTTCCATAATGGCATATTCGATACCATTGTGCACCATTTTAACGAAGTGACCGGAAGCGCCCGGGCCAATGTAGGTAACGCAAGGATCGGTACCTACTTTTGCAGCTACCGCATCGAAAACATCTTTTACCACATTATAGGCCTGTTTATCACCGCCCGGCATCATACTCGGACCAAAACGTGCTCCTTCTTCGCCACCCGAAATACCCATACCGAAGAAATGCAGTCCGTCTTTTTCCAGCTCATCTACACGGCGGTTTGTATCGGTAAAATGAGAGTTACCGCTATCTATAATGATATCGCCTTTGCTTAAAAGCGGTTTTAATTCTGCAATAACACTATCTACAATTGGTCCGGCAGGTACCAGCAAAATCAGTGTACGGGGTGTTTGTAAACTTGCAATAAAGCTTTTAATATCATCAAACCCTTCTAAATTATGCTTTTTGCCTTCTTCTTCAAGCTTAGAGATCATCTTGCGGTCCTTGTCGTAACCGGTTACCGAGAAACCTTTATCAGCCATGTTCAATAATAGGTTACGGCCCATAGTGCCTAAACCGATCATTCCCAATTTATATTTTTTCGAATCGTTATTTGCCATTTTTTATTTTTTAGAATGCACCCAAAATTAGGGTTTACAAATTAATATTGCAGCTATTGTTGTTAAAAGATTGTAATAAAAGGTCAATTATTTTTTAGGTTCAACCGTAAAGATATTATACTTATCGGCGAGTTTCCAAAGCTTGGCACCGCCTTTAATTCCATCCCTGTTGGTTACGATCCTGATATTGTCTTCGAGTTTAAAATCAATCTGTTTCGAATTACCACCACCTATATATAAGGTGTCATAATTAAAAACCGTTTTATAGATTTCGATTACTTTTTTAAGTCTTTTGTTCCAGCGTTCCGTACCTATTTTTTCGAAGGCCCTATTGCCGATGTAATCATCGTAATCTTCTTCTTTGTTGATCGGGAAATGTGCCAGTTCGAGGTGTGGCAGCAGTTCTCCATCAAATAACAAAGCTGTACCAAACCCGGTGCCTACAGTAAAAACAATTTCAAAGCCTTTCCCATCAACTACACCCAAACCCTGCTGATCGGCATCGTTCACCAAACGTACCGGTTTGCCCAGTTCATTGGCCACACGCTGGGCAAGGTCTACATCGGCCCATTTGTTTTTGGCGAGGTTGGGGGCTGTTTTTACAATACCATTTTTTACGTAACCGGGAAATCCGATCGATACGCGGTTATAGCTGTCAGGAAAAGGCTTAATCAATTCTACAATACCCGTTACAATATCTTTTGGGGTGGCTTCTGCCGGGGTTTTGCTTTTTAAGTATTCGGTAAGCATATTTCCGCTTTCATCCAAAAGAACGGTTTTTATACTGGTGCCGCCAATATCGATTGATAATATGTTGTTGTTTTCAGCTTTTTTCTTTGTAGCCATAATTCTGTATTTATAAATCCGAAGTTCTGCAAATAAATTAAAACCACAAACATAAAATCGATAAGGAAGTAATTTATGTGCAATAAAATTATCTATAAAATCTATGTATTTTGTAGAATATAATTATGTTTGTTCCGTTAACATATAAAAGACCACGATTGTTATGACGGTAAATTACCTAGCATTTGCTATACCAGCATTTTTTATTTTTGTATATATAGAGTTTAAAATCGCTCAGCAACAAAAAAAAGCGAGAATTTTTAAATACGAAAGCACGGTTGCAAATTTCAGTGTAGGTATTGCCGAAAGGTTATTGAATCTTTTTATAGCTGCAAGTTTTTACCAGCTATACCAATGGGTTTATACAAACTATGCCATTTTTGATATTTCTACCAAATGGTACGTATGGATTTTGCTTTTGCTCGCAACCGATTTTGTTTGGTACTGGTACCACAGGTTAGGGCATGAGATTAATTTTTTATGGGCAGCACATATTGTGCATCACCAGAGTGAAGAGTTTAATTTATCTGCAGCGGCGCGGATTACCACCATACAGGCTATTTTCCGTAATATTTTTTGGTGTGCCTTGCCATTGGTAGGTTTTCACCCCAACATGATTATTACCATTCTTTTGGCTCATGGTGCCTATTCATTTTTTACGCATACCCAATTGGGAGGTAAATTGGGCTGGCTGGAAAATATATTTATTACACCCTCTTTACATGGTGTTCACCATGCATCGGATGAGAAATATTTAGATAAAAACTATGGCGATGTATTCGTTTTTTGGGATAAACTTTTCGGTACTTTTCAAAAGGAGGAAGAAGCCCCCAAATATGGCTTAACACATCCTATTAAAAGTTATAGTTTTATTTGGCAGCACTTCCATTATTACCTGGAAATTGCTGAGGCTTATAAACGTGCAGATGGATTTAAAGCGAAATGGAATGCGGTTTTTGGTAGTCCGGCTTTAATGGACCAGAATATCAGGCCTATCCTGGAACAACGTTATTATCAGAATAAAATCCAGCATGAAGCCAAACCGAAACCCAAATTTAAAATTTATTTAAATATCCAGCTGGTCCTGGTGGTGGCCATGCTTACCGGAACCACCATGTTTTACGGGTATTTAACTCTGGTGCATAAAGTGGCCATATCGATTTTTATCTTGGTAACCCTTATCAATATCGGGGCATTGCTTGAACAGCGGAGATGGATTTATTACCTGGAATGTTTCAGGCTGATCCTCGTGTTCGGTTATGTTTTTTATACTTTCAATATTGTCGAATTTCTAATATTCCCGGTTGTAGGATTGATCGTTCTTGAGCGTAATTTTTCTTTGAACAGCCTTTACAAAAAGCACGTACTCAACATCAATCCAACACAATTAATACATAGGTAACTTAAAGGCAAAGTTTGCTTAATATTACCGTAACGTTGCCCGGGTACTTTTGCTGGCAAGATGAAGGATTTATATTTAAGCAAAAGCGACGAGGAACTAATGTCTTTATGGGTAAATCAGGACAGCCTTGCACTAGAAATCCTTTTTAACCGGTATTATCCTGCCTTATGCAAATTTACCTCTATTTACATTAAGGATTATAATAAGGCTGAAGAGCTGATCGCTGATCTTTTTATGAAGCTTTGGGACAAAAAAAATATGCTTCAGGTTAAATCGGTAAAGAAATACCTTTTTACAGCGGCTAAAAATTTGGCCTTTAATGAAATCCAGCGGGCAAAACTTCATATTTTAAGTATAAATGAGCATGGAGATGCTTTAGATTATCCGGATACACATTTAAATCCCCATGAGCAATTAACGAGCAGGGAATCTTATTCCGAAATTATAAATCTGATTAATCTGTTGCCCTATCGGCAGCGCGAAGTGCTTTTAATGAGCCGTATCGATCTGCTCGAAAAAAATATCATTGCCGATTTATTGGGTATTTCAGTAAGAACTGTAGAAACCTTATTGTACCAGGCAGTGAAGAACTTCAGATCGTTAACTGCCGATCGGTCGGCTATTTGATTTTCTTCCGTCTCATAGATAATAAGCGATTTTTTGCGCTTAACAATTTCTTAATAATTACTTGATCTTTTCCGCTACGTATCTGCGCTGTTTAATCTGTCTTAAACGAAGAACAGCATGACTAGATGGACGAACGTTACTACCGATTAATAGAAGATTACAGCAAGAAAACCATTAGCAGTGAAGATTTAACTGATTTACTGGCGTGGGTGGGGAGCAGCAAGCACAACCAACAGATTTTCAGGGAAACCTTGCAGGCCTTTGATGCCGCAGATTATTATTTAAAAAAGCCAGAAAACCAGCTAAAAAACTGGCTGGCAGTTCAACAACATATCAAAAATACAACTGCTGATCAATTACCCGTTGTACGCAAAATCAATTACCTTAAATATTTGACCATCGCAGCCGCCATAACGGTTGCTGTTTTGTTGCCATTGCTGTATTTCGGTACTTTCAATACTAAGAAAATTGAAGTTGTTTCCTATAACGAAATTTATAATCCACGCGGGCAAAAAAGATTGGTTACCATGCCCGATGGTTCGAATATTTATTTAAACGGAGATAGTAAAATCCGTTATGCCCTAAATTTTAATACTGGTAAACGCATAGTCTATTTAGAGGGCGAAGCCTTTTTTGATGTGCAGCATCGTGTTAAACAGCCTTTTGTGGTGTATGCCGGAAAAGTATGTACCACGGTTTTAGGCACGTCATTTAATGTTAATGCCTATTCATCACTAAACGATGTCAACATCACTGTTCAAACCGGAAAAGTAGGCGTGATATTCAGGGACAAGGGAAAAAATGGCCCTGTCCAATTTCTATTGCCGAATGAGCAGCTCAAGATTAACAAAAATAACGGCCGGTTTACAAGAACGCAGGTAAACGCAGCCGACTTTAACTGCTGGAGGGAGTATAAACTTTTTTTCTACGATAAACCCTTAAAGGAAATTGCTGAGATCATATCGCGCGAGTATGATCTTGATTTTGAAATAAAAACAGAGGCTTTAAAAGAGGTAAAGCTTACGGCAAAATTTGATAAATGTTCGGTAAAGCAAATTATGGAAATAATTGCAAAGTTATCCGGATCAAAATATACAATCTATGAAAATAAAGTAATCATTTATTAACGATAAACTATAAAAATAGATATGATATAAAACTACCAGAAAAAGAAAGATGGCCTGAAATGCTGGACACATTTCAAGCCCTGATAAACTGTATACTCATTTGACAAAGTAAAACTTAGTAAAGATATGAAAATTAATACCCGATGGATTAAAAATTTCCATCAGTATGCCTCAAAAATTATGGTTATTGCTACCGTAATGATGTTGAATCTGCTCTCTTCATCGATATATACCTGGGCACAAAGCGATAAGAAAATTCTATTCGAGGCAGATGGCATAACATTAAAAAAAGCTTTTGAAACTTTGGAAAAGCTAAGTGGCAATCATATTGCCTATAATAACTCGCAACTTGATGATCAGAAAAAGGTATATGTATCTCGCGGACAGCGCTCGGTAGGTGAGGTATTAGGGCTGCTGCTAAAAGGCTTGCCTTTCACCTTTAAATCGAGTACAACAGGTAATATTCTGATTACGGCAAAAAACATATCCACTGGGAAGCTCACAGGTAGGGTAGTCGACGAAAACAATCAGCCTATACCGGCGGCAACCATTAAAATTGTAGAGCTTAATATGGTTGGGCAAACAAATAATAATGGAGAGTACAATTTTAATATTGCGGAGGGAGTTTACACTGTTGAGGCGAGATTTATTTCTTACGAAATTTCCAAAAAACAACAGGTGAAGGTTGTTATTGGCAGAACTACCAGTGTTAATTTTAAACTTGTACCGGCAGATAATTCGCTTAATGAGGTGGTGGTAACCGCATTGGGAATTAAAAGACAAGAAAAAGCTTTAGGTTATGCCGTAACCAAAATTGATAGCAACCAGTTAACTGATGCGGTTTCTACGAACTGGACTGACGCACTATCTGGTAAGGTAGCAGGTTTAAACCTGATCAGGTCGAACAGTGGGCCAGCGGGTTCTAATAAGATTATTTTAAGGGGGGAAAATAACCTGACCGGCGATAATGAGGCCTTAATCGTATTGGATGGAGTGGTAATTAACAATAGCAGTGGCAGACGTACTGCCAATAGCTCAGACGGAGTTTACGGTACAGGAAGTGATAACATGCCTGCCGATTATGGAAGCTCCATCAACGATATTAATCCCGAGGATATTGAAAGTGTAATCGTATTAAAAGGTCCCGGAGCTGCAGCTCTGTATGGTCAGCGCGGAGCTAACGGTGCCATCATCATTACTACTAAATCAGGTAGCTCGAAACATAAAAAAGTAAACATTAAATTCACTTCTAACGGATCTTTTGAAGAAGTAAACCGGTGGCCTGATATGCAATACGAATATGGTCAGGGATTGGATGGTGCCGCATACTATTCGTACGGTACAACTGTAGATGGTGCAAGCACCAGTGGAACCAGTTCTGCCTACGGACCACGTTTTGACGGACAGATGTTTTTTCAGTACGATCCGGTTACACAAACCACTGGTAAAACCCGTACACCCTGGGTACCTTACAAAAACCAAATCAGGGATTTCTTTAGCACAGGCGAGAATTTAACCAACTCATTAAGTTTAGATGGCCGTTATAAAAATACCACAGCGCGTTTTTCGATCACCAATCAGAACAACACCTGGATTGTACCCAATACCGGGGTAGAACGAACCACGCTTACCTTATCTACCAATACCGATGTAACTTCTAAATTGAAGATTACAACTAAAGTAAATTACGGCAACAGGTTTAGCGATAACTTACCTGGTGCCGGTTATGGTAACCAATCGTTAATGTACTGGTTTATTTTTTGGCAGCCTAATGCCAGTTTGGATTGGATCAAGAATTATTGGGCAAATGGTAAAGAAAATTTATCTATCAAATACCCTTTCAGTTCATTTCCTGAAAACCCTTATGCGGTTGTGAATGAATTTATTAACAGGACAGGCCGTAATAACATTACTGCAAATATTCAGGCCAGCTATCAATTTAATAAAGAATTGAGCTTGTTGCTAAGATCAAGTATTGACTATTCTGAAGAAAGACGTGCCCAGGAACGTCCTTACGACGCAGGTAGCCGTTTGCCGCTGGGATCTGTTCGTAAACAGCACATCAAAGCACAGGAAACCAATATTGATTTCTTATTAAGATATGATAAAAAAATCAGCAAAAATTTCAGCATCAATGCTACATTAGGTGGTAGCGAGTTGAGGAACGAATACAATAAATCGGATCTGCGTGCTGATGGCTTGGCCGTTCCTAATATTTACGAGTTAACCAACAACCTATATCCATTAATTTCAATTCCTGATACCAGCAGATACAGAATTAACAGTTTTTACGGCGTTTTATCTACTAATTATAAAAATTACTGGTACGTTGAGCTTACCGGGCGTAAAGACTGGAGCAGTGTATTGGCTACTGCAACCAGAACAGATAACGTAGGATTCTTCTATCCGGCAATCAGTACCAGCTTTGTTCTTTCAGAATTCTTTAAGCTTCCAAAAGCAATAAGCTTTGCCAAATTAAGGGCTTCAGTATCACAGGTGGGTAGTGGTGGTACCACACCTTACCGTACGGCTTATACCTATTCTTTAGCAGCCAACGGCACCTATCCTGACAGCTCATTGGTAAACCCTACGATTTTGCCTAACGAAAATTTAAAACCATTAAAAACAACCACCTATGAGGTAGGTACTGAAGTAAGTTTATTTAAAGGCAGGTTAGGTTTTGATGTGGCTGTTTATGCAGGAAATACCAAAAACCAGATATTAACGAGAATTGTAGACCGCTCTTCGGGTTATAACCAGGCATTAATCAATGCCGGACAGGTAAATAACAGTGGTGTGGAGGTAGCTTTAAACGGAACGCCAATAGTTACAAAAGGTGGTTTTAAATGGACTATGAATGCAACATTTGCATCGAACAGAAACGAAATCAAGGCATTATCTGATAGTTCGATTATTCTCCGGACCGGACCGGTTGCGGGAGGACAGATTGTTGCCAAAGTTGGTGGCAGCATGGGCGATTTATACGGCAGGGGCTATGTTCGCGATCCCCAGGGGAATGTGGTTTATGATGCAGCAACAGGTTTTGCAAAAATTACCAACGATGTGGTTTACCTGGGTAATACCATGCCTAAATATAAATTCAGTATCGGTAGTACTTTTGCATACAAAAATCTGAGCTTAAGCGTGTTATTTGATGCGCAGGTAGGAGCGGTTGCACACTCTTTATTAAACTACAAAATGGTTGAGCAGGGTAAGTTAACCAGTACATTACCAGGTAGGTATAATGGTATTGTGGGCAATGGTGTGGTGCAATTAGCCGATGGTTCTTATGTTCCGAATACTACTGTTGCATACGACATCGACGAATATTACCGTTCACATATGGGAGCTGATAATGCCGAGGGAAGTACTTTCAGTACAGATTTCATCAAATTTAGAGAGGCTTCTTTAAATTATAAATTCAATCCGCGTTTTCTTAAAAAAATAGGCCTTTCTTCTGCAACTTTTGGGGTTTATGGCCGTAACCTTTACATCTGGTCGCCATGGCCGATGTTCGATCCGGAATTTGGAACACTTAGCGGTTCTGATATTGTAACTGGCTTCGAGATCGGTCAGTTCCCTTCAACCCGAACTTTTGGTTTCAATTTATCCATTGGTATATAATCTTTTAAAATATGAAAAAGAATCTATATAAAATTATTGCTGCTTCATTGGTATTGGTTACCATGCTTTCTTCGTGCGATAAAAACTTCCAGGAAGTTAACACCGATCCGATTAATATCCTCTCTACTACACCGGAAAAATTGCTGGCCCCGGCATTGGTAAATACCCTTACCGCAGGTATGACCCGTAACCGGAATTTTAATAATGAACTCATGCAGGTAACGGTGAGCATTAGTGATGGTGACGGTACAGTGTTCAGGTATGAATATAGAAATACCTTTTCTGACTATTTATGGAATGCCTGGTACATACAACTAACCAATTTTAAGGATATATATAAACTGGCAGGAAAACCGGGAATGGAAAATAAGTCGTATCAGGGAATATCATTGGTATGCCAGTCGTGGGTATATTCTATGCTGTCTGATACTTATGGTGATATTCCATATTTTCAATCAAACCAGGGTACTAATGCGGTTTTAGAGCCAGCTTTTGATAAGCAGCAGGATATTTATCTGGATATGTTTAAAAAACTGGAAGAGGCAAATACTTTATTAACTGAAGGAACAGCGATTACCACCTCCAGCGATCCGGTATTTAAGGGAGATATTGCTAAATGGCGAAAATTTTGCAATTCTTTGTATTTGAGGTTATTACTAAGGGTTTCGGGTAAAGCAGCAGTTTCTGCTCAGGTGATTGCTAAAATTAAAGAAATTGTAGATACCAATCCGGCCAAATATCCTATTATGACCAATAATGCAGAATCTGCCACACTGAAATGGACGGGTTTAACCGGTACTGATCCATTTGTTAACCCTTATGTAAATGGAGTAAGGGTTCAGGATTTCAGGGCTCCTGCCATTGGAAGCTTCTTTATCGATCATCTGGCAAACTGGGGCGATCCACGGATTGATATTTCTGCAGGTAAAGGTTATGCCGTTAACGGTATTAACAGATTTGGAATTTCGCAGGGCGCAACAGGTGGGTTTAAAGGTGTGCCGAGTGGTTATATAGTTGGCGCCGGGGTGGTTAAGGAGGCCTATTTTTATTCTTACGACCAAACCAGCTCAGGTGTAGCTATCGGAGCAAGATCTCTGCAACAATCATCACAAACAGGTATACTGATGAATTTTGCAGAAGTTCAGTTCATTCTGGCCGAAGCAGCACTAAAAGGCTGGATCAATGGCCCGGCCGAAGGTTTTTATAACACTGGTATTGCAAATGCCATTAATTACTGGGTACCAAATTTCCCTACATCTACCACTTCACCAACTTATATAGAGTATATCACAAATGCAGATATCGATTGGAATAATGGATTATCAGCAGATGAAAAAATGGAGCAAATCCATCTTCAGAAGTATTACGCACTGTTTCTGGTTGACATGCAACAATGGTTCGAGTACCGCCGTACAGGTCATCCCATTTTACCAAAAGGACCAGGACTGAGAAATGGCGGCATTATGCCTGCCCGTATGGTTTATCCCGTATATGTACAATCAGCAAATCCTACCAGCTATCAAAAAGCTATTGCCGCTCAGGGAGAAGATGTTATTTCAACCCAGGTTTGGTGGCAAAAACCATAGTTAAGGATCATTAAAATTATAAAAATGAAAAAGATAATATTGTATAGTATCATATTACTTGCAGTGCCATTGTTATGGATTGGCTGTAAAAAATCAAATTATCCGGGCGGTGTTGTAAGTCCTTATATTCCTTTATTCGATTTAAGAAGTTTATATAAAGGTTCAGATGTAACCCTGGGCCCTGATAATATGTTTGGTGGGAACAGCATCAGTGTAGTTGTTATTTCTGATCATTCAGGTAAAAACCTCCCCTCAGGATTATTGATTGTACAGGATAGAAGAAGGTTGAATGAATTAAGGGGGATTCAGATTCCGCTAGGGAGCGAGGCAAACAAATACGTTAGTGGCGATTCTATTTTAATCAATGTAGAAGGTGCCATACTTAAGCGTGTTGATGGCAACCTTCAGATTACCAATGTTAACCCCGGGGCCATTAAAAAAGTGGCTTCGAATGTTAAAATTGTTCCCAATGCAGTTTCCAGTTCTGTAATATTTGCCAATCCGGATAAATATGAAAGTACACTCTTGTCAATTGTTAAAGGAACTTATAATCCACAGCTTCTTCCTACCGATGTAATATCGGGTGATAAAATGTTAAATGATGGATTTGATGATATTAAACTTCATACGGAGGCAAGTGCATCATTCGCTGGTAAAATTCCACCGGTAATGGGGAATTACCTGGCTATTATGATGAATAAGGTTAGCGCTGATGGTAATGTTGTTCCGGAGCTGAGGTTACGTACAGACAAAGATATATTTACCTTAAGCTCTACTATTGAGATTCCGGCATTTATTATATCTGGTTGGATAGCAGATCCTAAAGGAACAGATGCCAATAACGAATACATTCAGTTTTTAGCTACCAGGGATATTAATTTCGCAGTAACGCCATTCTCTGTTGTTACCACCAATAATGCCGGGGCATCTACGCCAATCGGTAACCCAACAAACGGATGGGCTACAGGAGGACTTAGGACCTATAAGTTTAACCTCACATCCGGGACAGTTTCTAAAGGTCAGTTTTTTTACGTTGGTGGTGGTAATAAACTCATCAACAGTACAGGTTCTACCAGTATTGCGTCATCTAAATGGATCAGATCATTTAATTATTCTACCGCAGATGGTGATGGATTTGGAACCAAAACTACCAATTTGCTTGCCAATAGTGGTAATGCTTATGGGGTGGCTGCCTTTGAGGGTACTTCCGTAACGGCTGATAGCAAGCCAATTGATGTTTTATTTATATCAAGCGGCGGAAGCTTATTTTCTGCCGGTCCGCCAGCGGTGGGCTATAGAATCGGAAATACCGACCTTTATGATGTAATCGAGCCGCTTACCCAGGTAGCCCAGCCATTTTACCGGCAGGGCAACAATACCAAGTTTTTTGCCTACCATCCTGATGCTTCGACCATTTCCGATCAGGGCTATTATTATAAATTTGGTGGCATCTATAGTGTTACATTGGGTAAATGGATTAAAGCCAGAACCGTTACACACTTCTTATTAACCAAAACATCTCAGTTAAATGAAATTGAGGGCATATTTCCTGAAGCTTCAGCAACCAATCCTGATGGTGTGCCAGCAACCACACTTAAGTAATTGATTTTAAATGGCCAGAAAAACCTGATGAAAGGTTTTTCTGGTTAATAAATCACCGGCCGGAAGTGCCTTTATCAATATCACTTTATCTCCTTTATGCGAACCACCATTTAGTTATTAATGATATAAATTAAGAAAATTATGAAAAACCACATCCCTAAATTATTTACTGCACTATTACTTGTTCTCTTTGTCAATTTTTCTTTTGCAAATAAGATCGCTGGAAAAACAATTCCGTTACAAACAGCTTATAAAAAAAGAAATAACGCCGGATTTAGTATCATTAACCACACAGGCGTAGATTTTGTATCTATTACTGTTTCTGGTTTGGATATTAACGGAAATACGCAAACACAAACCATCCAGGGTATCGCTAACGGAAATTCGGATTACTTTGATTTTTACAATTATGGATCACTGCATTCGGTATCGGTAACTATTGTAACTTCATCTCCATCTGTTTATGCCTTTGATGTTCGTACTCAATTATATAGTCAGATTTATTCCACTATTAACTATAATACCAATCCCAAAACATTTTATATCCCTGATAATGAAAATGAAGAGATCATAATAGAATGTTATAGTGAAGACTATTAATTAAAATTTATTTGAATTAGAAACTCTGGTGGTTGAGCCATCTAAATCGTTAAAATTAAGCTTAAAACTTGCCAGTTGGTAGGTTTTGAGTTTTTAAATTCACCACATCACAAATGCTTTATTGAGCAGTTTTTAAAATGATATGAACAGAAGATCTTTTATACAAAAATCGACCATATTAACCACCACTTTATTTGTTAGCTTAAAATCATTCCCATCATCACTGTTTGCTGTTGACGGATGGGTAAGCGGTGCGGTAACCAGTAAAGGAAAAGCCATTTCGGGGGCAGTAATTTCGGATGGTTACAGCGTGGTACAAACCGATAAAAGCGGAAACTACCAGCTTAAATTGCACGGACTTGCGCGTTTTGTATGGATCAGCACGCCTTCGGGTTACGAATTTAAAACCGAAAGCAGTATTGCCCGTCATTATTACAAGCCTGATAGCGCTGGTAAATTAAACTTCGACCTTAAGCCTTTAAAACAGGATGATAACAAGCATAACTTTATTATTTGGGCCGATCCACAGGTAAAGAACAAAAAAGATGTTCAGCAAATGATGGAAACCTCCGTACCGGATACCAGGGATGTGGTAAATAGCATGGGTAAAACATTGGTGCACGGTATCGGAGTAGGTGACCTGGTTTGGGATAATTTTGATCTTTTTCCTGCCTACGACGAAGCCATTGCCAAAATAGGGATCCCGTTTTTTCAGGCATTGGGTAATCACGATCAGGATTACCGCCAAGGTGGCGACGATACGTCAGACCGTACTTTCCAGGCGCATTATGGTCCGACATATTACTCGTTTAACAGGGGCAAAGCCCATTACGTAGTTCTGGATGATGTACGTTATTTAGGGATAGAAAGAACTTATGATGGTTACATTACCCCAACCCAGTTGGAATGGCTGGCAAAAGATTTAGAACTGGTGCCCAAGGATGCACTGTTAATCATTTGCCTGCATATCCCGGTTCATAATAGTGTTAAAAATAAAGAAGATTTTTATGCCGTATTAAAAGATTTCAAAAATGTACACATTATGTCGGGCCATACGCATTTTAATAAAAACGTAATTAAAAATGGTATCTATGAACATAACCATGGAACGGTTTGTGGCGGCTGGTGGACAGGCCCTATATGTGAAGATGGTACACCCCGAGGTTATGGCGTTTACCAGGTAGATGGAACCAATTTAACGTGGTACTATAAATCAACAGGCAGAGATCGTAAAGAGCAGCTGGATATCTATGTAGATACCTTAACCAATCAGAAAAGATTGATTGCCAATGTCTGGAATTACGACCCGGCATGGAAGGTGGAATATTTTCTGGATGGTAAAGCAATGGGCATATTGGCACAGCAAGATGGATACGATCCCTTAGCTGTTAAATTATATAAAGGCGATAAATTGCCAAATCCAAGACCATTTGTCGAGCCACGTTCTACGGATCACTTATTTATGGCACATTTTAGCCCGGAAGTTAAAAAAGTTAAAGTAATAGCTACCGATCGTTTTGGAGAAAAATTTGAAGCGGAAACTGATGCTTAATGGGCCAGAAGTACGGTCAGATGTTACCTCAAACAGCTATTAAAAATTAATATAGATTTAATTAACCGCGTTAAATGTAAACACCAGATCTGTTTATCTTGGCGATTAACTAATAGCCTTATATGGTGTATCAAATTCAACTGTAAAATCCCTTTTTTGGATATGAAACTTAAAAAAACAGCAATCTTTATTTTTTTATCTGCATTTGTAGTAAAATCGAATGCTCAGGAAGTTAAATTCCCCGCATTTAGCGCTGAAGCACACCGTGGCGGACGTGGTTTAATGCCTGAAAATACTATAGAAGCCATGTTAAATGCCATGAAAATTGATGGTATTACCACTTTGGAAATGGATACACACATCTCAAAAGATGGTAAAGTGGTGGTAACACATGACGATTACCTGAGCCCGGCTTTTATGCGAACACCCGACGGACAGGACATTCCTACAGCTGATGCCAAAAAATACCCTATTTTCGGCATGAATTACGATGAAATTAAAAAGTTCGATTTGGGTAGTAAGTATTACGATCTCTTTCCTCAACAGAAAAAAGAAAAAACGCACCTCCCTTTGCTTGCCGATCTGATTGATGCTGTACAGCGTGATATCAAAACCCATAAACGTAAACAGTTTTTCTATAATATCGAAACCAAATGCAGTGAAAGTGGCGATGGTATTACTAACCCCATGCCTGAAGAATTTGTTAAGCTGTTAATGGACGTAATTATCAGGAAAAAAGTTGCTGATTTTGTCGTGATCCAATCTTTCGATAAACGCACTATTCAGTTAATCCATGAAAAATATCCGAAAATGAAAACCTCTTTTTTGGTGGCAAACAAAAAAACTTATGATGAAAATATAGCTGATTTAGGGTATAAACCTTTTATTTTAAGTCCGGTTTGGCAAATGGTGAATGAAGATTTGGTTAAAAGGGCACACGCTGATGGTGTAAAAATTATTCCCTGGACAGCCAATACACTGGCCGATATCCAAAAATTAAAAGCATTAAATGTAGACGGGATTATTTCCGACTATCCTGACATTTTGGTGCAGGCGAAATAAGTACAATATATTGAACGGAAATTTGCAACCTGCTATTCGAAAATAAATATAGGACTTTCAGTTCTTCTTAACCTGACAAGTCTTTTGTTCTCTTTAGGAATTAAATATTTTTATTCCTTAATTTAACTATTATGAAAGTACTGATCAAGAAGTTACATATCGTTATTATAGCATTAATCCTGAGCCATGGAGCAGCAGAAGCCCAGATTGTAAAATGGGACAGCACTTACCGTCCGGGAAAATATGTTGAGCTGGTGGCAAAGTTTAAAGCCGATCCAAAATCGAAAAAAGATTTTGTTTTCCTTGGAAACAGCATCACGGCCGGGACAGATTGGGCGAAGCTTTTAAATCTTCCTCAGGCAAAAAACAGGGGCATTTCGGGCGACATTACCTTCGGGGTTTTAGAACGGTTGCAGGATGTAATCGACGGTAAACCAGCCAAAATATTTATCCTGATCGGGATCAACGATATTTCGAGAAACATTCCGGACAGCGTTATCCTGAGTAATTATAAAACAATGATTTCACGTATCAGAAAAGGTTCGAAAAATACCCACATTTATTTCAATACCCTTTTGCCGGTAAATAGCGCTTTTGAGAAATTTAAAAAGCACTATGGTAAAGATGGGCATATCCTTTGGCTAAACAACGAAATCAGGAAATTTACGGCTAAAAACGTAACGGTTATCGATCTGTATCCAAATTTTATTGACCAAAACAAACAATTAAGGGCCGAACTTACCAAAGATGGTTTGCATCTTTTGCCTGAGGGGTATCAGCTATGGGCCGATTTTCTTAAGAAAAGTGGTTACCTGACCGAAAAATAAAATGTATGAGTGGTGGATTGAAAATCCGAAGTTAAATGGGTTGACATTGTAATCCCGACCGGCTCAAAATCTCAGGCCCCGCAGGCTTTCGAAACCTGTTGGGCCTTTTAGCATTTAAATCAATATATTTTCGCCAACTGTAGCAACCTGTTCCTTATTAATCAGCTTTAAGTTGGGTACATTGCCCAATTTGTTTATTTTGGCATATTGCCGGATATACCTTTCCGTTTCGGGGTTTTCATCCCCGTTAAAAATAATTCCCTTAACCGGAATCTCATACTGTTTAAGCAAATTGATAGATAAAAGTGTATGGTTAATGCTACCCAAGTAATTTTGAGATACCAATATCACTTCTGCACCCAGTTTTTTGATCAGGTCGATAATCAATTCAGTTTCATTTAAAGGAACCATTAAACCGCCTGCGCCTTCGATAATCAGGTTGTTTTCGGTTAAGGGTATTTTAATTTTGTTGAGGTCGATTTCAATTCCGTCCAGCCTGGCCGATAGATGTGGAGATAGGGGCTGCGTTAACCTGTAACACTCGGGATGGATAACCGTTTTTTGGTTACTGATTAAATTTTTTACTGTTAAGCTGTCGCTGCTTTCAAGATCTCCGGATTGTATGGGTTTCCAATAGTCTGCTTTTAATTTTTCGGTTAAAACAGCGCTGGTTATTGTTTTTCCAATCCCTGTTCCAATGCCTGTTATAAAGTATGTTGCCATTTAACTCAATTCTTTTAAATGTTCTACCAACGAGATAATCTCTTCGTCTGTATTAAATGTGTGAAGACATATCCGTAGCCTTTCTTTTCCCTCTGCTACAGTAGGACTTAATATGGCTCTTACATCAAATCCTTTATTTTGTAATGCGGTTGCCGCCAGTTTAGTTGCCCCGTTGGAGGAGAATAAAATCCCCTGAATGGTGCTTTCGCTTTCGAAAGCATTAATATTCTGTTCTTTTATGGTTTTTCTGAACAGGCCGATTTTTTGATGGACCAATTGATGGTTTATTTTATCCAAAAGCTGATAAGCCGAACGGATAGCTATCATATTATGGACCGGCGCTGCGGTGGTATAAATAAATGACCTGGCAAAATTAATAAGGTAATGCCTTAAACTGGTACTTCCTAATATAATTGCACCGTGTGTGCCCATTGCCTTGCCAAAGGTAACAATACGTGCAAATACTTTTTGGCTGAGGTTTAATTGACTGATCAGTCCTTCACCTTTTTTACCGAAAATACCTGTAGCATGTGCTTCATCTACAATTAAATTGGCCTGATAGGTTTCGCAGAGGTTTGAAATTTCTTTCAATGGGGCAATATCACCATCCATAGAATATACACTTTCTACCACCACAAAAATATTTCCTTTTGCCAGTTTAAGCCTGGCTTCGAGATCGTTGATGTTGTTGTGTAGAAATTTATAACGTGTTGCATAACTTAAGCGGCAACCATCAATAATGCTGGCATGGATCAGTTCATCTGTAATAATGGTATCGCCACGCTGCGGAACGCTTGATAGGAAACCTACGTTAGCATCATACCCCGAATTGAAAATCAACCCGCTTTCGGCCTGATGAAAATCTGCAATAAACTGTTCGGTTTCTTCGGTATATTGAGAATTGCCGCTCAGAAGCCTCGAACCTCCGGCACCATTTAGATAATGAGGTATTGTTGAAGCAGTTTTATTAATTAGTTTTTTCAATTCAACCGAGCGTGCAAAGCCCAAATAATCATTTGAGCAAAAATCAACAGGGTAGTGGTGGACAGATAAATTCCTGATCGAAAGATTATCTTTCCGCTCCTGAAGTTTGCTGTTAAGGAACTGTTCAATTTTACTCATCGGTCAAAAGTAAAAAAAGCGCCCCGGATTACCGGAACGCTTTTAAAAATATAATTAATTACGCTTTACTCAATTTATCCTTGCGAAGGAGGATTCGAAACCACCGGCGCTTTATCTCTTTTACCTCTGCCTCCAAACTCTTTTCTCATTTTTTCGCCTTTTTCTCTGGCTTCAGCACGAAAAGCATCCATTTTTGTTTTCTGATCGGCAGTTAAAACGGCATCAACTTTGGCTTTTTGTTCTTCTATTGCTGCTTTGCGCTCTTTTATTTTACCTTTAATATCGCTTTTGTCTGCAGTTCTCCAGGCATCTAGTTTTTTTGCATTTTCGAGCTCAATAGCATAGATTTTTGTTTTCTGATCTGCAGTTAAACTTAATTGTTTGTCCAGCCTGGCCGTTACTTTTTCAGCCCTTTGCTCAGCAGTCAATTTAGGCATTGCCCTTCTTTCACGTTTGGTTGTGTCTTGAGCAAATGCAGCAGTTAAACCCATTACTGCAATTGCCATTGTTAAAATTACCTTTTTCATGTTATGTTTTTTATGTGTTTGTTAGTGTAATAGATACATAAAAAAGCAAACGGTTTAATCGGTGCCTGTTAAAAAATGTTAATTCTTATTTAATTGTGAAATTGATTTCTGCATCTGCGCCATCATCTGGGTCAATGTTTCCATTGTAGGATCTGGTGCAGGCTCAGGCAAAGAAGTAGATATATAGGCTTTAGCTTTCCAGATTTCGAGGATATCATCGGCCGCAATTGTATAAGCATCATATACCTTATTATCTGATATTAATTTCAGGTCTTTATTTTCCCTGAAACGATTACCGGCCCTTTTATATACCACGCCTTCGTTTTTACTGATGATGATATAGGTTTCGCCGGTTTTTACTTCATTCCAGTTGTCAAGATATTCTCCAATAATCACACTTCCCGGTTGAACGGGTAACATACTATCGCCCATAATTTCAAAAGCCCTGAATGTGCCCTGTCTTAAAGCCGGTAAGGGAAGTTGAAACTTCGGCAAATCGCTGATGTATTGAGGATCTGAAAAACCGTTCAAATAACCAGCACTTGCTTTAACAGGAACCAGTTCGATGTTTTCTCTATCGTTCTGATCAACAGAAATACTTAGCACCCTTAGGTTAGATCCCTGGCTTTTTGGCTTTGGTTTCCAGCTGTCGTTTATTTTTTCGTTGATGAATTCATCGATGGTAAGGTCAAAGTATTCGGCTATTTTTTTTAGCAAATCGTATTTAGGTTCAGCCCGGTCTTCCTCGTAAGCACCGATCAATGATCTTTTAATTTCCATAATATCAGCGAAATTTTGCTGTGTATGGCCTTTTTTCTTCCTGAGGTACTTTAAATTATTTGAAATATTTGACATAAAAATAAATTTTAAAATAAATTTGGAATTACTAAAATAGTTAGTAATTTTATGCTCATAAAGTTAGTAATATTATTTTGAATTGCAAGAAAGTATACTAAATAGTTTAGTTTTAATTTTTTAAAGACCCAATCATGAAAAAGTTTGTTTATATCGTTACCGACAGAAATCGTACAAGTATGCACGTGGGCATGAGCTCTGATTTAATGAAGACACTGGATTTCTACAAACAAATGCCAAACTTATTTTTTGATAACGGGCAGCAGTTAACCAGGTTGGTTTATTTTGAAGAGTTTAAAACAGAAGCACAGGCTTTGGTGCGTTTTAAATCGATCAGCAGGTTTACACGCATGCAAAAGGAACGTTTGGTAAGGTCTTGCAATCCAGACTGGATTGATTTAACAATAGGTCTCGATTTCGAAAATATTCTTTTACACAGGAATGCCACCAATCAGGTAAAACTTTCATTCTCGAGCCTATCTTAGGCAATTTAAAGGTTAATAGAAGATTACTATGAAAAACATATATAAATTAAAATGCTTGAATGATGGCCTGGTTTTTGGCACCCAATCATTCAAGCACTTATAATATGTTTTTTAACTTACCTGTCAGGATCAATATTTATCGCTTTGCAACCTTCCAGGTATCTAAACGTTTTTGCCATTTAAAAACCAGAAATTATACAAGGGTTAAATTACCACCCTGGGGCAAATGTTAAACCAAATACTCCGGTTTTAACATCTTTTCTTTGGAAAGGAATTGCATAATAAGGTTCTAATACAAAGTAACCAAAAACATTTACCCGTACCGATACACCAACACTCATTACAGGAACACGCTCATTCGTAGCCAGATAGGTAACTGGGTTTCCTTTGTCATCTTTAACCGGCGCTCCGTTATTATCTAACAATGGTTCTGTAGTATAGGTTGGCTCACTTTTAAATTTCACTTTGGTATCGTTGGTCCAGGCTAAACCTGCATCAAAAAATAAATTCAGATCTGAAAATAAAAATTTCGATGGTATTGCTGCTAATTTTTTCGGCCCGGTAAATGGTAAACGTACCTCAAAATTGAAAACCGCTATCTTACTTCCTGTTAACTGGTTGATATCAAAAGACTCAGATGATTGTGCAGAGGTACTTTTGTAAATCGAGTTAGATTCATAACCTCTAATTAAATAAGGATAACCAAGGTACATTGGATAAAGCCTGTCGGCATCTTTACCAATTCTTAAGGTATTATAACTTCTTACTGCAAAGGTAACTGGTTTTGTTCGCCAGTATTTACGGAGATCGGCAGTTACACCAGCAAAATTATAGGTACCCAGGTATTTTTCGCCGCTTACACGATACCTGTAGCCGTCAAGCGGCGCGGTTAAACCGAAAATAGAATTATCGCCAACAAAACCAGCATTCAACTGATAGAGTGTAAACGAATTGAAGGGAATGCCATAATCTTGTGAAGCTACATCATTAGAAATCCTGCTCTTATCAGAACCAATATAATTTCCGAACGAATTATAATAATTACTGTACCTGTCAATTCTGTAACTATAATGAGAAAATGCGCCACCTAACTCAAAACGGTGTATTTTACTAAATGGATATGCTCCATAAACCTGTAACTGGTCTTCGAAAGTCCTGATGATATCGGTTCTGTCTGCCAGGGCGTTAATTGTTTGATTGTTGCCCGTAGGGATATTCTCGTAACCATACGATCTGAACCCTGATACATAAGGGATATGTGAAATAGCTGCTCCCCAGTTGATCCTGCTTTTTTGGTTGATATAACCTACCAAACCACCGAAATCATAAATTTCTCCATTTACCGATAAATTTGCCACAATCTGATTGGTGCCCAATATGTCGCTAAACATACCTACAATACCCCCGGCAATACCTGTTCCGAAACGACTTGTAGAAACCCCAACACCACTGTTAGCCAGATAATCTAATCTGAATTTTGGTTTGTAAGGTACCGCTCTCATCGAATCGGCAACAATTTTTTCAAAACGATCAAAATTATTCAGGTTGGAATTGATGATGTTCACCCCAATATTTTCCATGGGAGGGAGGATTGCAGCATCAAAATTTTCGTCCTGGTTACCAATTCGTTTTGCTTTAAAGCTGCTCAATTTGGCATTATATAAAGTATATCGTTGATAACGGTAATAACTGTACACAATTTCGTCGGTTGTAGAAACTGAAATGGCCGGAGAAAATTCGGTAATCCCGCTGATACCGGTAAAATAATCGGTTAACTGATCGACGGTATTATCTGCAAAATTGTATTTATATAAGTTCCTGAAACCGTCTCTGTTGGAAAGGAAATAAATATTTTGGCTATTGGCCGAAAACTGCGCATTTAAGTTGTTTGCTCCCGGAAAAACGTCAAGATTGGTAACGGTTTTTGAAGCGATATCGTAAACAGCCAGGTTGATCGGCAACACTGCATTGATTACATTGGCCTGTATAGCTGCCCGGTCTGAAGAGAATACCAATTTTTTGCCATCAGGCGAATAACTCGGTGCATAATCAGAATAAACATCGTTAGTAATCTGTGTTACTTGTTTGGTATCGAGGTTGTAAGAAAAAATGTCGCTCTGACCTTCAACCATACCTGAAAAAGCAATATCTTTTCCGTTCGGTGACCAGGTTAAATTGCCAAATTGTTGTACCTGGGCCATAGGGGTTTGAGATACAGTAGTTCCATTCGCCACATTGATAATCATCATCTGGTTTTTTCCCTGACTGAAAATACTGAAGGCAAATTGTTTACTATCTGGCGACCAGGCACCAGCTGATTCAATAAAGTTAAAATCATCAATGTGTCCGTTGGAAATCTGGCTGCTTAATTTCCTGATGATACGTCCGGTTTTTGCATCTGCAAGGAACAGATCGATGCCAAAAAGATCTTTTTCAGACATAAAGGCCAAGTATTTTCCATCAGGACTAAGGGCAGGAGCCACGTTCATGTTCCCTGCGTTTTTATTATCGATGATTTTTGTACCCGTAATCTTAATCTGCGAACTATCGGCTTTTAACATCGGTTTGTAATGTGCATCAATGGAGTTTTTCCAAAGACCAGATAACGTTTTATCATCGTAACCAAATGTATATCGGATGGCATTTTCGTAGCCATATTTTGCCGTATTCTTAAATAAAGGCACGATAGTAGTATCGCCATATTGCGAGCCTATGTAAGTCCAAAAGGCCTGACCATAACGATAAGGAAAATATTTGTTGGAATTGGTTAAGTCTTTTAACGAAGGAATATCTCGGTTCAGCATGGCATCACGCATCCACATGGAAGTAAACGCATCTTTTTTACCAATTGAAAGGTATTCGGCCATCCCTTCAACCATCCAAAGTGGTGTTTGTCCAACATTTTCTAAGCTGATTGAATCTTTTTCGAGTAGCAGGTGGTATTGAAAAGCATGAACAAGCTCGTGACCTAAAACGTGCCTGGTTTGACTGTTAAGTTCCATAACAGGCATAATTACCCTGTTTTTAAGTGCCTCGGTAACCCCACCTGTTCCGATGCCTATTTCTCCGTTAAGGACTGTCGTTTGCTGGAAATCGGGATGATTATTGTACAAAATAACAGGGTTTTTCTTTAAAAAAGTATCCCTGAAAACCTCCTGATGCATTTTGTACCAGGTTTCTGCATCTTGCGAAAAACGTTTCAAAAGTTTCTCGTTCTTGATGTAGTAGTAAATCTCGAAGTGAGGCGTTTGTAAAACCTTAAAATCTAGTTTTTTATACCTTACCTTATTTTGTCCGAAATATTGTGCTTTAACAGAAAAAGAAAGAATAAGCAGTAGCAATAAAAAAGAATATCGCTTTAATGTGGTAGAGCCTATTTTCATATATGTGTGTTTAGTAATGAAGTTCTATAATTTGCGAAAATGAAAATGTATAAGATTTGGAAAATAAAAATAGCAATTGTTTAAAAAAGTATTGAAATTTTAACACTTTTTAAAAGTTTATTGCCTGTTATTGTGCAGGCAATAAACTATTTGGGGGCATCGTGGCCTGAAAAACGATCACTGATTGTTATTTTCGTTTTTCTTTTTTTCTTTCTCTTCCTGGCGTTGTTTTCTCCTCAGTTCACGTTCTTCTTTCCGGGTTAACGGAATAGTAGGGGTAACCGGAGATTGAGCGGGTTCTGTTTTCTTCTCTTCTTTTTTAACTTCCGGATCCGGAGTTACAGGTACTTCAGTTACCGGTAATTCTGTAGGAACATTAAAATCTGCAGAATCGACCGCTACGCTGTCTGTAGCACTCGTATCCCTCACAATCCTTGGGCTAGGGCAGTTGTAGGTTCGGGTAATATCAACGGTTGCTTTAGGGAAGGGGCCGTAAGTATAACCCGAATGAGGGTCGAGGTATACTTTTTCCATAAACTTGGCAAAGATTGGTAAAGCCGTTCTCGATCCTTCGCCTTGTTCGCCATTTTTAAAATGTGCAGTTCTTTCATCACATCCTACCCATACACCAGTTACCAGGTCTTTAGTTAAGCCCATGTACCAGGCATCTACGTAATCAGAAGAAGTACCCGTTTTACCGCCAATCTGGTTATTTTTCTTAAACAGGTTAGGCCATTCCCATAGCGCCTGCGAAGTACCTTCGGGCTCTTCCATACCACCACGGAACATATAGGTCATTAACCAGGCAATTTCTTCACTTAAAACCCGCTTGGTTTTAGGCTTAAATTCTTCGATTACATTATTGTCCTGATCGGTAATTTTTTCTACTAAAATAGGATCGGTTTTAATCCCCTTATTCATAAAGGTAGCATAGGCTTTAACCATCTCGTAAACAGTAACATCATTTGATCCTAAACTTACCGATGGAACTGACTCTAAATGGCTATCGATACCGCACTCATGCGCATATTTAACCACATTATCCCAACCTACCTTTTCAGTAACCTGTGCAGTGATGGTATTAACCGACTTAGCCATGGCCCAGCGTAAGCTCATTTCGCGGTAAGAAACACTGTAATCGGCATTTTTTGGCTCCCAGTATTTGGTTTCACCTTTATCCTGATACTGAATTTTAACCGGTTTATCGGTAAATTTATCGCAAGGGCTCATTCCTTGTTCCAAAGCCGTTAAATAAGCAAAAGGTTTAAAAGTAGAACCCGCCTGGCGTTTAGACTGGTTAACGTGGTCGTATTTGAAAAAATTATGGTTAATACCGCCTACCCAAACTTTAATTTTTCCGCTGGCCGGCTCCATTGTCATCATACCCGTATTTAAGATTTTTCCATAATAACGGATCGAATCCATGGTTGAGAACAGGGTATCGCGATCGCCTTTGTAAGTAAATATCTGCATCCTTTTCTTTTTGTTGAAATAGGCTTTAACAGAATCAGGGTTATTCGGGAATTTCTTTTGTAAAAGCGCGTAGATTGGCAGGTTCTTCATCGCCCTGTCCGGGTAATCTACTTTTTGTTTTTCTGAATCATACCATGGATCTTCATTGCCCCAAACGCTGTAGAACCTGCGCTGCAAAATCCTCATCTGGTCAGCAACGGCCTCTTCAGCATATTTTTGGAGTTTAGAGTCGATTGTAGTGTAAATTTTTAATCCATCTTCGTAAAGGTCATAGCCATTATCTGTACACCATTTCTCTAAATATTTTGCTACAGCAGCTCTTAAATATGAGTCGCCATCACTACCATCCTGCATTTTACCTTCTTTTAATTTGATGGGCTCTTTTGATAATGCAGCCAAACTATCTTTGCTCAGGTATTTGTATTTATTCATTTGTGCCAGCACCACATTTCTTCTTTCCAATGCCTTGGCCGGGTTTTTAGTAGGATTGTACAGGGTAGTGCCCTTTAACATTCCCACCAGCATGGCTGCGTCAGTAGTGGATAAATCTTTAGCCTCTTTATCAAAATAAATCCGGCTGGCCGTTTTTATTCCGTAAGTGTTGTTACCAAACGAAACGGTATTAAGGTACATCGTAATGATCTCGTTTTTAGAATAATTAGATTCTAATTTTACCGCAGTCTGCCATTCTTTTAATTTTACAATTAATGTTCTTACCAGAGGAATTTTAATTAATAATCCCTGCGATTTGTTGTAACGTGTACGGTAAAGGTTTTTTGCCAATTGCTGAGTAATGGTACTCGCGCCACCATCTTTACCTAAACCTACCACGGCACGGCCCACCGCCTGTACATCAATGCCCCAATGTTTGTAAAAACGTACATCTTCTGTAGCTACCAGCGCCTGTATTACACTAGGGGCAATTTCTTCGTAATTAACCGGAGTTCTGTTCTCTTTAAAATAACGTCCGATGAGTTTTCCGTCTGCAGTATAAAGTTCTGAACCTACACGGAGGGTAGGCGCTTTGATATCATGAACGCTTGGAGAATAGCCAAATAACCACAAAAAATTTAGCTGAAGCGCAGAAAAGAAAATTATTATAAAAAATAAAACTATTGTGAAATAACGTAAATACTTGTTTTTTATCTCTTTAAACATATTAGACTGGGTAATCTTTAGGTAATTGCTGTGGCGTTAAATATAAAAAACTCTATATGCAAATTAACGTATTTAATTTACTTATTTTTTAGTTCTATATTTAAATTACAGTTGCATCAATTTATCTAAAATAATACATGATCATGAAAAACGAATTTAAAGGTTTAATTGTACGGGGTGATAAGAAATTTTCTTTAAAAAATCATAAAACCGACTTTACGGGCGGTTACAACAAAGAAAAAGCTAAAGATGCACTGGTAAATTCAAAAATAGAGCTTAACCACCTGCAGGAAAAATTATACGCATCAGGAAAACATTCTCTGCTGATTATTTTTCAGGCGATGGATGCTGCCGGAAAAGACAGTGCCTTAGAACATGTAATGAGCGGGCTAAATCCGCAGGGATGCCAGGTTTACAGTTTTAAGGTGCCTACATCCAAAGAGTATCAGCATGATTTTTTATGGAGACATTACAAGGCTTTGCCAGAGCGTGGACGGATCGGCATCCATAACCGGTCTCATTATGAGAATGTTTTGGTTTGTAAAGTACATCCTGAATACATTTTGAACGAAAATATACCTGGTTTTTCAGATGTAAAAAAGATCAATAAAAAATTTTGGCAGGAACGTTATAAAAGTATTAAAAACTTTGAAGAACACTTAACAGCTAACGGAACAGTGATTCTTAAATTCTTTCTAAATGTAAGTAAGGGCGAACAAAAGCAGCGCTTTTTGGATAGGATAGAGGATCCGACCAAAAACTGGAAATTTTCTTCAGGCGATATTAAGGAAAGGGCCTTATGGGATAAATATATGGAAGCCTATGAAGATGCGATCAATGCAACAAGTACCGAAGAATTACCCTGGCATATTATACCTGCCGATAAAAAATGGTTTACACGATTAGCCATCAGCGAAATTATAGTTGATAAGTTAAAAAGTTTAGGGCTTGAATTTCCGGTATTAGGAGAGGAAGAAACAGCTAAACTTAATGAAACCAAGAATATTTTGCTAAGTGAATAAAAAATGCAGGTCTATAAGCCGGGTTCTGTTTCCTGATTGCTCAGGCTTCTACCATTTATCTACTATAAACGTTGCCGTTTATCTCTAACGACCTACCCACTAACATCGGACGGGCAGCCCTTTATCCCGATATAAAATCGGGACGTTAGCCTATTTGGTCTTTCAACTCCCGGGGTTTACAAACCACTGCAGTCGCCTGCAGTGCTCGTGCGCTCTTACCGCACGTTTTCACCCTTACCGCGACTTAAAGCCGGGGCGGTATATTTTCTGTTGCACTAATCCGTAATTCAGGTTTTCATTCCTGAACCCCTTTCCGTTAGAAAGCGGGATGCCCTGTGTTGCCCGGACTTTCCTCTCTCCAGATAAATCCGGACAGCGATAGAACAACCTGCATTTTGCGCAAAGATGGTGTTTTTTGGCTACAAAGACACTAAGAACACAAAAAAATATTGAAAAGTATCCGCTATGCCGAAGCCTGAATATTTGGAAATGCTTTGAAGGAGTTGGCAAGCCAAAAGAAGCAATAAACTAAACAGTTCGTAATACCGTACCAGTTTCGCTTACAATAAAGGTGTGGTTTACACCACATCTTAAGGCAAAATTATTCCGTTGGTGACCAACAGGGAAATCGAAGGCAATGGGATAATGATACTCCTTAACTTTTTCAAGAACGATTTCATAGATGGTTTTGCCGAATTCTTCACCTATATCATCCGGTTTTACCTTAAAACCACCTACAATTAAACCTTTCAGGTTTTTCAATTTACCACTGCGCTTTAAATTCCACAACATTCTATCAATACTATAAAGGTATTCGCCGGTATCTTCAATAAAAAGGATTTTGTCTTTCGTATCCAGATCAGAATTGCTGCCCGCCAGGGTTTCGATAATGCTCAGGTTACCACCAACCAAAATACCATCCACCTTTCCCGCCCGGTTATTGATGTTAGCAGGAGCAGTGTAGCCCATCTGGTCGCCCATTAAAGCATTTTTTATGGATAATATGGTGTCAATTTGTATAGGTTCGGCTTTGCTCCAATCGTCGGGAAAACTGTTGCACATTTTGGAATGGATAGATGCAATTCCGTAATTTTTGGCCAAATGGCAATGTAATACGGTAATATCGCTAAAACCGATGATCCATTTCGGGTTTCTTTTAAAAACAGAAAAATCAAGCTTATCAATAATCCTTACAAAACCATAACCGCCACGTGCACACATGATAGCTTTAATTTCAGGATCGTTTAGCATTTTCTGGAAATCTTCTAGTCTTTCTTCATCCGTTCCTCCATAGGTGAAGTCACGTTTACCAATATTATCGCCAATTTTGATATTGAAGCCCCAGTTTTGCATCTGTAAAACTGAAGGCTGCGTTTGTTCTAAAGTAATGTAACCTGCCGGACTGGTTATTCCGATTGTATCGCCAAGTTTTAGATATGGAGGTATTTTAAATGATGGGCTTTCATTTTCTACGGTATTTGCCAGCGTTTTTAGTGTAGGAAGGACTGCTGCAGCGGTAATAAATGAGGAAAGAAAATGTTTTCTATTCATCTGAAATCAGATTTTTTGTTGATATGGCTAATATATGATTTAAAATATTGGCATAAAAGAAAAGGGATTTATATCCATAAATCCCTTTTTTAAACCAAACAAATAATCTGTAAAAGATTAGTATAATGTGAATTATATAGATAACCCCATTTGAGATAAAATGTTTGGGTGATTAATGAAAAAAGTAATTAACAAGAAAAGGAAAATCTGGTTACATGCGGTTAAGTTTAGGGGGGTACACATTGAATAACATTTCTGATTTATTCAGGCCGCTTTGTACAGTAAGGGTGCTGCAATAAATTCAGTATCAAAATAGCTGAAAAAGTTAAAGGCTATCCCTCGCGGATAGCCTTTGCTAACAACAAAACAAATATAAGATAACCAAATATTACCTGACTGAACAGAATCAGGTGAAGTGCTATGAGATACACTTTGCGGCCTAGTAATGGATTCGAACCATTGTAGAGGGTTTATGAAACCCCAACCTTCCTGTCGGTCAACTGGCCATGTTTTATAACTGTTTTAATGCCAAATAATCTCTTAATTCCAAGAGCTGCTCTTTAATTATCCTGTCTTCATCCTTTGTATATTCATGGTCTTCTTTTTCCTCTTTTACCGGATAGGGAATGGTTTGATATTCATCAATACTCGGGTACTGAAAATAGATTGACATGATTTTATCTTTTTAATTGTTCGACATTGTTTTTTTGATTAATGTTGAGCAAATATATAAATTAAGTATATAAAATCTATCTATTTAGTAGTATTTATTTGAAATATTTTATAAGTATCTTATTGTCAGATTTTTATTTTTTATAAAAAATAAAAAAAGAAGTTCAAAAAACTGATTTTAGGTCTTTAAGTAATCGCTTGGTTGGTTTCAAAGTGCCATAGGTTAGGCAGATCCATAAACCTGGCATTAAATTCAATTTCAGAAAAGCTAATTATTTTAAGGATATTTGCATTTCAATCATTAAAATAGGAACAGTGTCTTTAGATAAATTAAAACTTAGCAAACCACTTGTGGCGGCCATGACCGAAGCCGGATTTTTAACCCCAAAAGAAATCCAGGTTAAAACCATGTCGCGGATTTTAGGCGGTCAGGATGTTATAGCGGTGGGGCCTGAGGGGGCGGGAAAAACAACAACCTACGTTTTAGCTACTTTAATGAAATTGAAGTATGCTTTTGAAGAAGCACCAAGGGCCTTGATTTTAGTGCCTGATGCAGAACATGTAGATCATGTGTTGGAACAGTTTAAATTACTCAATCGAAACAGTACCTTCAGGATTCTGGGAATCGACAGCCGTGGCACAATTGATACGCAGATGAACGAAATAACAGATGGCTGTGATATTATAGTTGCTGTTCCGGACAGGGCACGTGCTTTATATTTAAAACTGGCGCTGAATACGAATAAAATCCAGTTGTTTATCGTAGATAATGCCGAACTTATCGTGAAAAAAGGCTTGCAGCTACCGGTAGTAGAATTGGCAAACAGTGCTTACAAATCACAGCATGTGGTATTTACGGAAGTGATGCACGAAAAGCTGAAGCATATGATTTTTCCTTTCATGAAAGATTCAGCCGCAACGGTCGAAGTGGATGAAATAGATGGAAAACAGGCTGAGGTTTATCCTCAAATGCTATATCAGGTACCTAATTTCCGCACCAAACTGAACCTGCTAACCTTATTGTTAAATGATGCTGAGGTTTTTGATAAAGTAGTGGTTTTTGTCAATACCAGGCTAACGGCACAAACGGTATATAAAAACTTCAATCATAATAAAAGAGGAGAAATCAGTATTTACCGACCATTGTTTTTTGACGATCAGGGATATGATAATATTGAAGATTTTAAAGATAACCCCAATGCAAGGGTTTTAATTGTTGCAAACGAAAATCTCGGGGAATTAAACATTCAGGGGATTCCCATTATTTTGCACTTCGAACTTCCTGAACAGAAAGAAACTTTAATTCAGCGTATTGTTAAAAATGGCGAGGAAGAAGTGATAGCAATTACCTTTTCTACAGATATTGAGCTGATCGAGGTGAAGAAAATAGAGCAAGCCATTGGGCAGAAACTGGAAGTGGTTGAACTGCCTGATGATCTAAAAGTTGTTGATATGGCTGCCAAACCAAAGAAAAAGAAAGCCGATGCCGAAGATGCAGATAGCGGGCGGGGAGCAGCTTTCCATGAAAAAAAAGCCAGTAACCTGAAAAATTATAATTACAGCGCCGGTACAAAGGCGAAAATGACTTATAAAAAGAAAAAAGGATTGTCTTAATAACATTCCCAGGTTTCAGGTCAATTCGTTGTGCTGATTTATTTTATAGCACAGATCGACAGCTAATCATGGCCAGCATGGCTTTGTAACTACAGCGTTTCCATAAAAATAAAAAAGCTCCCCAAAATTCATTTGGGGAGCTTTTTTATTAACTGTTATTTCTGATTAATATAAAGTAAACTCTACACGACGGTTTTGTTGACGGCCAGCTGCAGTTTTATTGGTTGCAATTGGTTGGTCAGGTCCGTAACCGGTAGCTTCAATTCGTGATGCGTTTGCACCTTGAGATACTAAATAAGCTCTTACTGATTCAGCTCTTTCTTTAGATAAACGTAGGTTTAATTCTCTGCTGCCTGTGTTATCAGTATGGCCAGCTAATTTTAAACTAAAGTTTTTCTCTACTAATAATCCGGCAACACGGTTTAAAGTAGCATAAGATTTTGAACGGATAGTTGATTTACCCAAATCGAACTCTAAGTTGGAAATAGCGTCTCTAACCACTTTACGATCGGCTTCAGTAATTACCTTGGTTTCTTTGATCACCTCACGTTGAACTTTGATCGGACAACCAGAACCATCAACAACAGTTCCTGAAGGAGTACCAGGGCATTTATCGAATTTGTTTGCTACACCATCGTTATCATCATCACCAAGATCTTTAGCATATTGTTCTCTGTCACGTTGTGCATTTTGCTCTGCTGTTGATAGTGCTCTTCTTAATTCTGCACTTTCTTCAGCACTTTGTTTGCGCAAGTTTGCCAATGAACTGTAGTTTTGTAACTGAGGTTTGTCTTTACTTCCTAAAGCAAATTCCAAACCTGCATGTGCATAGGCAAATCTATCGTTAGTACCGGTATTAAAACCATCAAATTTAGCCGATTTAACAAAATTCACATCGTAGCCTAAATCGATATTAATACCTTTGGCAACACCTAGTTTTAAACCAGCTCCAACCGGTACAAACCAACCTTCTCTGTAGTAACCAGCATCTTGGGTGTTAGGCGTAGTAGTAGCACCAGACGACATATAACCAGCACCTGCTTTTAGGTAAGGGGTTAAAATTGCATTTTCCTGGTTGATGTTGATATTAGCTACGTTCCACACTGCAGATAAAGCTCCAGACCATTGGATGTTGGTTTTGTAACCTGTGTTAGCAATAAAACCGCCTGCACCGTTCGATGCCCTTAATTCTTCTACTTTACCGGCTAAGAAATCGGCTTGAACACCTAATTGTGGCAAAATTTGTTTTTTAATGTAACCACCATAACCAATATGCTCAACAGGAGTTTCGAATTGATGGTTCGAATTGCCGAAAATGGTTCTCGGGGTTAACAAACCTCCGTGTACACCTACTGACCAGGTGCGGAATTGGGTAGGAGAGAAACGACCAGAGGCTGTAGGAGTTTCCTGTGCAAATAATTGTGATGATAATCCAAGTAAGGCAACCAACATTGTTGATTTAGTAATTCTCGTATTCATGTTTTTCTATTTTATAAATATTAGTGTCTTAACAGTTTTTATATCGTACTGTTTTACTCTGGCTAAGAAAAAATCTTGCCAAAAGACCTAATTTTTATACAAATACCCTATTTATCAGAAGATTAGGGGCTGAAAAATATTTCACGAAAAAGTTACGCAACAAAGGCGATTACTTTGTTTTTTGTATAGTATTCTGTACAATAACGCAATTTTGACTGAATTTATTGCGCTGGAATTTTATTTATCTGATGGATTTTTCTTCCGGTTTAACAGCATTTCTATAGTTTTTTCCAGTCTGCTGCTACGTGTTTTTTCCTGTTTTGCTGTTAAAATCCAAAGTACATATTCTTTTTTGTGAGAATAGGCAAGCGTGTTAAAATAGGCATAAGCCTCGGTATGGACAGCTAAAAGTGTTTGTAAATCATCAGGCAGCTTTACGGTTTTATTTACCGGATCGATATACTCACCAAATTCATTGGTTTTGATATGATCGTTGCGCATACCCGAAGGATTTATTTCGGAAATGAACTTTAGCCTAAGCGCCGTCCAGGTTTCGTTTACAGCTGCCGAAGCGCAGGGCGTTAAACCAAAAGCATTCAGTTCTTCCCAGCTTTTCATCAATTCCAGATCTGATGGTATTTTTGAAGTCTTTTTTGGATAAAATACCCAGCACACTGTTTTGGTATCTATATTTCCGATGTTATCTTTAATCTGGGTGTTTAATTGTGCTTTGCTGGTTGAAAAAATAATCAATGCATTAAAATCAACTGTATTTTCATATTGCATCACCACATCCAACGGGATATCACCAAATATAGCGGCTGCATTTTCTGGAGCATCAACTATTTTAACTTTAAAATTCGGTTTAATCTGAAGTTTTTTTAAAAGCAGGTTCTTCATATCAGTGCACTTACAGCCTCAATTTAGCAAAGAAATCCCAGAATACAATGCCGGCAGAAATTACAATATTGAATGAATGTTTGGTTCCGAATTGTGGGATTTCAATACATTCGTCAATTTTGGCCATAACCTCATCACTAACGCCATCAACTTCGTTACCGAATATTAAAGCATACTTTTTATGGGGATCAGGCTTGAAAGTATTTAGCATGGTACTTTTTTCTGCCTGCTCAATGGCAACAATTTCATAGCCCAGTTCCTTTAATGTTTCAATAGCCTGCAAAGTATCAGTATAATGGATCCAATCTACAGATTGCGTGGCGCCCAAAGCCGTTTTCTCTATTTCGCGATGGGGCGGCTGTGCGGTGATACCGCAAAGGATTACCTTTTCTAAAGCAAAACCATCTGCAGTACGGAATATCGAACCCACATTATGCATACTGCGCACATTATCCAAAACCACTACAACAGGCAGTTTCTCCTGTGCTTTAAACTCTTCGATATCCGGACGGTTTAATTCGTCTAATTTTAATTTTCTCATTATTTTAAAGGATTGCACAGATTGGCGGATCAGGCCGATTGAGTATTCATTTTATAATGGTTGGCGTCTGTAATTAAATAGGGGCCGCTACCAATCTCGCTGATGTAAATTGCGGCAGGATAACCTATTTTATCCACGTAATAATCTGTTAAATGTTTCGCAAAGTCGTCTTCATAACCTTTCTCCAGTAAAGCTATGGCACAGCCACCAAATCCTGCACCAGTCATACGTGCACCGATTACACCTTTATAGTTTTTGCAAAAATCAACAATGGCATCCAGTTCTTTTCCGCTTACCTCGTACAGGGTTTTTAAAGATTCGTGTGATGCATACATTAAACGGCCAAATTCTTCCAGATTTCCTTCATTTAAAGCTTTGGCCGCTAAATGAACCCTGTCATTTTCTTTAATTACGTGGGTGGCACGGTTTAAAATTACCCTGTCAGTAATTAAATGGCTGTGAAGTGCAAATTTTTCAGGATTCAATTCGCAAAGGTAATGCAGGGTAATTTCTTCGTTTAACTGTTTGAGTGCAGTTTGACATTCGGCTACACGTTCATTATATTTCGAATCGGCCAGCTCGCGCAGTTTATTGGTATTGATGATGGCCAGAACATAATTGCCCAGGTGTACATCTATCATTTTATACTTTAAGGTTTCACAATCAAGCACAATGGCTTTGTTTTTTTCGCCAAAAGCTACTGCAAACTGATCCATAATGCCTGAATTAAGGCCGATAAATTTATTTTCTACATTTTTGGCCATTTTTACCAGCTCTAGTTTACTATAACCCAGGTTGAAATAACTGTTTAGTGCATAGGCTGTGGCGATTTCGATCGATGCGGAAGAGGAAAGACCGGATCCGATGGGTATATTTCCGTAAAAAAGGAAGTCAATCCCCGTAATTTCCTTTCCGTCTTTAATAAATTCATTGATTACACCGATGGGATAATTAGCCCATATACCCCCATTTTTATCATTTAAAACATTACTATCAACTATGGTTTCAATTTCAAAATTTAAGCTTTTAAACCTGAATTTGTTATCGTGATTAGGTGCAATAGCCACCCAGGTGCCAAGCGTAATGGCGCAGGGCATTACCAACCCGCCGTTATAATCGATATGTTCGCCAATAAGGTTAACCCGTCCTGGAGTGAAATAAACGGCATCGGCATTTTTATGGTAATGAGCGGCAAATTTTTCCTTAAGGTTAATGTTCATTTGGCTAAAATATATTTATTAAAATCATTAATAATAGTATGTTTGTTTAGGAAACAAAAGCCCTAAGTTACAATTTATGAGCGTTCAGCAAATACCTACCGGAAAAATTATTAATGGCGAAGAAGTCATCGCAGTCGAACTAACCAATAGCAAAGGCACTTATGTTAAATTATTCAATTACGGTGCGATCATCAACAAGTTTATTGTCGAAAATGCGAAAGGCGAAAAGCAGGATATCGTACTCGGATTCGATACTTTTGAGGAATATCTTGATCCGGCTTATTTAAGCAGTTATCCTTATTTAGGTGCAGTGGTGGGCCGTTATGCCAACCGCATTAAAAATGGAAATTTAACTATCGATGGCGAGCACTATCAACTGGCGCAGAATGCCGGAACAGATACTTTGCATGGCGGTATAGAGGGGTTTGATAAAAAAGTTTGGGATATTATCGAGATTGTGGATGGACCCCAGCCATCAGTTACTATGCAGTATGAAAGTATTGACGGTGAAGAAAACTTTCCGGGCAACCTGATCATCGATCTGACTTTCGAACTAACCGAAAATGATGAATTAATTTTAAGCTATGAGGCAGAGACAGATAAGCCTACGGCAATTAATTTAACACACCATGGTTATTTTAATCTGGCTCCTAATGGTGGCAGCGTTAAAGATCATAAACAGCAGATTTTTGCCTCAAATTACTTAGAACAAGACGATAATTATTCAGTTACAGGAAAATTGATTCCGGTTGAGGGAACACCGCTTGATTTTACCAAATTAAAACCTATTGGACAGGATTGGGATGAGGGGGAAGGCTATGACCAAACCTTTGTTCTGGATAAAATTTATGGTGATTTGTCCCTGGCGACAAAAACAATTGAGGCTGAAAGCGGTTTAATTTTAAGCGTATACACGACTGAACCGGTGGCGCACCTTTATACTTCGAAGTATTTAGAAGTAAAGAACGGCAAGGGCGGAAGAGATTATGGAAATTTTGAGGCATTTTGTGTAGAAACACAACATCACCCCAATGCGATCAATATTCCTGCATTTCCAAGTACAGTGTTAAGGCCAGAAGACCTGTATACGCAAACAACCATTTATAAAGTTTCATTAAACAAATAAATTATGTTTACGATCGAAGACATCCGGGCAGCAGAAGTAAAAATTAAAACTGGTGCAGACTTCCCTAGATTTATAAAAGAAATTAAGAGATTGGGTGTTAAGCGGAACGATGTTTATGTTGGCAATGGTTTATCGATTTATTTTGATGACGAAGACAATGCCCTACAGGCCAGCCCTGAGGAGTATCCGAACCTGGTTATTAATGAAGAATCTTCAGCTGGAAAGTTGGAACATGCGTTAAAAATACATCAACAGGGTGAAACAGATTATTTGACCTTTTGTAAACAGGCTGCAGATGCCGGCGTAGAGAAATGGGTAACTGATCTCGAAGAAATGACCTGTACTTACCTAGATGCAGAAGGAAATGAACTGATAAAGGAGAAGATACCTTCTGTAAAATAAAGATTAGGTTGTATAACTTGTAATTTCATCTCCAATTTGTCACGTTGAGCTAGCCTGTACTGAGTTTGACGAAGGATCGAAGCGCCCCTAAGGCATTTAAAAATGGTCCTTCGGCAAGCTACTGTTGATAGGCTGTCAATTATATTGATTTTTATACAATAAATTATCCTTCAAGAGGACAATACTTATGTATTGCTGATTTTAATGTTCTGAGCTTTTTGGTAACCCTGCTTTAATTAAATCCTCTCCAGTACTGTTTTAATGGCCTGTTCTACTATTTTATTGGGATTACTGCTAAATTGAAAATTAACCCGACTGGCAAGAATAGCATTCACTGAAAGTGCTTTGTGGCCTAAAACTTTAGACAAAGCATAAATACCTGCTGTTTCCATCTCTAAATTCGTAATGCGGTATTGGTTGCTCTTAAAGCTATTAATTAAAGCTATGAAATCGGGAACTGCATTTTTTGCCCTTACTATTCTGCCCTGCGGTGCATAAAAACCGGGAGCAGTAATGGTAATACCATGGTGCATATCCTTGCCAATGGTGTTTAACAGGGTTTCGTCTGCTGCTGTTAAATAAGGGTTAATGTTTTTCAGGTGTCCGAAATGCGCCTTTACATCATCCATTAAAAGCTGTTCATCTCCTGATAATTGCTGCAGGTAATAATTCATCAGGGCATCCATGCCCAAACCATGTGATGAAGCTAAAATTGTTCCCATAGGGATATCGGGTTGTACAGCACCAGATGTTCCTATACGGATGATATTTAAACTGGTTATCTCTTTTTTAACTTCGCGGGTTTCGAAATCGATGTTCACCAATGCATCAAGCTCGTTAAAAACGATATCAATATTGTCGGTCCCGATACCCGTTGAGAGTACTGTTAACCTTTTTTTGCCTACAAAACCGGTATGGGTAATAAATTCGCGTTTACCTTTTTTGAATTCTATGCTGTCAAAGTATTTACTCACCTCGCCAACGCGCTCAGGATCGCCAACCGTAATTACGGTACCGGCAACATCTCCAGGCAGAAGATTTAAGTGGTATATACTACCATCAGGATTGATGATTAAATCGCTTTCAGATATTTTCATATTTGGTTGTTTTTGCCCACAGCTCTTGCATATATAAACAGGTTTATCTGTGTTGATCCTTATTTATGGTGGTTAAATCGTGTGGAGGTATTTTAGCTTAACACTTTCCAATTGATCAAATTTACTTAAAACCCGGTTGAGTTGTGCTTTTCTCACTTCAAATTTTAAGATACAGTCGGTATCAAAATTTTGAGCCAAAATATGCAGGTTTTCTTCCTTAACCAATTTCATTATATCATTCATCTGTAAATACCCAAAATAGGCTTCATACACATCATTTACTGTTTTGTTAATGATTTTTGAAGCTTTAATAGCTTCTACACTAGCGTTTTTGTAGGCGTTAATTAAACCCGGAACTCCAAGTAAGGTACCCCCAAAATAACGGACTACTACGATTAAAATATTGGTAATATCTTCCGATAACAGGCAGTTTAAGATCGGCCTGCCAGCGGTACCAGAAGGTTCGCCGTCATCATTTACCCTAAAAACAGTGCGGTTGGGTGTTAAGCGGTATGCATAGCAGAAATGATTGGCCTTTGCATTAGCTGAACGCAGGGCCATAATGATCGGCTTTACTTCTTCTTCACTGCTGATGGGGTAAGCATAAGCAATAAATTTGCTTCCTTTATCGCGAAATATGCCTTCTGAGGCACTTTCGATGGTTTTATAGGTGTCATCGAACAGCATTTTGCGATAAGGTTATGAAGATAACTGCAGCAATAGCCAAAACGATCCCTGCATAATTCAGTTTACTTAATTTTTCCTTAAAAGCAATTACACCGATCAGTGTACCGGTAATGATTACGCCCAAATTCATTGCCGCAAAAACTGTTGATGGGTTTTCTGCCAGTGCTTTGTGTGCTTTCATATAAAAAAGGATATTTCCAAAATTAAAAAAGCCCAGAATCAGTCCGCAAACCGCATTAACCAATTGTAACTTTATTTTGCCCAAGATCACCATCGCGATCACAATTAACAGCGATACAATGAATGAAAGGCAGAAAACGGTGAAAAGAGAGGTAGTATATGGCAATTCTTTGTATAAGGCAATCTGTTTAAAAAGAACATCGATCACACCAAAGCCCACAAAAACCATTATTGGGTAGAGTAAATTCCCTTTTCCATTTTTCTGATCCGGTTTGCGCAGAAAGGTTAAAACAATTGCAACAAAACCTATGGCTAAGCCAATTATTTTAAAGGTGTTAAAATCTTCTTTAAAAATGAAGTAGGCCGCTAATATGGGTATAAAGAGGGATAAGCGTTGGGCAATATCTGTTTTTACAATGCCAAGGTTTTTAACCGATGCAGCAAGAAACAAAAATATGGAGGGTAATAATACAGACAGCGTAATGTATATTGGCCATGGGGCATCAGCGCTAACCAGTTTTATATCTGGCTTGAAAAAGAGAAAACATAAGGTTAACGCAGCGAAATAGTTCACTGTAACTGCCTGTATAATGCTGATCTGGTAGCGCTTGGCCAGTTTCAATAATATGGCAACCGTAACACTACACAGAATGCTTAAAATAATGTAGATCATTTATTTATGTCGTTTATATAGATAGAGAGTTTATCATTTCCAATCTGGACCTGTTCTTTCAGGTTTCCGTTTATAACTGGTGAAGGAATACCTTCTGCCCAGCTTTTTGATGAGCTGAAGATGCGTGCTTCATCCCAGAGGTTAGTAGATAGAAACTGGTTAAGGATATTGGCACCTCCTTCGATCATTACCGATTGTATATCCATCAGATATAGCTGAAATGCAATTTTTTGTGCCAGGTAAAAATGCATGTCTTCCATTTGGATATAATGGATCTTACCAACAATATCGGTTTTAATCTCGTTAAAAATGATGGTTTTAGCTTCCGTGTTGAAAATGTGATTTGATAGTGGTACCTGGAGGTTTTTATCAATCACCAAGCGGATGGGGTTTTTACCCGGCCATTCCCGTGCCGTTAATTGCGGATTATCTGTAATGGCGGTCTGCTTTCCGATCAGGATGGCATCTTCTTCCGTTCGCCACTGGTGTGCCAATCGTTTGGCTAAAGCGCCTGTTATCCACTTCTGCTGGCCATCTTTTGTTGCAAAGTAACCATTGGCCGTTTCGGCCCATTTTAAAATGATGTATGGCCTTTGCTGTTGTATCCTGGTAAAAAACCTTCTGTTAAGGTAACGGCATTCATTTTCAAGAACTCCGCTGATTACTTCAATTCCGGCATTTTTAAGTTTTTCGATGCCTTTGCCATCAACGCCTGAGAAAGGATCTCTGTTGCCTATTACTACTTTTTTAATCTGGTGTTTCACAAAAAGATCGGCACAGGGAGGGGTTTTGCCGAAATGTGCACAGGGTTCGAGGCTCACATAAGCTGTAGCCAGTTTTAACATGGCCTCAGCGTCATTTCCGTATTGATCAAACACAGCTTTAACTGCATTAGGCTCTGCATGTGCGTGTCCGTATTCCTGATGATAGCCTTCGCCAATAATCTTTTGGTTTAATACGATTACGCAGCCTACCATCGGGTTTGGGCTTACATTGCCAATGCCTAAAATGGCTAACTCTAAACAGCGTTTTATATAGAATTCATCGCTCATTAGGGCAAAAGTAGTAAAAAAAGAGTCATAGCCTTATCAAAACAGACCTGTTATCGTCTCAAATAAGTAATTTTGCTGTTCATGAACATAGGCACGCTCGAGGAGCATTATAGATTGGAACTTGCACCCTTATACGAAAGTGATGAGGCGAAAACCTTATTTAGTCTTGCCGCTGAGCAGATTTTGGCATTGTCTGCCAGTAAGTTGATGGTAAAGAAAGATGAAGCCGTAAGTTTCATCAATATGCAAAAGTTTTTAAGTATCCTTAACGATTTGCAGATCGGTAAGCCTATTCAACATATTTTAGGAGAAGCTCATTTTTATGGACTGGTTTTTAAAGTGAACGAAAATGTGCTGATCCCGAGGCCTGAAACAGAGGAATTGGTTGATTGGATCATTTCAGCTTACGGTAAACAGGGTTCAATTAACAATTTTGAACCAAAAAAGCTCAGTATACTTGATATCGGAACGGGATCTGGTTGCATACCAATAACGCTTAAAAAACACCTTTCAAACACGAAGGTATCTGTACTGGATATTTCTGTTGACGCAATCGCAGTTGCAAAACAAAATGCCCGGCAAATTGGTGTCGAAATCAATTTTATTGCAGCCGATATTTTAACATTTAAAACTGAAGAAAAATTTGATATAGTAGTAAGTAACCCTCCTTATATCAGGGATTTGGAAAAAGATGAAATGCATAATAACGTGCTTTTGCATGAACCTCACTTAGCCTTGTTTGTCAGCAACGAAAATCCATTGATTTTTTATAAAGCAATTGCTGATTTTGCTAAAACTAATTTAAAACCCAATGGGGAGCTTTTTTTTGAAATCAATGAATATTTAGGTAAAGAAACTGTTAATATGCTGGCAGCTAAAGGATTTATAAATATTGAATTAAGAAAAGATATGCAGGGAAAAGACAGGATGGTAAAAGCAGGAATTTGATGTGAAATAGTCAGGAGTCAGGGGTCCGAAAGTCCGAAGATATGTGTACTAGATTAAATCCTTAATATACTTAACTTCTTAATGGTGAGGAAATGAAATCAAGTTAGGAGCCAGATATCCAAAAGTCCGGGGGTACAGAGCAGGTATAAACTATTTCAGCCAAACTTTGTGCCTTTGTGGTTAAAAATGGTGGCCACCACTGATGCTCAAGTACCTGTAAACCTTAGCCATGAACCATGATCTAAAAAACACCAATGCTAAGCCCTTGGATGAAACTGTGTAATTACCTCTTTTAAATAATCGCGGTCTATATGGGTATAAATTTCTGTGGTGGTAATGCTCGAATGACCCAGCATTTCCTGAACTGCACGTAAATCGGCACCGCCTTCGATTAAGTGTGTCGCAAATGAATGCCTGAGTGTATGCGGACTAATGGTTTTCTTTAATCCGGTGGCTACCGCAAGACTTTTAATCAGGTTAAAGATAGCAATACGCGAAAGTTTGGAGCCAAAGCGGTTTAGAAATATAAAATCTTCATGTCCCTTTTTAATATTTGTATGCACACGTACCTCATTAATATAAATATCGAGCAGTTTTAATGCTGTACTGCCAATGGGCACCAGGCGTTCTTTGTTACCTTTCCCGATTACCTTGATAAACTCAATCTGAGGGAAAAGGCCCGAGATCCTTAATTCTGTTAATTCCGTTACACGTAAGCCACAACCATATAATACTTCTATAATGGCTTTATTGCGCATTCCATCAGGTTTGGAAGCATCAATAGCGGCAATGAGTTCGTTAATTTCATAAATATTCAGCGTATCCGGAAGCTTTCTGGTTAGTTTAGGTGCTTCCAATAATGCCGTGGGGTCGTCGGTAATTACTTCTTCAAGCAGTAAATAAGAGAAAAAAGCTTTCAGTCCGGATATTACCCTTGCCTGCGTACTTGCAAGCATACCCAGTTCATTTAACCACGAAATAAAAGATCTTAAATGTGTTACGGTAACATCGGTTAGTTTAGGTTCTTCATTTAGGGACCTGAAATACTGGATCAACTTATCAATATCATTCAGATAAGCCTCCACAGAATTTCGCGATAACGATCTTTCCAGCTTTAAATACGACTTAAATCCTTTAATATATGATGACCAAAGCATGCTTTTATTTGAGATTTTTTATAACATTGCAACGTTACAACATTTAACGTTACAACAGACCATGAAACTACAAATTATTAACGGGCCAAATTTAAACTTATTGGGTGTTCGCGAACCGTCTATCTATGGAAATACCAGTATCGAGGATTATATAAAAGAATTAAAAACTGTTTATCCGCAAATCGAAATTGAATATTATCAAAGTAATGTTGAAGGCGAAATCATCAATAAATTGCATGAAGTTGGCTTTAGTTATGATGGGATAGTATTAAATGCCGGTGGTTATACACATACTTCTGTTGCCATTGCAGATGCTATAGCTGCCATTAAAACCCCTGTTGTTGAAGTACATATTTCGAATATCTATGCCCGCGAGGAATACCGGCACGTTTCACTTACAGGAAAAAATTGTCAGGGTGTTTTAACCGGGTTTGGCATTAAAGGTTACCGCCTGGCTATCGAAAGTTTGCTGATTTAATTAATCTACACCGATATTATCGCTGTTAGATATTACCATCTAACAGCACATCCGATTAAGACAGGGTTTATGTCAGTTTCGAAAAATATTTAATTTTCCTGATAAAGAAGGCCCAAACAATACTGTTATGGTATACCCCGGTATGTTTGGTATAATCTTTCTGGACTGATTTACGCTTTTTATTGGTTTTTGATAAAGATTTAAGAAAATGCCAGTGGCCTTTGCTCACGGCCATGGTAAATTTTGGTTTTCCGGTAAGCAGGAAGTGCCACCAGGCAATGAAATCGATAAACATGCGGATGATAATCCTGAAAACAGCATCGCCTGCAGGAAGGTTTTTTTGCATGATGATTAGGTTGTTCCTGAAATTAAGGTAAGTTTTAAATGGATTTTCTGTCTGTAAAGTTCCGCCGCCAACATGGTATACTTCGGCATCGGGACAATACATAATTTTATAGCCCAGGTTTTTTAAGCGCCAGCACAGGTCTATTTCCTCCATGTGGGCGAAAAGATCAGCATCCAGGCCTCCGGCTTCTCTCCAGCATTTGCTTTTGATAAAAAAGGCTGCGCCACTCGCCCAAAAAACCTCTTGCTGTTCATTGTACTGACCATTATCAAACTCATAAACATTAAAAAGCCTTCCACGGCAGAAAGGAAAGGCGTAAATGTCCAGGTAGCCTCCGGCGGCTCCTGCATATTCGAACTGGTTTTTGTTCAATTGCCATTTAATTTTAGGTTGTGCTGCTGCAATCTTTGTGTCACTTTCCATCAGCCTGATAACAGGTTTGATCCAGTTTGGACTTACTTCTACATCCGAATTGAGCAGAATAAAATAATCGGCTTCTACACGTTCTAAAACTTTGTTATAACCTCCTGCAAAACCATAATTCCTGTCGTTATGGATAATTTTAACCGTAGGGAAATTTTCCTGTAAAAATGAAACCGAATCATCTGTTGAAGCATTATCGCCTACAATAATCTGCAGGTTGTCATATTCTGAAAGTAAAATTCCAGGTAAAAACTGCTTCAAATAGGCTTTTCCATTCCAGTTTAAAATTACAATGGCTACTGATGGGTTCATTCTTTTATTCGGGTTTAAATTTCCAGCGTTTATGGCTCCAAAGCCAGTATTGTGGCTGTTCTTTTATAATATTTTCTAAAAAATTAAAGTGCAGGTCAGTGATCTTAAATTCCTCCATTTTAGCAGGTTCGAGGCACATGGGCAACACTTCTACATGGTAATAACCTTTTTTAATCACATTTACCTTAAAGTAATATATAGGTCTCCTGGTCGATTTTGCAATTTTTTCCACACCTAAAAGTGCGGCAGTGGGCTGGTTTAAAAAATTGGTGAAATACTTGGTTTCTTCTCTGGTGGGGGATTGATCGCTTGCAAAACATAAAAGTACGGGCTCATTTTTATAAGCAGCCATACCGCGCAGTGTTTGCCGCATAGCAATAAAAATATTGCCATACTTGGTTCGCATACAATCAAACCAGGTTTCGAAAATTTTATTTTTAATGGGTTTAAAAATAGCCATGGTTTTGGCTGATATACTCAATCCAAGGGCTAGGGTACCTAATTCCCAGTTGCCATAATGGCCTGTACAGGCCAATACGCTTTCCCCGTTTTTAAAATGAGCTTCCAATTGCTGCAATCCGGTAAACTTTACCCTTCTTAAGGTTTCGGCTTTCGAAATACTCGTCATTTTAATGATTTCAAAAATAAGTTCGGCCAGGTACAGGAAGAATTTTTTTTCGATAACTTTTAGCTCAGTAGCAGATTTTTCGGGAAAAGATTGGATTAAGTTCTGTCTGACAACTTTTTTTCGATAGCCGATTACGTAATAAAGGAGATAATATAGTAATCTTGCAAAAATAAAGAGCAAAGGCAAAGGGAGTAGCGATAACAGGTATAAAAAAAATACGCCAACATGCGAAATCCCTCTTTTAATCATTATTTTTAAAACGTTTCAGCTACAAACATAAATTTTCAAATGCAGAATACAGCTATACTTCCATTATTTTATCTTCCACCGGTAGGTTATTTTAGTTTATTGCAAAACCTGGGAGAGAATTTTTTAATTGAAAAACATGAACATTTCGCCAAGCAGACTTACCGTAACCGGGCCAGTATTTATTCGCCAAACGGCAAACTGGATATTACCGTGCCTGTGGTTAAAGGTGCCAAGGTGCATACGAAAATGAAAGATGTACGCATTAGCTATGGTTTTAACTGGCAGCGTTTGCATTGGTTAAGTTTAGAAAGCTGTTACAGGAGTTCTGCTTATTTCGAATTTTACGAAGATGAACTGTCGCATTTTTATACCAAAAAATTCGATTTCTTGTTTGATTATAACCTCTCACTTTTAGAGTGGCTCAACAAAAAATTAAAATTGAACAAAAGCTTTGGCGTAACTGGCGAATATTTTGATGAGGTTAAACCAGGACTTGATTTCCGTTCGGCTATGAATCCTAAAAAGCAGGAGGATATTGTAAACAATAAGCCATATTATCAGGTTTTTGAAGATAGACATCAATTTTTACGCAACTTAAGTATCGTTGATCTGTTATTTAACCAGGGCCCGCAGGCCCGGCTATATTTATAAGCTATGGGAAAAAACAAGCCACGTAACCGTCATAAACATTATAAAGTTCCGGCACCAGGCACTAGCCCGGGTTTGTATGCCATTGATGAAGATGCATTAAAGCCAATTATTGTATTGCATATTTATAATGATAAGACTTATAAGAAAACCGAACTGGATAATATCAATAACATCGATAAACTGGTCGAGGATAAAGATTTTTATTACTGGTTCGATATCAAAGGCCTGGCTGATCCCAACATATTCGAAACCCTGTATGCAAAGCTTGACATCAGCAGGCTTGTGCTTGAAGATATTACCAGTTCTTATCAGCGGCCCAAGCTGGATGAATACGACAATGATAAATACATTTTTTCGGTAAGCAGGCATTTATATTTAAGCGATGATAATGTGCTCTGCAATGATCAGATCTCTTTTATCCTGTCAGAGCGTACATTAATTACCTTCCAGGAAACTTATGCAGATTGTTTTGAACCGGTAAGAAAACGTTTGGAAGTAGGGAAGGGCAACATCCGAATTGGCGGCAGCAGTTATTTAATGTATGCCATTATGGATGTAATTGTAGATAACTATTTTGCGCTATTGAATTTTTGGGGAGAGGAATTAGATGCAATAGAAGACCGGCTGTACGATCATCCTGATAAAAGGATCATGTACGATACACAAGCCATTAAAAGATCATTGATTACCATCAGGAAAGTAGCCTGGCCGGAAAGGGATAAATTGAATGATATTATCCGTACAGACAGCCCATTAATATCTGATCTGACCAAAACATATATTAAAGATGCATACGATCATTGCATCCAGATTATAGATTTTATAGAATCTTTAAAAGAGATTGCATCTGCCAATATTGACATGAATTTATCGATCATCAGCAACCGGATGAACGAAATTATGAAGGTATTAACCATTATATCATCCATATTTATTCCATTAACCTTTATTGCCGGGATTTATGGAATGAATTTTAGCAGGGAAGATCCGGCAACTGGAAAAATACTAAAAGATAATATGCCTGAGTTGTACGCAGAACATGGTTATTTATATACCTGGATTGTGATGGCTGTAATTGCGATTTTACAGGTGATCTATTTTTGGCGTAAGGGTTGGTTTAAATAGTTTTAACATACACAAAAATATATTTTGAAGGGAAAAGTGCCCTTAAAGTATGCCATCCTCAACACAAACAGATTCAAAAGATTTCTTATTTTATTGTTGTAAACACTTTTTTCTTACATTTGCGGCGCTTTTGGTTTCCGGCATACAACCGGAATTAAAAGGGAATACAGTGTAAATCTGTAACTGTCCCGCAGCTGTAAGCTCTGTAACGGTTTTTCTATTCTTTCGCCACTGTGCCGACTTGTCGGCATGGGAAGGCAGAAAACCGGGAGTAAGTCAGAAGACCTGCCTTTAGCATTAATTTCATAGCTTTCGTGGATTGAAGCTGGGGTTGAAGTACTTAACGTTTACGTATTTTCATTTCTTTTACAATCTGTTGGCTATAGGTAAAACTAACCATCAAAAATGAACAAAAAAACAATTTTAGCAGCCGCCGGTTTAGGTATGGCGCAGCTAATGATTAGCCAGTTGGCTAACGCGCAGCAAAAAGACACTTTGCAGCTTAAAGATGTGGTCATTTCTGCCACTAAAAACGATCAAAAACAATCACAAACCGGTAAAGTGGTCAGCATCATCAGTCGAGAGGTGTTGGAACGCAGCAATGGTAAATCGTTACCAGAACTCATCAGTGAGCAGGCTGGTATTATTGTAGCCGGCGCCAGCAGTAACCCGGGACTTAACAAATCGGTTTTTTTCAGAGGTGCCGGAAGTGCCTATGCTGTTGTTTTAATTGACGGTATTGTGCAGAACGATCCATCAGGAAACGGTGGTGCATTCGATTTAAGACTGCTTTCCATCGATCAGATCGATCATATCGAAATTTTAAGAGGCGGACAATCTACCATTTATGGTTCTGATGCTGTTGCAGGAGTAATCAACATCATTACTAAAAAAGGTGGTCCAAAAGGCAATACCATTTATGGTGTGGCCAGTGCAGGCAGTTACGAAACTTATAAAGGAACCATTGGTTTAAATGGTAGTGTTGAAGGTTTTTCTTATAACATCAATTATACCCATGCCAAAACCGATGGGATTTCAGAAGCAGCAACGCCAGTGGGAAGCACAGCCCAATTTGATAAAGACGGTTTTAAAACCGATGCCTTAAATGCAAATTTCGGAATCAAATTGGACAATCATTTCTCGGTTAATCCATTTGTACGTTATTATTTCGGTAATTATAAATTTGACGGTGGCGCATTTTCCGATGCAAACAACTATTCTATCCTGAAAAACTTTGCAGCGGGTACCAATGCGAAATATGAATTTGCTACCGGTAAAGTAACGCTAAATTATAGTTTCGAAAATACAAGAAACGATGCGCATAGCCAGTATCCTAGTCTTAACGAGGGAAGGGCATCTTTGCTGGATTTATTCTACAATCAAAAATTGAACAATAAACTCGATTTATTGGTAGGTATCGATAATCGTGTATTGAAGTTATCATCAGTGGCAAATAAACCGGAAACAAATATTTTCGCCGCCTACGGATCATTGTTCTTACACGATTTAAGTGTATTCAACCTTGAAGTTGGCGGACGTTATAATAAACATGAGCAATATGGCGAAAACTATACCTATTCAATTACCCCAAGTATCAACATTATAAAAGAAATTAAATTATTCGGAACGGTTTCAACAGCATTTAAGGTACCTACCTTAAATATGCTTTTTGGCCAGTTTGGTGCCAATCTGGACCTAAAGCCCGAAAAATCAAAGAATTACGAAGCTGGTGTTAACTTTAGCTTTGCTGATGATAAATTCAGCTTGCGTTTAGCTGGTTACAAACGCGACTTAACTGATGCCATTATTTACGTTTATCCTACCGGTTACATTAACCAGGTAAGCCAAAAAGCCAAAGGATTCGAGGTAGAGCCGGCAGTTAAATTCGGTGTGTTCAATATCAATGCATATTATGCCTATGTAGAAGGAAACGAATTTAATTTTATAGATAATGCCGTTGCCAATTATCTTTTCCGCAGACCGAAACATACTTTTGGCATCAATGCAGGTGCACAGGCCACAGATCATTTATATGTAAGTGCCAATTTCCGTTATTTTGGCAAACGTAACGATGGTAATTTTATCACTTATACCGTAGACAATCTGCCTGCTTACAAATTGTTAAATGCTTATGCAGAGTATGCCTTGGCCAAAAAACGTGTAAAACTGTTCTTCGATGCCAAAAATATCCTGAACGAAAAATACAACGAGATTATCGGCTATAACAGTTTAGGTTTCAATTTTAATACCGGTGTAATTTTTAATATACACTAATAAAAATTAACTTTGCTTAACGAATAACCAAAATACAATGGCTCATTTAAAATTTAATCCCCGTAACTTAGTACTGCTCTTAATGATATTAGCAATTACGGCCTTGCGTTTGCTGATAACATTTAATTCAGATGAATTGAAATTTGCTAATTTTTCCTCGATAGGAGCAGTAGCTTTATTTGGTGGTGCCTATTTTAAAGATCAGGCCAAAGCTTTTGCTTTTCCGTTATTGAGTTTGTTTTTAAGCGACTTTATTTTAGCCTCAACTATTTTTAGTAAATATAGCGGTGATTCTTTTTTATACGAAGGCTGGTATTGGACCTATCTTGCTTTTGCTTTAATGGTTTTAGTAGGCAGAATCCTGCTTAAAAATGTAAACGTGGTAAATTTATTAGCCTCAACATTAAGCATTGTGCTTATTCACTGGTTGGTTACCGATTTAGGTGTTTGGATCAATAATCCAGCCTATACCCAGGATTTAGCAGGCTATTGGAGCTGCCTGGTAAAAGCCATTCCATTCGAAATCAGGTTCTTAGAAGGGACTGTTATTTATGGGGCTTTACTTTTTGGCGCTTTCGAAATTTTAAAAGCTAAATACCCGGTATTAAAATTAGAAGCGCAAGCGGTATAAAATACCAGATTTAAATAGAAATCCTCTTTTGATTCAGTTCAGAAGAGGATTTTTTTTATCTTAGATAACTAATTACATTTTTACTTAATACATTTTACATCCAATGAAGGTTGTTTCCTTTTTACCTGCTGCTACCAAAATGATGTATGATATGGGCCTTCAGGATTACCTGCATGGCGTAACCTTCGAATGCCCGAAAGAAGCGGCCGATCAGCCCAAGGTGGTGCGTTGCATATTGGAAGGTAAAAATTACTCCAGTATAGAGATCGACCGGATTTTTTCGGCTTCTAAAGCGCAAGGCAAAAGCCTGTATTGGGTAGATGATGCACTTTTAGAAAGCATTGCACCTGATGTTGTTTTTACGCAGGATATTTGTGAGGTATGTAATATTGATACGGTTTGTACCGAAACGGCTGTGATGAAACTGAGCAAGCAGCCACTTTTGGTTCCGCTTTCGCCCAATAACCTGCAGGATGTTTTCGAATGCGCCATCACTATTGCAAGGGCACTGGGAAAGGAAGAAGTCGCTTTTACTTACTTAGCCCGTTTGCAGCAGAAAACCGATCAGATTTTGGATCAATTACGCGAAAACCGGTCTCCTTTAAAGCGGGTAATGCTGATGGAATGGATAGAACCAATATACAATTGCGGGCATTGGATTCCCTTCCAGATTGCCGCTGCCGGAGGGGTAGATATGCTTTCGAACCCTGCGGGCGATTCGATTGTGACTCCTTGGGAGAAGATTGTGAAATATAATCCTGAGGTTCTGGTTATTGCTCCTTGCGGCTTTGATCAGAAACGCAGCCTGGAAGAAATGAACCTGCTCACAGCGAAAGCCGGATGGAAAACACTCGATGCGGTAAAAAACAATCAGGTGTATATTGCCGATTTTGATATGTTTACCCAGCCCAGCATAGGAACCTTGGTAGAAGGTATCGAAGCCTTAGCTTGCATGTTCCATCCCCAGATCTTTAAAGCTGATGAAAATATCGCTAAGAAATTTATCAATTACACGCAGTCTGTTCAATCACTCCAATCGGTGTAATATTTTATGAAATTAGTTGTTTTAACAGGGGCAGGCATCAGTGCCGAAAGCGGATTGAAGACTTTCAGGGATGCTGATGGCTTATGGGAAGGATATAATGTGTATGATGTAGCTACACCAGAGGCCTGGGAAAAAGACCCGGAGTTGGTGCAGGAGTTTTACAACGAAAGAAGACGCCAGGTTTTAGCAGCCGAACCTAACCGGGCACATCAATTACTTGCCGGACTCGAAAAAGACTTTGATGTTGAAATTATTACCCAAAATATCGACGACCTCCACGAAAGGGCAGGATCTACCAAAGTTACCCATCTTCATGGTGTAATTACCAGATCGCAGTCTGATCTACGACCTGATTTAACTTACCCTATTCAGGGAACAGAAATCAAAATGGGCGATTTATGTGAATTGGGGTCCCAGCTCAGACCCCATGTGGTGTGGTTTGGCGAGGCGGTGCCCATGATTGAAGTTGCCGCAAAACTTTGTAAACAGGCAGATATATTTGTGCTCATAGGTACTTCACTGGCCGTTTATCCGGCAGCTGGATTAATCGATTTTGTACCCAGTGTTGTAGATAAATACATCATCGATCCGCGTATACCCGATGTTAAACGTTACAAAAATGTAATCAATATTGAGAAAAATGCTGTTGAAGGTGTAGCTGAACTTAACGAAATCTTATTGAATGCCCGGTAAAAAGATTTGTATATTCAACTGGAGCGGTGGTAAAGACAGTACGCTGGCACTTCACTATGCCCTGCAGGATCCCGGGCTGGAAATCCGTTATCTCATTACAACGGTTACCGAAAAATATAACCGCGTTTCGATGCACGGTGTAAGGGAAGCTTTACTGATCAGGCAGGCTGAAAGTATTGGTATTCCTTTATATCAGATCCGTTTAGGCGAAATGCCCGATATGGAAGCTTACGATAATACGATGAAAATGCATCTTTCGAAATTTAAGGAAGAGGGCATCACCCATTCTATTTTCGGAGATATATTTTTGGAGGATTTACGTTTATACCGAGAAAACAAACTAGCCGAAATTGGTATTGAGGCTATTTTTCCGTTATGGCAAAAAAATACCAGGCAACTGATCAGTGAGTTTATCAAGCTGAACTATAAAACCATCATTGTTTGCACACAACAGAATCTAAAAGATATTTGTGGAAAAGTAATCAATGAGGAACTGATTGATCAACTTCCACCAGAAATTGATCCTTGTGGAGAAAACGGTGAGTTTCATACTTTTGCGTTTGAAGGCCCTGTTTTCAGGAAAAAAATCAACTTTTCGGTCGGTGAGCAGGTTTTCAGAACCTATAATACACCCGCAAAAGCTGCACATGACAACGATTCTCCATGTGCTTCAACAGCACTTTCTGGCTTTTGGTATACCGATTTGGTAGAATAATTTTTTCTTTCTAAAACATTTTGGCATCATTTTTTCTTTACTATTCATAATTAACTAATAATTAACTAAATCGCACATTCCAAAATGAAACTGTTTAGCAAGGTTAGGTAGCTAAACTGGCGTCATATTTAAAATTTAAAGTTATGAAAAAGATATTGGTAGTAATCGCATTAAGTTCTGTTATGTTTGCTTGTAACAATAAGGAAAAAGAAGAAGCAGCATTAAAACAACAACAGTTAGAAAAACAAATGGCCATTAAAGCAGTAAAAGACAGTTTACGCTTAGACAGCTTTAAGAAAGCTGAAGTGGCTAAAGTAGAACAGGAAAAAGAAGCTAAACGCCAGGCAGAATTAGCAGCAGCCAGAAGGGCAGGTGCTGCATCGTCAAGATCATATGCAAGTTCTGGAGGTAGCTCAAGTGGTTCGTATGGTGGTACTCAGCCAACGGCTAAGAAAAAAGGCTGGAGTGATGCTGCAAAAGGAGCCGTAATAGGTGGAGCAGCAGGTGCTGTAGGTGGTGCCTTAATTGATAAGAAAAAAGGTAGGGGTGCTATTATAGGTGGATTGGTTGGAGCCGGTGGCGGTTACCTGATTGGTAGAGGAGAAGACAGGAAATCAGGCCGTGTGCAACCTAAAAACTAGGCTTTTTTAAGATAACAAGAATCCCGATTTTACATCGGGATTTTTTTATGCCCAATTAAAAAGGTTTAATATATTTACAAAAAAAATATCCAATGACAGAAACTGCAGATAAAGGCCAGATCCAACACTTTGTAATGTTTTGGTTAAAACCACAACTTACCAAAACTGAAATAGCAGACTTTGCTAACTTTTTTGAAAGTTTAAAACCGATTAAATACATCAAAAGTCTAAGTTATGGTTTAGCAGCCAATACACCGGTACGTCCTGTTACCGATAATTCTTTTACTTACTCACTGACCATTACTTTTGCAAACATTGCCGACCATAATGCTTACCAAGAAGATAAAACGCATTTAGATGCTGTAGAAAAGTTTTCTAAAAACTGGTACAGGGTTGTTGTACACGATACGGTAGTTTCGGTTTAAGGTATCGAATTTAGCGAAAGACCTCTAAACTATATTAACTACAGATAAACGCAGATTTCTCTTTGCGTTTTTTTTTGGTCACGCTGAACTTTCCTCACGTTTCGTCATTTCGACCGGAGTGCAACGTAGTGGAGAAATCTACTCATTCAAGTTTCTATAATTTAACCTTTATCTACTCCTGTAAAGGTTGCTTCATCTGTCTACATTATAGTGCCTGCAGTTCGCAACGACTAGGATTTTAAGCCCCGTTATCTGCGCCTCGCCAACAAAATGAACCAATGGACGATCTTTAGCCAGAGGTTTACACATAACGAGCTTTTCGTTTTTACCATGAGTTTTCGTCATTTCGACCGGAGTGCAACGTAGTGGAGAAATCTACTCATTCAAGTTTCTATAATTTAACCTTTATCTACTCTTGTAAAAGATTGCTTCATCTGTCTACATTATAGTGCCTGCAGTTTGCGACGACTAGGATTTTAAGCCCCCGTTATCCGCGCCTCACCAACAAAATGAACCAATGGACGATCTTTAGCCAGAGGTTTACACATAACGAGCTTTTCGTTTTTACCATGAGTTTTCGTCATTTCGACCGGAGTGCAACGTAGTGGAGAAATCTACTCATTCAAGTTTCTATAATTTAACCTTTATCTACTCTCGTAAAGGTTGCTTTATGTTACCCGTACTTCCTGCGCCTTGTTCGCAATGAAGAGTTATTAAGCTTTGTTATCTGTATGCGCTAGCAAATGAATCAATAGCAAATAAGCCTATAAACTAACAAACTTCTCATTTATTTGGCAAAATCAAGTCTCAGAATTATATTTTGTTTAATGATTTAATAATCAGTATATCAATAATTTATATTTTATCATCTTCAGTGATAATATAGATATTGCATATTTTTCAGCTCTAAAACACTGAAAAATTCAGAATATAATTTTGAATAATGTACTAATTATTTGGTAATCAGGTATTTGTGTGTTAAGTTTCTAGTATTGATGCCTGTTATATGCTGCAGTAAAGTCAGTACGCATACTCTTAAACCTTTCGGTAACAGTTTGGATAAATTCTTCATCTAAAATTTCGAACACGTCATTTACGCCGCCCCCGCTCAGGTCGAGTTCGGCCAGTTTATAACTTTGTTCAAAAGTACCCTGTTCAAACTTGATAATGAATTTCTGGTTCATTGAAAAAATGGTAATCTTACATTCCGGGTGTGGAAGTTCCGCTACTACTCTCATGCTGATTTTAAGTTTTAATTATTTGTATTGATTTCAACGCCATTTAGTGAGCCCCAGCTATCGATAATTGCGAAACGGGCAAACAGCTCTTCTTTATACCACTTGCGCGCCCGCGTTAGCTTGATCACATCTGAATGATCAAATGATTGGTAGGCATAAGCCTTCATGCTTTCCATGTTCTCCCATATTGAAAAAGTAGCCTGATCAAAAAACGGATTTTCGCCAATCCCTGCTGAAAGGATAAAACCAGTGGCATTCCTCATGGCCTCCGCTGCTCTTTTTACATTGCTCCTGAATTCCTTCAACTTATTGAACCTGATAGCTGCCCTGGTAATCACAGCAATTTTTTCTGTGTGATTTATGTCAGATATTTGCGTCTTAAATGGTTGTTTTCCTGACCATAATCCGTGGCTTGATAAAGGATTAAGTAAGATAGTAAAGCTTTCGCTGCCAAAGAAATTGAACCATTTCATTACGAACGATCTGAAGTTGAAGTCGTCATAAGTCTCCCGGTTATCCCAGGTAGTTAATATGGCCCAGTGCCGGTAATCGGCAGGGAGGTCTACCTGTGCATCTTTGCCACTGCCCATCAATTTCCAAAACCTGCACCTTTTGTTTAACCATAATGGGAGCCTGAGGACTGCCATGCCGATAAAGGCAAAGGGGATGGTAAAACTCCGGAATTTGGTGATGGTTAATGCTACGATCATAACAAGTGGTTGACCTGCCAAAACTAAGGAATTTAAAGATAGCTTATCATTCAAATTTTCGTCATTAAAATCAAAGTTTCCATACATCTCGCAAATCATGATTAACTTTGGGTTACACAAAAAATAAAATGGCAGAAGATTTAGTTATTACCAGGGATACTTCGAAAGAAGAACAATACCAATCGATTATTCCTCAGATTGAGGCTTTATTGCAGGGAGAAACAGATTTTATAGCCAACCTTGCAAATGTTGCTGCTGCGCTTAAAGAGCAGTTTGGCTGGTTTTGGGTAGGCTTTTACTTAGTTAAGCATGATGAACTTGTTCTTGGTCCGTTTCAGGGACCAGTAGCCTGCACGAGGATTAGAAAAGGAAAAGGTGTTTGTGGTGCTTCCTGGGCTCAGGCTCAAACTATTATTGTTCCCGATGTTGACGAATTTCCCGGGCACATCGCCTGTGCATCAGCTTCAAAATCTGAGATCGTTTTGCCTTTGGTTGTTAACGGTGAGGTTATCGGTGTGCTTGATGTGGATAGCGAGGTGTTAAATAAATTTGATGAAACAGATAAGCTTTATTTAGAGCATGTTATATCTGTTTTATTAAATAGATAATTCAGATAAATAAGTGAAATTAAAACCAGGGTATTACCTGAATGAAGATGTTGTAGGGCTTGCGAAAGACCTGCTGGGCAAAGTGTTGTATACCAAAATTGGCGATGAGGTTACTGCCGGTGTTATAGTTGAAACAGAAGCCTATTTTGGAATAAAAGATAAAGCCTCTCATGCATATGGCGGTCGGCGTACCAGCCGAACCGAAACCATGTATGGGGCCGGTGGCATTGCTTATGTGTACCTTTGTTATGGTATGCATCATCTTTTCAATGTGGTTACTTCTATAGAAAATGATCCGCACGCAGTTTTGATCAGGGGGGTAGAGCCGTTGGTTGGTACAGAAATTATCGAAAAACGGAGGGGGATGTCTCACACAAAGGGAGCTATTTCAGCTGGACCTGGATCTGCTGCAAAAGCACTGGGGATTGATAGGGGCTTCAATACAAAAAGCCTCCTGGGGGATGAAATCTGGATTGAAGATCAGGGTATTAGATATGAAGAAGAAGATATTGCTGCTACGCCACGTGTGGGTATTGCTTATGCCAAAGAGCATGCACTGTTGCCCTGGCGATTTTTTGTAAAGGGCAATAAGTACGTGAGTAAGCCAAATAAAGTGTAAATAAAGCAAGTATTAAAGTTGCATGGGGCATGAAAGACAGGAAAGTTGGTTTATGTTGTAATACAGTGAAGTTTTAATAAAATACAAGAAATTGGAAAGCAGGATTGGAAACAATACCTGCTTTTTTTGTAATATTGGCGCAATGAATTTCGAAAATACCCTTTCATTTGCTCAGGCACAGGACGAGGCTGATCAGCTCCGTCATTTTAGGTCAGATTTTTTATTTCCAAACCATAATGGAAAAGATTTTATTTACCTGTGTGGTAATTCTTTAGGTCTTCAGCCTAAAGTTGCACATCAGGTATTGGAGCGCCAGTTGAACAACTGGGCCAATTATGCTGTTGAAGGCTGGTTTGACGGGAATGAGCCATGGATGTTCTACCATAAAGAGCTGAAAAAGCTAATGGCGCCGATTGTAGGTGCTTTACCTGCTGAAGTTTGTCCTATGAATACCCTTACTGTTAACCTGCATCTGTTAATGGTCAGTTTTTACCAGCCCAAAGGTAAGCGCTTTAAGATCATTATGGAAGGTGGTGCCTTCCCATCCGATCAGTATGCGATAGAAAGCCAGGTACGGTTTCATGGTTTTGATCCAAAAGAAGCGATTATAGAGGTTTTTCCGCGTGAGGGTGAAGAGATACTTCGGACAGATGATATCGTAGCTCAGATCAAAGATAATGCGGGTGAAATTGCCTTAGTATTGTTTGGTGGAATCAACTACTACACAGGGCAATGGTACGATATGGAGGCTATTACCAAAGCCGGCCATGAAATTGGAGCTGTTGTGGGTTGGGATTTGGCGCACGCAGCCGGGAATGTTCCGGTAAAACTACATGATTGGGGTGTCGATTTTGCCTGCTGGTGTTCTTACAAGTATCAGAATTCTGGTCCGGGGGGTATTAGCGGAATATTTGTTCATGAGAAACATTTTAACAATACCGGTTTAAATCGTTTTGCAGGCTGGTGGGGTTACCAGGAAAGCAACCGCTTTAAAATGGAAAAAGGCTTTGTTCCTGAAGCTGGAGCAGATGGCTGGCAGGTGAGTTGCACCCAGGTCATGCCGATGGCTCTTTATCATGCATCCCTTCAGATTTTTGAACGGGCAGGGTTCATTGAGTCTTTAAGAAGTAAAAGTATTACTTTAACTCAATATCTTGAATTTGTTATAAATGAAGTGAATATAAACTTAGATTTTGAGCAATACAAAATCATCACACCAAACAATCCTAAAGATCGGGGTGCGCAATTGTCTATTATTGCCCAGCGTAACGGCAAGCAGATTTTTGATGGTTTAATGGCCAATCATGTACTCGGCGATTGGCGCGAACCTGATGTAATCCGTTTAAGTCCGGTGCCACTCTATAATTCTTACGAAGATGTTTACATGGCCGGACAAGTGTTATTACAAGTAAGTAAAGATGTTTTAACATAAAAAAGAATAAAAAATGATCAACTACAATCCTAAAAACTGGAGTGCTTTCATTTTTCATATCCATAAAAGCGATACTTTTAGAAAATTGTGGCCTTTAATGCTTGCTGTGGCTTTCTTTTCGGGTGTGGTAGCTTTTGCTGAACTGAATTTCTTTCAGCTCTCCAAAAGCAGTTATGTGACCAACGTAGGTATGATGCACAGTTTACTGGGTTTTGTTCTGTCCCTTTTGTTGGTGTTCAGGACAAATACGGCTTACGATAGGTGGTGGGAAGGGCGAAAGCTGCTTGGATCATTAACCAACGTGAGCCGGAATCTTGCCATGAAAATCAAAGCGCTTAAACTTGCAGAGGAGGATGTCCGCTTTTTTGAGTACGGCATACCCAAATATGCTTTTAGCTTAAAGGAGCATCTACGAGAAAAATTGTATTTCGGCAAAAACAGTTTTTTGATCGAAGTAGAAGAAGGTAAGCACATTCCAAATCAGATTGCGGGCAGTTTAATCAACAGGCTTTACGGTTTGCTGGAGAAGGGAGCGATTTCCCAGGAACAATTTATTGTGTTGTCAGGCGATTTTAATCAGTTTACCGATATCTGCGGCGCCTGCGAAAGGATTAAAAATACACCGATTCCATTCTCCTACAGTGCTTTTATTAAAAAGTTTATCTTTATTTATGTGGTTACTTTGCCATTTGGCTGGGTGTTTAGTTTGGGGTATTTTGTGGTTCCTATAGTACCCTTTATTCTCTATGTATTAGCGAGTTTGGAGCTTATAGCTGAAGAAATAGAGAATCCGTTCGGTTATGATGCCAATGATTTGCCGGTAGATCAGATCTGTAACAATATCGAAAAACATGTGGGGGAGATTTTAGGTTAAATGATCAAAATTGCCTGGCACCCCACTTACGTACACCCTTTACCGGAAGGGCATCGCTTTCCTATGTTAAAATATGAGCTGATACCCGAACAGCTTTTGTATGAGGGGACCATTGGACACCATAATTTATTCAATGCTGATCTCCTTAGTGAAAACGTTGTATTGCTGACGCATCAAAAAGCCTACTGGGAACAATTAAGGGATCTGACCCTGTCTGCCAAGGATCAACGTCGTATAGGCTTTCCTCTGGATGCGCAGCTGGTAGAACGGGAATTGAGGATTGCGAAGGGTACGATTGATGGTGCTTGTTTTGCTCTGGAGCATGGGATTGCCTTTAATGTGGCCGGTGGGACGCATCATGCAGGCAGTAATTGGGGTGAAGGATTTTGCTTGCTGAATGATCAGGCAATATCGGCTAACTATTTATTAAATAATAATTTAGCTAACCATATCTTAATTATTGATTTAGATGTGCACCAGGGGAATGGTACTGCAGAAATCTTCAGGCATGAGCCGCGTGTATTTACTTTTTCGATGCATGGTGATAAAAATTTCCCTTTCCGGAAAGAAATTTCCGACCTGGATGTACCACTGGATGATGGCCTGCGGGACGAGGCTTATTTATCAATCTTAAATACCAACCTTAAAAAAGCATTCGAAAGCGCCCGGCCTGATTTTGTATTTTACCTTTCAGGTGTAGATGTGCTTTCAACTGATAAACTGGGTAAACTGGCTTTGAGTAAAGCCGCCTGTAAAGAGCGCGATAGGATGGTTTTGCAGACCTGTAAGGATAAAAATCTGCCTTTACAGGTCAGTATGGGAGGAGGTTATTCGGTTCATATCAAGGATATTGTGGATGCCCATTGTAATACTTTCCGCCTCGCTTTTGATTTATTTACATAGGGAGCTCCCAAAAAATATAATATCCTTATCTTCGCGGCAATATGTTGGAGATTATTTACCAGGATGAGCATTTAATTGCAATTAACAAACCCCATGGCCTTTTGGTACATCAATCTTCAATAGCCAGGGATGCTACAGAATTTGCCCTGCAGCTATTGAGAGACCAGATAGGCAAGCACGTTAGTCCGGTACACCGCTTAGACCGAAAAACCAGCGGTATCTTATTATTTGCTTTTGATAAGCCGTCTGAAGTGGCTATGCATCAGCAATTTATGAATGCAGAAGCTGGTAAAAAATATTTGGCCATATTACGGGGTTTTACACCTGATACCATGGATATCGATTATCCCCTGGCCAAAGAAAACGGAACCATGCAGGATGCTTTTACCGCTTTCAGAACGTTGCAAAGGGCAGAGGTTGATGTTGCATTCGGCAAGCATCCAACCTCGAGATATTCGCTTGTTGAGGCCACACCTAAAACCGGGAGGATGCATCAGTTGAGAAGGCATTTCAGCCATATCCTTCATCCCATTATTGGAGATCGGACACACGGTTGTAACAAACAGAATAAATTTTTCAAGGAGCAATGGAATATGACAACAATGCTACTTCATGCTTCCGAACTGGAATTTATTCACCCTGCAACCAAAGAAAAAATACATTTAAAGGCCCGTTTGCACGATGAATTTATAAGGGTAATGGATTTCATGAAAATGGAGCATTGACACAATTTTTGCCTTTAAAATCTGTTTATATAGCATCTATGATTAAATACCTACGATTCACACTCCCAGTTTTAGCACTTTTCGCTGCCAGTTGTTCTTCTGTTTATATGCCAAACGTTCCCAATACGCCAATGTTGAGTAAACAAGGCGAATTTAGCGGAGGCGCGCACATCTCACTAAAAGGCAATGCGAGTATTAATGGCGCTTATGCTGTTTCAGATCATATTGGACTACTCTTTAGTGGTTCGAGGATGAACAGTGAACGGAAAACCAAAGATTTTGGACATAAACTGATTGAGATTGGTGGCGGTTATTTTGATACTTTTGGCCCTGATAATAACCGGATCATCGAAATTTATGGTGGTGTAGGAAAAGGCTGGAGCGATATTACTTTCCGTGATTTTAAGAATGATGTATTGGTTAGCAGTGAATTGCAGGAGGTAGATTACCGCAAAGCTTTTTTGCAGGTTAATTATAGCTCTAAAAAAAAGAACAACCTTCATTTATTTGGAAAGGATTTTCCGATTAATTATGGCACGGCATTAAGGATCAGCCACGTAAAAATGGATCGGTTCTTTTTAAATGGAGTAGTTCAGCCTAAAGAAGATAATATTTTCTTTGAGCCCGTTTTCTTTACGCGTATGGCTTTGAGTAAAACTTTTCAGCTCCAATATACTACGAGCAGCAATATTGGCTTAAAGAGCCGTAAATATATGTCTGCCGGCAATTCTATCTTTACCATTGGTGTAGTGGTGAATGTTGGAGGGAAGTAATACAGTTGCCATGAGTGAGAAATTATGCATTATAGATTTCTCCACTGCTGTCGAAATGACGATTCGTGTTAGGACAAACTTCTCATTTTATTATGCAGCTCGCGTCATTTCGACTGAAGCGTAGCGAAATGGAGAAATCTGTCTCTAAGAAATTATGTATTATAGATTTCTCCACTTCGGTCGAAATGACGGTTCGTGTTAGGGGAACTATCCCTCTTTTAAACTCCTGGTCTTATTCTGAAACCTTAAAAACAATAGGATAGAAGCAGTCAGTAAACCCAGGGTTAACCCGTACCAGATTCCATTTACACCCAGGCCGAAATGAAATCCCAGTAAATATCCGATAGGAATACCTACTACCCAATAAGCTAAAAAGGTAATAATGGTCGGGATGTTTACATCTCCCATACCACGTAAAACGCCTAGTCCCACCACTTGGGTCCCATCAAATAATTGAAAAAACCCGGCTATGATCAATAATTGCGCTGCAATTGGGATAACAATTACATCTTCTGTATAGATAAATGGCATGATGTTATTCGCCAGTACAAAAATGACAGCTGTGCACGACATAAACAGCAAAATAACATGGTAACTGGCTATTGCTGATTTGCGCAGGTCATCAAAATTACGTTTTCCAAAGTTATTTCCGGTTTTAATGGTTGCTGCTGAAGCTACACCACTGGCAATCATATAGGTCATTGCCGCCAGGCTGATTGCAATCTGGTGTGCAGCCTGTTCTGCTGCGCCAATGGTGCCAATCAGCACGGCAGCACCACTAAAAGCACTGATTTCAAATGAATACTGCATCGCCACAGGCATTCCGATCTTTGCAATTTTAATAGCCCTTAACCTATCGTAAAAAGTAGCTCTAAAACTGGTCAGGTATTTTTTAAAATGTTGTGAGCGTAATACATAAACCGACATGACGGTTGCCATCAGCAGCCTATCGATCAAAGTACTTAAGCCTACACCGCTAACACCCATCGGTTTGATGCCAAACATGCCCTTAACAAAAATAATTCCCAGTATAATGTTGAGTGCATTGCCCCAGATGGAAACAAACATGGCCTGTTTGGTAAAACCCAAACCTTCTGCAAACTGCTTAAAAGTCTGAAAAATCAACAAGGGAATGATGGAAACCGATAATAGATTGAGGTAGGGTTTGGCATAATGCACAACTTCTGGTGTTTGTTCAAGGTGATCGATTACAAAAAATATCCCCAACTGCACCAATATGTACAAAAAAATCCCAACACAGATGTTGATCATGAGGCTATTGGATAATAGCTTGCCGCATTCATCGTAATTCTGCCGGCCGTTTTCCTGGGCAATCAATGGTGTTAAACCATAGGAAATACCCAGGCCAATTACTAAAATGAGTATAAATATGCTGTTAACCAAAGATACTGCCGCTAATTGAATGGTATCGGTAAAATGACCAACAATAATACTATCAGCCATTTGCACCAGCGTATGGCCTACCTGTGAGCCTACAATCGGCAATGCCAAATGAAGGTTTTCTTTATAATAGGGCTTATATTTGGTGTAAATTTTAGAAAACATAGGTTTGCAAAGGTCGCATTTTTAAACCTCAAAAAATAGGGATGTAGAAAAGTTAATGTAAGGTTTTTAAAGATAACCGTTATGCTGAATTTAATTCGGCATCTATCATGCAAAAATCGGTTAGTTTAGACCCTGAAACAAGTTCAGGTGACGATCTCGAGTAAAGTCGTCATGCCGAATTTATTTCAGCATCAGTCATGCAAGAAATCGGTTTATTGAGATTCTGAAATAAGTTCTAGGCGACGGGTTCTGGTAAGAAGTTTGCAAGAAAAACTACCTCACAGCTGTGAAGTACTCTTCTTTCTGGCTGGTATGCGATTTAATTACATTGGTTAAAATTAGATTGACCAATATTTTTTGGGCTTTTCGGTACGAACTTCGCAACAGCTTGCTAAATTCTTTCAGTGTTATTTTTTCGTTTTGTTCGAGGTACTCGAGCAATTTTTTTTCGTTTTCAGAATAGGAGATCAGTATGCCGTTGTTTTTGTGTTCCTGTTTTAACACGTCAATAATGATACGGCTGGCCAGTACACTTTTGTCATCAATGCGGATATACGCCCACCATTTTTTCTGATCGTCAAGTGCATAGTGCGGTTTGGTATCGCTTTCAGGGATATTGACCACTAAAACCAGTTTATCATCTACATAAATTTCTTCAAAATGCGGCTCAATAGCAGGTTTACAAAACTGGTGCGCGGAAGTTAAAATCATATATTTTTCTTCTTCTTCCGATTTTACGCCCTTAATCGAGCCATTATCGGCTACACCTATCAATAACTTACCTCCTTTATTATTGGCAAATGCAACCAGGCTCTTGGCAATTTTTTCGGTACTGGTAATGGTTTTCTTAAAATCGAGCATTACACCTTCGCCCTGCAAAATTAAACTCTTAATACTCGGCATAATCTAAAAATTAATAGGCAACCCTTGGCATTTCGCCTTGGTGCAGGTTTCGGATATAGACTTCATTCATCACAGTAGCACACAATTCTCCACTTTTATTGGTAATTTCCATTGGGTAAGCTTTTATAAATTTTCCAACGGTTTTTAAAGCATGCTCGGCCTCGGTCAACATTTCATCTGTTACGGTTATGGTAAAATATAAGGTAGAACGACCGGGTTTTAAGTATTGTATAGATGCACTTTTAAGCCAAACACGTACCTTGAACCCACGTCTCTGCATCAATTGATCAAACAACAAGGCATAAAAAGGATCGGTTGCAGCATAGATGGTTCCTCCAAAAATAGAGCCATTATAATTTTTATTCAGGAAACTCTTGCTTAATTTAACCGTACAGCTTCTAAATTCATTTTCAAATTTCTGAACCCAAATGCGCTGGAAAAATAAAGGCGGGTAAAAGCGCATTACCCATTTCAGGGTGTTTTGAGAAATAATCATATTCACTAATATCAGAAAGTTTTATCATCTTTTAAAGTTTTGGCCATGTTGTTTCAGTAATATTTCGGTAATTTACCTCATTTGGTATTCAGGTTAGTCTTATCGACTTATGAATAGCTTGATGGAATATGCTTACAATTTAACTTTCTGTTTAGTACCTGGTTGTATTGATGGATAATGTGGTGGGATGTGCCCAAAATAAACCTTCAAATCCGCTGAATAATTTAAAAATCTATATCAATAGCATTTATTTTGTATTGTAATCTATTAACAATCAGTGTTATATATTTAAAAATTCTGTTTTTTGAAGAAAAAAACAAAACCAAATGATTAAAAGGTTGTTAGGTTGATAGATAACAATAAAAACTATGAAAAAAATAATCTTAAGTCTTGCTTTTGCGGGTTCTCTTATGATAGCCACATCAGCATGCAATTCGTCAAAAAATATGGCTGGTTCCTCAGACAGTACCAAGACGGATTCGACCACTACGGCTCCAATGGACACGACAGCTAAAAAAGTGCCAGATACAACAAAAACGCCACCTGACACTACAAAGAAGAATCCAATGTAGGATTTTAAAAGCCACTCTGACACGGGGTGGCTTTTATTTTTAAAAATCTATTTTAAATATTTGTGTTATTGTGTACTTTCAGCGATTAAACCAGATATTTAAATGGATCATCAAGCAAAAACCAACAACCGTAATGTAATTTTCTTAGTTATTGTTGCCGCCCTAGGCTATTTCGTTGATATTTACGACCTTGTTTTATTCTCTGTAGTTCGTCTGAAAAGCTTTACCGACATTGGTGTTTCTGCCGAGCACATGCGTACTGAAGGGGAGTATGTAATTAATATGCAGATGTTCGGTTTATTGCTTGGCGGATTGCTTTGGGGTATTATCGGCGATAAATTTGGCCGTATTAAAGTATTGTTTGGTTCAATCTTAATGTACTCTTTAGCCAATATAGCCAACGGTTTTGCAGCTGATGTGCATACCTATGCCATTATCAGGTTTATAGCCGGCATTGGCCTGGCTGGAGAACTTGGAGCCGGTATTACTTTGGTTACTGAAACCATGGACAAAGAAAAACGCGGTTATGGAACTATGGTTGTGGCCGGAATAGGGTTATTGGGTGCAGCTGCAGCTGCTACCATCGGAAAACATTTTAGGTGGGAAACCGCTTATTTTGTAGGTGGGGGAATGGGTCTGTTGTTGTTACTTTTACGGGTGGGTACATTCGAATCGGGGATGTTTAAACATGCCGAACAAAGTTCGGAGGTTTCGAAAGGCAATTTCTTTATGCTTTTTTCTAACCGCAAGCGGTTCTTAAAATACCTGGCCTGCATCTGTTTAGGGCTTCCGCTGTGGTTTATTGTAGGGATTTTGGTTACCCAATCGCCAGAGATCGGAAAAGCACTTGGTGCAAAAGAACTGCTTAATGCCGGCACCGGCATTATGTATACCTACTTTGGTATAGCCGTTGGCGATGTGGTTTGTGGTTTTTTAGCACAGGTATTAAAATCACGCAAGAAAACGGTACTCATTTTTCAAAGCCTTTCGGCCATAACCGTAATTGTTTACCTCACGAGCACGGGCTTAACTGAAAGCAGTTTTATCCTGATTTGTTTATTTATGGGCTTTGCAGTGGGTTATTGGGCTACATTCGTAACCATTGCAGCGGAACAATTCGGTACCAATATCCGTTCGACGGTAACCACTACTGCTCCAAATTTTGTACGCGGTGCCTTGATTCCGATTACTTTCGTTTTTGAATTCTTTGTTCACCGTTATGATATAGTATCGGCCGGATTTATTGTAATGGGAATTGTAACTGTAATCGCCATGATTTCGGTTGCTTCGCTAAAAGAAAGCTTTAATAAAGATCTTAATTATTTAGAAAAATAGCGTTTGATTAGGCTCCGGACTTCTGACTCTGAACTTCGGACTAACAGCAATGTCAATAAAATGTACTATATCAATATAAATCAGCTTTGCTGTTCGAATAGCCTTAAATTTGTATGGAAATAGAAAAAGCCATCATGTTTAAAGAAGAAGTAGCAGAGCGGTATAAACAGATTCAGGATGAAATCTGTCGCGGATTGGAAATTGCCGATGGCAAGGGGAAATTTGAAGAGGAACTTTGGGAAAGAAACGGTGGGGGAGGCGGCCGCACGCGGATTATGCAGAACGGTGCCATCATCGAAAAGGGCGGTGTAAATTTTTCTGCCGTACATGGCAAATTGCCTGAAGCGGTAAAAAAAGCTTTTAATGTAACCGAAGATGATTTTTTTGCAACGGGAGTTTCTATCGTAATCCATCCAAACCATCCTCTGGTGCCGATTATCCACATGAACATCAGGTATTTTGAACTAAACGAGGAAACCCGTTGGTTTGGTGGCGGCATCGATTTAACCCCGCATTATGTGTTTGAAAATGATGCCCGCTTTTTTCACCATAAGTTAAAACAGGCCTGCGACGAGTTCAAAGCTGATTTTTATCCAAAATTTAAAACCCACGCTGACGATTATTTCTTTATTAAACACCGTGAAGAAACCCGCGGAATCGGTGGTATTTTTTATGACCGCTTAAAACCTCAAAACACCGGTTTATCGTGGCAGGAGATTTTGGATTTCTCTATCAATATCGGCGAAACATTTTTACCGGTTTATACCGAACTAATTGACCGTAACCGGGATAAAGAATTTACGGAAAAACATAAAGAATGGCAATATCAGCGCCGTAGCCGCTATGTAGAATTTAACCTGGTTTACGATTCAGGAACAAAATTCGGATTGGAAACCAATGGCCGGATCGAATCTATTTTAATGAGCTTGCCTCCTCAGGCCAACTGGGGGTACAATGTTCAACCAAAAGAAGGTTCAGAAGAGTATAAAACACTGCAATTGCTTAAAAAAGGCATAAATTGGGTGTAAAGATTTTTGCGTGAAATAGTGACTGGCGAGTTCTTTATTAAAATAACGTGAGTGGCGCTTGTACTTCATGGAAACCGGCTTTCAGTTTTCCGATTCTAAAATCGTTTACAACATTGTGTGCCATACGTGTGGGTTCGGGTATACGGTAATTTCCTGTACATTTTTTTATGATATTCAGACTTTGATCAGCGGTAATTAGATAACCAGCCGATACAAAAACAGGAGCAGAATTGATTTTTGTACGCAAAGCAAAGCCCAGGGTTTCGCCATGGCTGTTGATCTCTGTGCTGCTTAATTTCCTGTTTTCAGGAACATGGTTTTCTCCGTATAAAAGGCTTTTGGCGCATCCTATGGTAGCCTGGTTGGCCAGGATTCCGAAATGCGAAGCAACCCCCATGCGGCGCGGATGCAAAATCCCGTTGCCATCCAATACTACCACATCTGGTTTCATGGTTATCAATTCCCAAACTTTTAATAAGGCCGGCACTTCTTTAAATCCCAAAAAACCTGGTTTATAAGGAAAATTAGTTTCGTAAGTTTCGAGTGCAAAAGATTTCAGGACCATATCAGGATAACTTAATATCACGATTCCGGCATACATCGTTGAACTATTTTTATTAAATGAGATGTCTGCACCCGCAATCGTTTCGATTTTTCGGACCGGCTGAAATTTTAATTGCCTGGCAAGCTGGATCTGATAAGCAGTAGCCTCTTCGAAGCTATAATGATCGTACATGGTTTTAGTACAGGTTAGGGCTGCAAATTGTTTTATTGCGGCTATAATATACTAGTTCTGAAGTTCTTTTAAGCGCAATTTAATTTCATCTGAGGCAGGATCCAGTTTGCCGGCTTTTTTATATGCTGCAATTGCCTTTTGTTTTTCCCCATTTTTGGTATATGCTGCGCCCAGCGCCATAAATGCTCTCGAAGAAGAGGGATAGTTAACGGTATTCATTTCCAGCAAATCAATGCCATTTTTTAAAGTTGCCGGATATTTTATGAGCCATTGCGCCCAACCGTTAAAATACGATTCATCCGGTACAATCGGGTATCCAAACTTTTGGGATAATGCTTTATAATGGTTCATAATAATCCCAGAATTTATTTTTTCGTCGTTTATTGGTGGGAGTTCCCATTGGCGATAAACGAACCGGAGCCCATCATAATAGGATATTATGGGAACAGCCATATGACTTTCGTTAGGATAACCCGTGTATTTAAAATCTAATCCTTTGATATTCTGTTTTTTGAGCAAAGAATCAAACTTTAGCACGTCGGTATGGAACTGAGGGTCAGATGAAGCACCCTCATTGCCATCACTAAAAAAAAGTGTTTTTGGTAAAACTGTGGTAGTTTTCAGTTTTTTATCAGCAACCTTGAGCAGGAATTTCTGATCCCACCAAAAAGAAGGACTTGCTGCAATATACGCATTAAACAAATCCGGGTGATTAATCAGGCAATTGATAACGGTGAGCGCTCCAAAAGAATGCCCGGCAAAAATGCTATAAGGAAGCGTTTTGTAATTCGAATTAACATAGGGCTGAAGCTCTTTCTGAATGAACTGAAAAAACTGTTCATTTCCTCCACTGTTTTTGTACGGAGACTTGCCAGAGGTGTCAGCTTTTCCAAAATAATCCAGAATGCTATGCGATGGAGTGAGGTCACGATTACGGTCTGTATTGGTAATTCCAACCACAATGAGTGGTGGAATAGCATATACATCTTGCCAGCTAAGATATTTAGAATATTCTACCATTTGGTTAAAATGGTTGTCAGCATCAAGAACATAAATTACCTGGTACCGTTTCTCTGATTTTTCAGGTGCATAAATCAGTAGTTTTCGGTCTTCGTTTAAAATGTCGGAATGCAGTGTTACAATTTCACCCAGGTTGGCTTTAATGGGTTCTGATTTTTGAGCTTTTGATTTGAACGAAAAAAGTAGAATTATAAAAACAGACATGAATTTAAAACAAGTCATCATTTTTAGGGAATTTACCTTTGACAATAGTTTTTGCATAATTGCTTGAGCGTTTATAAATTATAAGGATACTTAAAGCTACATAAAAATATAATTAATGATTATTTTTTTGATTTTTTATCCTTTAGAATCTTATACTATATTTTGTCTTATAATTAATATTATGTTAATTTGTATTTTGCACTACATCCCTATTTAGGTAAATTTCAATATAAATTTAGAGTTCCTGAAGCCTACGGTTAAGCTCCTGAACTTTGTCGGTAAGTTTCTTTTTGGTGTAGATATCGATGAGCAGCTGTACGGTTTTTTTGTCGTTCGGGTTAATTTCATTTGCGCGCTGCAAGGCAAATTGAGCATGGTTAATTAATCCATTATATTTGGCCGCTTTATCGGCTTCATTTTTATTCAGCGTTTCATTTGCAGTATTGATATACGCCAAACTCAGTTGATACAATGCGTCGAAATAATTTTGATCTGTAGATAAAGCTTTGTTGTAAGCCAATATGGCTGTAGCATTATTTCCGCCAACCTGTTGTAAATAGCCGTAAAGAAAATACAATAGTTTATTTCCTTTTTCTACTTTTAAATTATTTTCAATGAGTCCCTGGGCTTTACTGTAATTCTCGGTATCAAGTAAAAGATTAATGTAATCGTTAGTTAGAAAGCGATTGAACGGATTAAGTACAAGACCATCTTCCAACGTTTTAATAGCGGTTTCATTTTCCGATTTCACCACGTACATCTGCGCCATTTTCTGAAAAACAGACGGATTTCTGATTCCATTTTCTTTGGCACGTTTAAAATAGGTTAAAGACTCGTCGTAAGATTGGATATTTAAAGCACAAATCGCTGTATTTAAGGCTAATGTAGTGTCAGCAGGGAAATTATCGGATACTTCTTTCAGATCGGCAAAAGCTTCTTTAAATTCGTTGTTGAAAAACGCTTCATTGCCCTTCTCCTGTTTTTTGATCAGAATATTATGGCTCGAAGCCTTGATCATTCCGCCATTGTCGTTATAGCGGTCTAAAGATTTTGCTTTTTCTACCGCCTCTACCGCACTATCGTAAAATTTATTGGAATTGTTTGGGTCGGTATCAATTAATGATGCAAATGACGTGAGGTACGATTTTATCGACCAGGTTTCTGTCCAGTTTTTTGTCTTATTGTCTTTTTCTGCTGATTCTATCGATTTTAAACCTTCATTAATAATCGATAACTGTTTTTTCTCGTCCTCTTTATTGGCTATCGAGGCCTGCAGCTTACCAACAGCGTTCCTGGCTATCAGAATCTGACTTTTTTGAGCTACAGCGTTAGAAGAGATGAAAATTAAAGCGGTTAAAGATATTTTAAGGCAGTTTTGCATATATTAAATGTGATGAAGTAACCGTAATTAAAGCATAAAAATAAACATAAAAAAAAGAGCCCCGAAATTTCAGGGCTCTTTTTTTGTACCGGCAGATCATTATTGCTTAGGTAAAGCATCTAAACGTTTCTTGATCTCGTCGTAATTTTTAGTATCGTTCCTGAAAGCATAAATTGTTTTCAGGGTTTCCAATGCACCTTGGTTTTTAGGATCAACCTCTAAAGCCTTTTTGTAAAATGGAAGCGATTTATCTAACAAAGCATTCATTTTGCCAGTTACTTCGTTAAATTCTTTCACTTTTTTAGAGTCAATTTTATTTCTGTCGGCCTGTAATTTTAAAGCCTGACTGAAATAGATATTACCCAATAAAACCTGATAGTTAGCATTGTTTGGCTCTTTTGTTGCCAGTGCTGTTAACATTTGCTCAGATTTTGCGGCATCACCCCTATCGATATAAATCTGTGTTTCAGTCTTGATCCAGTCGGTATTATCAGGAAATTTTGCCGAAGCTTCTTTAATTAAGGCTAATGCAGCAGTGGTATCCTTTTCTTTGCTTAAAACAGCATTGATAATTTCTGAATATAAATCTTTAGACTGTGGTGAGTTAAAAGCGATCACCTTTTTAAACTGGGTAATCATATCAGGGTAATTTTCGATATTCCTTGCTGCAATACCTGCATTTAAGTACATAGAAGTATCCTGAGGGTTGATTAGCGTAGCTGCTACAAATTTTTCGTAAGCTGTTTTATAATCTTTTTTATTGTAGGCGATTATACCACCATTTCTAACTGCATTGCTGATATTGGTTTCAGCCAGATTGATGTTGTCTTTTTCATTTCCTTTGGTATCCAGTTTTTTAGCTTCGACAACCGCATCCTGAGCAATTTTCAAATTGGCATCGGCATTTGCAGTACTGGTTGAATCTAAAATCGCTATAGAAGAAGCGAATAGAGCACGGTATGACCACGCTTCTGGCATTACCTTAGATTTCTCATCAGCGATGGCTTTATCGGTATGGGCCAGTCCTTTTGCTAATGATTCCAGTTTTTTTGCCAGAGGTGTTGATGCACTTGAAGAAGTTAGCTGGAATAATCCCCAATCGTTCTTTGCGGCGGTTACTTCACTTTTCTGAGCAAAAGCAGCACTTACCGCACCTGCTAGAAATATACTTAGAAATACTCTTTTCATAATTTTTATTCTAATCTTAATTTTAGTTAATTTTCCTCTTCGGTTTCGTTATCTGCGTCGTCTTCCTCTTCAGTATCATCTGCTTCAGGAGTTGTATCAGCCTCTAATTCTTCACCATCAACCACAACACTATCTAAATCAACTGTTTCTTCTTCATCCTCTTCATGGTCGATTTTGGTTACTGATGCGATTTCATCATCACCTTTTAACGAGATCAAACGTACACCTTGGGTTGCACGTCCCATTACCCTTAAAGCTGATACCGGAATCCTGATCACAATACCCGAACGGTTAATGATCATCAGGTCTTCACTATCAGTAACGTCTTTAATAGATACTAATTGTCCCGTTTTCTCGGTCACATTAATGGTTTTCACCCCTTTTCCACCACGGTTGGTTACACGGTAATCTTCAATATCAGTCCGTTTTCCGTAACCTTTTTCTGATACCACCAGCACAGTAACTTCAGGATTGTTAACAGCAATCATGCCAACAACTTCATCCTGGTCGTGAGCCAGCCTAACACCGCGTACACCAGTAGCTGTTCTGCCCATCGGACGCACGGTTTTTTCGTTGAAACGGATAGCTCTTCCTGAGCGTAAAGCCATTACAATTTCGCTTTCGCCGTTGGTTAAACAAGCTTCCAGTAAAATATCGCCTTCATTAATGTTGATGGCGTTGATACCATTTACACGCGGACGTGAGTAAGCCTCAAGAGAAGTTTTCTTAATGGTACCTTTTTTAGTACACATAATGATGAAATTGTTCTCTAAGTATTCCTGGTCTTTAAGGTTTTTAACCTTGATATAGGCTTTGATTTTCTCTTCTTTCGGGATATTGATGATGTTTTGGATAGCCCTTCCCTTGCTGGTACGCGAACCTTCAGGAATTTCGTATACCCTTAACCAAAAACACCTTCCGGCTTCGGTAAAGAACAGCATGTAATTGTGGTTGGTTGCCACCAGCATGTGCTCTATAAAATCTTCATTCCGAGAGGTACTGCCCTTCGATCCTTTTCCACCCCTTCCCTGTGCTTTAAATTCGCTTGCAGGTGTACGTTTAACGTAACCTTCATGAGAAATGGTGATGACAACTTCTTCATCATCGATAAAATCTTCCATACTCATGTCTTCAGCAGAATGAACAATTGTAGTTTTACGTTCATCGCCGAATTTCTGTTTCACTTCCTCAAGCTCATCTTTGATGATTTTCATACGTAAACCTTCATCTGCGAGAACAGATTTCAAATATTCGATGGTTTTCATCAATTCTGCATATTCTTCTTTGATTTTATCACGCTCCAGTCCTGTTAAACGACGTAAAGTCATATCGAGGATTGCACGTGCCTGAAGATCGCTCAAACCAAATTTTTCCATCAAACCCAGACGTGCATCCTCAGGGGTTTGCGAAGCACGGATTAATTTAATTACTTCATCTAAATGATCCAGAGCAATTAAATAACCTTCTAAAATGTGTGCACGTTTTTCGGCTTCAGCCAGCTCATATTTGGTACGGCGAACAATAACATCATGACGGTGATCTACAAAATGTGCAATCAGGTCTTTAAGGTTAAGCATCTGTGGACGCCCTTTTACCAATGCAATATTGTTTACACTAAAAGAAGTTTGTAGCGCAGTATACTTATATAAGTTATTTAATACGATAGAGGCATTGGCATCGCGTTTAATTTCGTACACGATACGGATACCATCTTTGTTTGATTCGTCTTTAATGTTGGCAATACCTTCCAGTTTTTTCTCGCCTACCAATTCGGCAGTACGTTCAATCATCTGGGCTTTATTTACCTGGTAAGGAATTTCGGTTACGATAATTACCTCGCGGTCTTTAATACTTTCGATTTCGGCTTTTGCACGCATTACAATACGGCCACGACCGGTTTCAAAAGCTTCTTTAACACCGGTATAGCCATAAATGATACCGCCCGTAGGAAAATCTGGAGCTTTTACAAACTTCATCAGTTCTTCTACTGTAATTTCGCGGTTGTCGATATAGTTAACAACACCGTCAATTACTTCTGTTAAATTGTGTGGTGCCATGTTGGTGGCCATACCTACCGCAATACCGCTTGATCCGTTAACCAGGAGGTTAGGGATTTTTGAAGGCAAAACAGTTGGTTCCTGCTCAGTATCGTCAAAGTTTAACTGAAAATCAACAGTATCTTTGTTGATATCGGCAACCATTTCTTCGGCAAGTTTACTAAAACGTGCCTCGGTATAACGCATTGCAGCTGGCGAATCGCCATCAATGTGACCAAAGTTTCCCTGGCCATCTACCATTGGGTAACGCAAACTCCAGTCCTGGGCCATACGCACCATGGTAAAATATACAGATGCATCGCCGTGCGGATGGTATTTACCCAATACCTCACCCACAATACGGGCTGATTTTTTATAAGGTTTACCGCTGGTTACACCTAAGCCCAACATGCCGTAGAGTACACGGCGGTGTACCGGTTTTAATCCATCGCGTACATCAGGCAAAGCCCTCGAAACGATTACCGACATTGAATAATCAATGTAGGCCGATTTCATCTGCTCTTCTATGTTAATTGGAATGATTTTGTCGTTCTGTTGATTCTCTAAATCTTCTGCCATAAATTATTATTCTCGTTGCTTAAAACGATATTAAAAAAGGTGTTACTATAACCTTGCGAATTTAGCAAAATTATGCCGAATTAAGGCATTGTGGAAAAGTTTTGACCTTTGTTATAGGTTTTTTATTCCCGGGTAGATTTTAATTTACTGAAGGCCAGTTTATGAGTTTTTGATTTAAATTCATCTGCTTTCAAAAACCTGATAGATTTGTAGAGAACTAAAATTGAGTTTGTGGCTTAATTCTGATACTTTTGCCTTTCAACCCCAAGATAATGGCAAACGAGAAAAAATCTGCAATGAGTTTTATTATGATTACCCTCCTGATCGATTTTACAGGTTTTGGGATCATTATTCCGGTTTTACCAAAACTAATCCAGAGTTTTACCGGTGGCGGTTTTGGGCTGGCAGCTGAATATGGTGGCTGGCTTACCTTATCGTATGCCTCAGTGCAGTTTATATTTTCGCCCATTATTGGTGCCATGAGCGATCGTTATGGCCGGCGGCCAGTATTATTAAGTTCCCTTTTCGGCCTGGGCATCGATTACATTTTTCTGGCTTTTGCCCCTTCTATTATCTGGTTGTTTGTTGGACGTATTATTGCCGGCATTACCGGTGCAAGCTTTACCACTGCCCAGGCTTATATTGCCGATATTTCAGCACCTGAAAAGAGGGCGCAGAATTTTGGTCTGGTAGGTGCTGCTTTTGGCGTAGGATTTATTTTAGGCCCGGTGCTGGGCGGTGCTTTCAGTCATTTTGGTACACGTGTACCTTTTATGGTAGCTGCTGGATTATCATTGATTAACTGGCTTTATGGTTATTTCATTTTACCCGAATCGTTACCGGTAGAAAAACGCAGGGCCTTTGATTGGAAAAGGGCAAATCCTATTGGTTCATTGCGTAGTATAGGTAAATATCCGGCATTAATGGGATTAATGGCTACCTTATTCTTATTGTATTTTGCCAGCCATTCGGTTCAAAGTAACTGGACTTTCTATACCATGGAAAAATTTAACTGGGACGCATCATGGGTGGGTTATTCATTGGGCTTTGTAGGTTTGGTTATTGGCGTTGTGCAAGGTGGATTGATCCGGATTATTCTACCTAAGATCGGGGAAAAGAAAGCAGTATATTTTGGTTTAATGCTATATATTATTGGTTTTGTGGCTTTTGCTTTTGCAACAAGGGGCTGGATGATGTTTGCCTTTATGCTTCCGTATGGTTTAGCCGGAATCGGCGGACCTGCCATGCAGGGTTTAATTTCGAACCAGATACCGGCAAATGCACAGGGCGAAATGCAGGGTGTTTTAACAGGTCTACAGAGTCTGGCTGCTATTTTTGCACCCTGGGTTATGACACATATTTTTGCTTATTTTATTGAAGGCAAGGCACCTGTTTATTTTCCCGGAGCTCCGTTTATATTGAGTGCGGTTTTAACATTGATCGGTTTGTTTATCGCCTTCAGATCGTTGAAGAAATACCACTAGCGCATTTATTTTTATTTCCCGGCAGATTTAAGAAGATCAGCGCAGATTAAAAAAGCGTTCAAAATCTGCGTTCTCTGCGAAATCAGCGGGACACAAAATAATAAGATTAGCACTTAACAATTTACCCGCAGATTTAAGAAGATTAACGCAGATTAAAAAAGTATGCTTATATCCACGTTTTCCGTGTAATCAGCGGGAGGTAAATGCGATTAAACTTTATAACAACTCGTTCGCCAAATTAGCCAACTCACTCCGCTCCCCTTTTTGCAAGGTAATATGCGCATATAACGGATGATTTTTCGCATTTTCTATTAGATATGATAAACCATTACTTTCTGAATCGAGATAAGGCGTGTCGATCTGATAGATATCACCCGTAAAGATAATTTTAGTGTGCTCCCCTGCCCTCGAAATAATGGTTTTCACTTCATGTGGGGTTAAATTTTGTGCTTCGTCTATAATAAAGAAAATTTTGGTTAAAGTTCTTCCGCGGATAAAAGCCAAAGGTGCGATGGCAATTTTTTCGGTGGTAATTAATTCGTCTATTTTATCCGACATTTTTTCATCACCGATAAATTGTTCCTTAATAAACCGCAGGTTATCCCAGATTGGCGCCATAAAAGGATCTGTTTTCGATTTGGCATCGCCCGGTAGGAAACCAATATCCTTATTGCTTAAAGAAACAATGGGTCGGGTAACATAGATCTGCCTGAAGTTTTTTCGTTGCTCTAAAGCGCTTGCCAAAGCCAATAAGGTTTTACCGGTTCCGGCATTACCCTGTATACTTACCAGTTTAATGTTGGGATCAAGCAGCGCATGTATAGCAAAAGCCTGTTCAATATTTTTGGGTTTGATTTTAAAAACAGGGTTGGTAGAAACTGCCGATATGGTTTTTAAGCTGTTATTATAAAACACACTGGCACTTTTTCGTTTATTTTTTAAAATGTAAAAATGGTTGGCATTTTTTGCCGGCAATCCGATATCGCTGGCCGCTAAAAAGGGCTGTTGTTTTACTGCTTCAATAATTTCAGGCGAAAAATCGAGTAATTCGGTTTTACCGGCGTAGAGTTCATCCACATTTTTAATTTTGCCGGTTTCATAATCCTCGGCATTTAACGAAAGTGCTTTGGCTTTTAACCTTAAACAGATATCCTTTGAAACCAGTACCACATGTTTATGTGGATATTCGGCTTTTAAGCTTAAAGCAGCATTTAAAATTTTATGGTCGATTTTACCTTTCCCGTAAACTTCTTCGGCATTTACAGCCAGCTGATTTTCATTCAGTATCACCTTAAATTTACCCGAATTGGCTTTTTTCAGTGGCGTCCAGTCGCTGATGAGCTTCTGCCGGGCGGTTTCGTCAATTAAACGGATAAAACTCCTCGCCTCAAAATTACGGGTATCGTTTCCACTTTTAAAATTGTCGAGTTCTTCGAGTACCTGGATCGGGATGGCTACATCATGCTCGTGAAAATTGTTGATTGCGTCATGATCATACAGGATTACGGAGGTATCTAAAACGAATATCTTTTTTGACGGATTGGAAGTTAATTTACCTTTTTTGGCCATTTGGTAAATTTAATATTTTAGTGATAAAATAAGGAAAATTTATCGAATGATCTTTATTATTTAACCACAGGTAAAAAGGATAACCACAGGTAACTGATTTTAATCCTTGTTTATTTGTGTCCATCTGCATTTAAAAGTATACGATGCATAGGGGCAAAATAAAAACGGGGACTTCTTCTTTCGATTCTTTCCCCGTTTTAACTCTAAAAACAACCGTGGTCGTATTTTAAAGCATCAAATCGTTACTACTTTGATCTTTCCGTTTTCGTTAGGTTTTGCAACTTTTACGATCCGTGAAAATTTATTTCCAACTTTTCCATCCGTAAACTTCGTAGTTTTCCATAAGCTCTGTTTGGGCCTTTTCGATCTTCTTATCCTCCAACCTTGCGGTGGCAATGTATATTCTTAATCGGTTTAACCCTTTCAGAAATCAATCGTTTTCCCTGTAAACATTCCGAAACAATTTCCCTTTCGGTTCTTTATCTCTTTTGGATTGTTTTATCAGAATTCAAAGTACTTCGTATTTGATATGATCTAATTTATAACGAAAAGCTTCATTTGTCAAGTCAAAAATGTATCTTTTTATAAACAAAGTTATTCACTTAAAAGTATTGGTTATCAACATTTTGTATTTTTAAAATAGTGATCTACATCGTTTTTTAGGCGTATTGGTCAAGGTTATTAACAATTGATCAGTATTTACTTATAAACAATTATTATTGTTTTGTTAATCAGTTGTTTACCGTTTTTCTGCCTAAAAATTAAAAAAAAGCAAAAAACTTATTTTTAATCGCAACAAAAAAAACGCTATTATGTTATTTTTGTAAGATGCAGATCAGGCAACCCATTAGAAATATACAGGACTTTTTATTGAGTACTTATTTTGCCGACGGTCTCCGTATTACTATTGGTGTACTGCTCCCCTCTTTAATTCTTGCCCAGTTCGGTATGTTAAAGTATGGGATGACTTTGTCGCTCGGTGCTTTATGTGTAAGTGTGGTCGATACTCCGGGACCAATGGTACACCGCAGAAATGCGATGCTGATTACCACTGCTTTAATTTTTATCTTTTCAATTATTACAGGCTTGACCAATAAAAATCATTATTTTATTGGATTCTTACTGGCCGTATCGAGTTTTGTTTTTTCGATGTTTTATATCTACGGTGTCAGGGCGGCATCTGTAGGTACTGCTGTACTGTTAATCATGGTGTTAAGTATTGATGACATCAGGCCTTGGCAAGAAGTATTATTATCTGCTTTTATGGTACTTATGGGCAGCCTTTGGTATACCGGTTTAAGTTATTTTGTTTACCGGTTACGCCCATTTCGTCTCGTACAGCAATCGTTAAGTGATTCTATTATAGAGGTTGCAGAGTTTTTGCGTGAGAAAGCCAAATTTTATCACCAGAACAATAACTACGATAAAACCTATTCTGAACTGTTGCAACTTCAGGTTTCTGTTCATGAAAAACAGGATGCTGTACGTGAATTATTGTTCAGGACACGTGAAATTGTAAGGGATTCGACACCAGAGGGACGTTTTCTCTTGCTGGTTTTTGTAGATATGGTTGATTTGTTTGAGCAGGTAATGTCTACCTATTATAACTACCAGCAGCTGCACGTTCAGTTTGATAAAGCAGGGATCTTACCCGACTACGAAATGGCTATTAAAAGGATTTCGTATGCTTTGGATGATATAGCCTTTGCTTTAAAAAGCGGTAGAACTCCTGTTCTCTCGAAGCGTTTACTGATCGAAATTGAACGGTTGAAGATCAAAATCAATAACCTGGAAAAAAATAATCAAAACCAGGAATACAATACCCTGGGTATTATTGCACTCAAGAACATTGAGGTTAATATCGAAAATATACTGGCCAGGGTAAAAACCATTTTCAGTTATTTTAAGGTAAGGAACAGCAAAGAAATCCGCCAGGCAGAATTGGATACCGAAAAATTTATCACCAGGCAAAATTTCGATTTTAAACTGTTTACCGAAAATTTGACCTACAGTTCGTCAACTTTCAGGCATTCGTTAAGGGTTACAGTGGTAATGCTTTTGGGTTTTGTGGTGGCGCAGCTCCTCAATTTTTCGCATAGCTACTGGATCCTGCTTACTATCCTGGTGATCTCTAAACCAGGTTTTAGTTTAACCAAAGAACGTAATTATCAACGTTTGATAGGCACCACCATTGGTGCTTTTATCGGTATGGGCGTAGTAACGTACGTAGACGATAAAAATACGCTGTTTATCATTCTGTTGGTCTGTATGATCGGTTGTTATAGTTTTCAGCGGAAAAACTATGTGGTAAGTGTACTTTTTATGACGCCCTATATCCTGATCCTTTTTGATTTTTTGGGTATGGGATCTATCGCTTTGGCCAGAGAAAGGATTTACGATACCTTTATTGGTTCCGGGATTGCTTTGCTGGCCAGTTACTCGCTATTTCCAACCTGGGAACATGAGAAACTTAAAGAGGCCATGCTCGATATCCTAAGGGCAAATAAGGCATACTACGAGCAGGTGACTAAATTATATTTCGAAAAAAACTATAACCGTACCGAATACAAACTTGCCCGGAAAGAGGTTTATGTAAGTACCGCAAATCTGGCTTCCTTATTCCAACGGATGTTCTCTGAACCTAAAAGTAAACAATTGTTTATTAAAGAAGTGCATCAGTTTACCACACTGAACCATTTATTATCTTCTTATGTTGCAACGCTCTCGCTATATAATAAGGAACATCAATTTATTTTCGAAAGTTTCGATAGCTTAAAACCGATTGCCAATAATACCAATTACTTGTTGGATACATCTATTGATAATTTAGAGCAGGGAACAGACATAATTGATAACGTGCCATTAATCAGGTTAAATGATGGCGGTTTAACGGCAAATAAAGGCGAAGATTTGGTTCCAGAGCAGTTTGATCTTATCCAAAAGGTAGCTTATGATATTTACAAACTATCGGTAAAAATTAAGATTTAGTTTAAAATTTCAGCCTTTAGCACTGCATCCCCCTCTTTAATAGAACAAACATCATATTAAAACAAAGACCAGTGTAAAGTTGTTAAATAATGATATTAAAAAATTATGGAAAAGCTATATACTGCTGAAGTTACAGCTACTGGAGGAAGAGACGGGCATGTTAAATCGAGCGATGGAATTTTAGATTTCGATTTAAGAAAGCCAAAAGAGCTTGGCGGACAAGGTGGTGCCACCAATCCGGAAGAATTATTTGCTGCTGCATGGGGGCCATGTTATTTAGGGGCCTTAGGTAGCGTGGCAGAGCGCGAAGGTGTTGACATTAGTGAAGCAAATGTCAAAGTGCTGGTTTCTTTCAATAAAGATGGTAATGCCTTTGTTCTCTCTGCAGATCTCGACGTACACATTCCCGGTATTTCGCGTGAGGAAGCACAGCTTTTAGCCGATAAGGCCCATCGGGCATGCCCATATTCTAAAGCAACAAAAGGAAATATTGAAACAAGGGTAACTGCAGTGTAACGTTAAGTTAAACAATATGAAGTCAGATACTGCCATCTGACGCTAGAGTAGATTATAAATCAGGAGCTTAATTTAGTGTCAGATATTACTATCTGACACTATTTTTTTCCAATTTCTGCCAGTTGGAAACCGCTGACAGCACAGATATATTTCGCGATTAAACAGCTTCTTCTTTAATTCTTGTATTTTCTGGGCGACCATTTTTGAAAGCATCGCGTGTTTTTAAACCCAATAGCTCAAACATGGCCATATCATCTGTAAATGCAGGATTTGGGGTAGTTAATAATTTATCGCCCGCAAAAATAGAACTTGCACCAGCCATAAAGCAAAATGCCTGCTCCAGAGTGCTCATCTCATTTCTACCAGCTGACAAACGCACCACCGAATTTGGCATTACAATACGCGCAGTAGCAATCATTCTCACCATATCCCAGATCGGAACCCGTGGCTGGTTTTCTAAAGGCGTACCTTTTACCGGAACCAAAGCATTAACCGGAACCGATTCAGGATGTTTCGCCATGTTTGATAAAGTCTGTAACATCGACACGCGGTCTTCTACCGTTTCGCCTAAACCGATAATACCACCACTGCAAACTGTTAATTTTGCTTTACGCACATTTTTAATGGTATTTAAACGGTCATCGTAGGTTCTGGTAGAAATAATACGTTTGTAATCATCTTCAGAAGTATCGATGTTATGATTGTAGGCATATAAGCCGGCATCAGCCAAACGCTGTGCCTGATTTTCGGTAAGCATGCCTAAAGTACAGCAAACTTCCATATCCATATCGTTCACAGCCTTCACCATTTCAATAACACGATCAAAATCGCGGTTATCGCGTACTTCGCGCCAGGCCGCACCCATACACAAACGTGATGCACCACCTTCTTTAGCTTTAACAGCAGCACTAACAACCTGGCTAACCTGCATTAAAGGCTGTACTTCTAAATCAGTATGGTAACGGGCAGCCTGTGGGCAATATGAACAATCTTCGGCACAACCTCCTGTTTTTATAGAGATCAATGAACTAATCTGAACTTCATTGTAATCTTTATTTTCCCTGTGGATAGTAGCAGCTTCATAAACCAGATCCAAAAAAGGTCTGTTATAAATTTCGTATATTTCTTCTTTTGTCCAATCGTGTCTAGTTGTTTGCATGTGGATCAGATTTAATTTTATTCGTCTTTGTTTAATTCGCAGGCCGCCCATTTAGTTTTTCAGATATATCCTGAATTCCTAAATCAAGCTGATCCTGATTATAGTAAAAGTTTACTGGCCAAACCTAAAATCAATAGGAAACCAAAAACGTCGGTAAAAGTAGTAATAATTATAGATGATGCAATGGCAGGATCGATACCTACCCTTTTTAAAATAAGTGGAATGCCGGCTCCTGTAATGCCTGCAATAATCAGATTGCCCGTCATAGCCAGGAAGATAACCAAGCCGAGCATTGGATTTCCATCAAAAAAGAAAGCAAAAATAAATACAATTAATCCGTTGGCAGCACCATTGATTAAACCTACAGTAAACTCTTTTAAAACTGTTCTGTAAGCTTGTTTATCCGTTAAATCGTAAAGTGAGATACGCCTTACCGTTACAGCAAGCGCCTGTGTGGCCGCGTTTCCGCCCATACCCGCTATAATAGTCATATAGGCAGCCAAAGAAGGAATCAATTTAATGGTTGGATCGAAATAACGCACTACTGATGAAGCTAAAAAAGCTGTGCCAAGGTTAATAATCAACCATGGTAAACGTGATTTTACTGCTTCTATCCAGTTACCACTTAATTCCTCATCTTCTGATACCCCTGAAATTTTAAGGATATCCTCAGTGCTTTCTGCCTCGATTACATCGATCACGTCGTCGAAAGTTACCCGTCCCAATAATTTCTGGTGTTCATCTATTACCGGGATACTGGTTAAATTATATTGAGAAATGAGGTTGGCTACTTCTTCCTGGTCAGTATCGGGATGAACATAAACAGCATCTATTTTAACCAGTTCGGTTATTTTGGCATTATGTTTTGCCTTAATAATGTCTTTTAACGAAACAATGCCCTTAAAAATTTCCTGGTCATCTACCACATAAATGGTATAAAACTCTTCCATCTCCTCACTTTGACGGATAATTTCGTCAATTGCATCTTTTTTGGTTAGGTTAATATTTACAGAGATTAGCTCCGTATTCATCAAACCACCGGCAGTTTTTTCGTCGTAGGTTAAAAGGTTCCTGATTTCTGAGGCATGATCTTCGGTAAGGTCTTCCAGAATTTCTTTTTGTTCGTGATCTTCCAGTTGAGAAATAATATCCGTTGCATCATCATAATCAAGCTCTTCAACAATTTCGGTCCGTTTATCGGGGTGAAGCTCAAAGAGTAAGTCCTCCGGGTGGGATTCTTCGTCCATTTCAGAAATAATCTCTGAAGCGATCTCTGCCGGAAGAAGGTTTATAATGTGCCGCTGTTCAGATTTATCCAAACGTTCGAACAAAATCGCGATTTCTGAGGCATGGTACTCCTCTAAAACTACCTTTAAAGTCTCATCACCAGCTAAAATTGCATTTTTAACCTTGAGTACGTCGCTTTTATCTATTTCGAATGACTGCATTTATAACCTAACCAAAACGCCCTAAAGCTGTAAATATTAAAAATTGATTTAAAACCTCTTCAAATTTATTCTAATCTTTTTATTTATCCTATTGAATAGTAATTATTCATTTAAGGTTAAGTACAGGCCTGCTATAATTGTGATTAAAATAGGAGTATAAATCCATAATATCTCTAATTGCCATTATTTAATTGAATTGTTTTTACAACCTTCCTGAATGATAATGCAGAGGTATTGAACAATTGCATTGCTGATATTGACACAGGAAACTAAAAATGCTGTCCAGTAACAAAATTAAACAACATGTAAAATGCATGATGGAAAACCGTCTTTCTAACAGAAAAACTTAAATTAGGAAACAAATTACCACCCATGAAGAGGATTTTAATTATTGCATTTTCGTTGATCAGCTTATCTGTTATGGCACAAAAAACCGACACTGTTTTTTTAAAGAAATTAATGGAAAGCAAACCCAATCTTTTTAACGGGGTGCTCAATCACCCAGATCATAATCAAATACAGATACTCTATACCCAGATAAACCGAGATGCAAGGAATAACCCCACTTTTAATGCTTTAGTTATCATTTAAATCCGGAACATTATTTTTATCCTGCAAGTACCGTGAAACTTGCTGCCGTAATTTTTGCCCTCGAGAAGGTAAATACATTAAAAAGTACTGGTTTAAGCGTTAAAAGTACCATGATTACCGATAGTGCCTATAAAGGGCAGACAAAAGTTTTAAAAGATAGCAGTGCCAGAAACGGCTTGCCTTGCATTGAACATTATGTTAAAAAGATACTGCTTACCAGCGATAATGATGCCTTTAACCGTTTATTTGAATTTATTGGACGGGCAGAGATCAACAAAAAATTAAAAGCTAACGGATTAAACAATAGCCGGATCCTTAACCGCTTGGCCATTGGCGATTCTGGCGAATCAGCCAGGCATACAAATCCTGTTAAATTTTACAATGGCAGCGAATTGGTGTACGATCAGCCAGCGCAGTACGATCCTGAAGATTATGAACTGAAGCTAACTAACCTAGTAATGGGTAAAGGCTATCTGGACAGTGCCGATAAACTGGTAGATAGACCTTTTAGTTTGGCCGGAAAAAATGCCTTTTCCATCAGCGATCAGCAGAAACTGATGCAGAAACTGATTTTTCCTGAAGCTTTCCCGGTTAATGAACGATTTAAACTGACTGCAGAAGATTACAAGCTGATTTACACTTATATGAGCAAATACCCGACAGAAAGTGATTACCCCAAATATGATCCAAAAGAATTTTGGCCTACCTATGCAAAAATGCTTTACTACGGACGCGAACGGATAGTTCCAGATCCAAACATCAGGATTTTTAACAAATATGGCGACAGTTATGGTTACATTATCGACAATTCTTATTTTGTTGATTTTAAAAATGGAATTGAATATTTCTTAACAGCTGTTGTTCAGAGTAATGAAGATGGAATTTTTAACGATGATAAATATGAGTATGACACGGTTTGCTTCCCTTTTATGAAAAATTTGGGGCGAAGTATTTACGATCTGGAATTAAAACGGGTAAAAAAGTATAAACCAAACCTGAACAAATTCAAAGTTGACTATAATCGTTAAAACCTTTCTCATGTTTAATGGTTTATAGCCTATAAATTGTCTAAAAAACTATACATTAATTAAAAAATAATATATTCGCATTTCAAATAGAAGATACATCTATAATGGCTAAACTATTAATAATTGACGATGAGCGTGCGATAAGGAGTACCTTACGCGAAATTCTGGAATACGAAAATTACGATGTGGAAGATATCGATAATGGTATCGATGGCCTCGAAATGATCAAAAAGGGAAATTTTGACCTGGTTCTTTGCGATATCAAGATGAATAAGATGGACGGCATGGAGGTGCTCGAACAAGCACAGATCATCAAGCCTGACCTGCCTTTCATTATGATATCTGGACATGGAACGGTTGAAACGGCCATTGAAGCCAGTAAAAAAGGAGCTTTCGATTTCATTTCAAAACCACCTGATTTAAACCGTTTACTAATTACTGTTCGAAATGGTTTAGATCGCGGAACCTTAGTTACCGAAACCAAGGTTTTAAAGCGTAAAGCAAGCAAAACCCGCGAAATTTTAGGAGAATCAGAGAGTATTTCTAAAATTAAGGAAACTATTGAGCGTGTTGCCCCTACTGATGCCCGTGTACTGATTACCGGAGCAAATGGTAGCGGTAAAGAGCTGGTAGCCCGCTGGTTACATGAAAAATCGAATCGTGCAGATAGTTCATTAATTGAAGTGAACTGTGCTGCAATTCCATCAGAACTGATTGAAAGTGAATTGTTTGGTCATGAAAAAGGTTCATTTACCTCTGCCGTTAAACAACGCATTGGTAAGTTTGAGCTGGCCAATGGAGGAACTTTGTTCCTTGATGAGATTGGCGACATGAGCCTATCTGCCCAGGCTAAAGTGCTGCGTGCCTTACAGGAACATAAAATTACGCGCGTAGGTGGCGAAAAGGAAATTGAAGTAAATGTGCGTGTTTTAGCCGCAACCAATAAGGACTTGCTAAAAGAAATTGAAGAAGGTAATTTCCGTATGGACTTATACCACCGGTTAAATGTAATCAATATTCATGTTCCACATTTAACAGAACGCATTGATGATATTCCTGTAATTGCACAGAACTTTTTAGAAAGCATTTGCAGCGATTATGGCATGCCTGTTAAGAAAATAAATGATGCGGGAATGGCTGCATTACAGGCTTTACCATGGACAGGTAACGTACGTGAGCTGCATAACATGATCGAACGATTGATCATTCTGAGCGATAAGGTAATTACCGAAAATGACGTACGTGCTTTTGCCAATCCGGGTGGAGGAACAAATATTGGTGCGGCAAGCAGTACGCAGATCGCTGCTGCTGGTGGTTCGGCGTTAACCTCATCTTTTGATTCATTTAGCAATTTCCAGGATTATAAAGACCATGCTGAACGTGAGTTTATCAAATTCAAGCTGGAAAAAAATAACTGGAATGTATCAAAAACTGCTGATGAGATTGATATTCAGAGAAGTCACTTATATAGTAAAATTGAAAAATTTGGCTTGAAAAGAGCGGAATAGCCCTCGTACAAGTTAAAAAGTTATCGAGTTGGAATGTTTGAAGGTTCTCCGGACAACATTCCAATTTTTTTATACATTTCCTTTTTTATACATTTCGTCATCTCGACTGAAGTGCAGCAGAATGGAGAGATCTGTTAAATATTATATATTTAAGATTTCTTCCTCCAGCTTTGTGATCTAATAAGATCATTTGAAACTTAAAGGTGCTTGGAAAACAGCTGGTACCTGAACAATTCTTAGCGACTAATGTATTGAATTTTATAACATTTCAACTTTCCAACATTAAACAATCTTAACTCATATAATCGTTCTGCCTCATTAGTAATGCCCTGTATTTATTAAAGATAGCTGTTTTAGAAACAAAGCCTAAATATTGGTTCTGTGCGGTGAGTACAGGTAAAATCCAAACATTATCCCGCTCCATTTTCTCTAGTACCATTTTCAGGTCGTCATTTTCTGTAATGGTATTCGGTGCAGGTTGAACCAGGCTTGATGCCAGTAAATTATCCCTATCCGGATGACTGATCATTTCATTAAACAGCTCTTCGATATAAATAATACCTTTAAAATCACCCAGTTCATCGGTAACGGCACAGATATTTTTATGCGATTGCAAAATTTCATTCATCTTAACCGGAATAAGGTCGTTCATCTGTAACTGGGGATAACTTTTCTCGATCAGGTATTTCAGTTTCATCTGGTTTAAAACCGTTGTGTCCTTATCCTCATGAGATAGTAATTCTCCCTTATCGGCTAGTGCTTTGGTGTAAATGGAGTGTTTTTGCGAGCTGCGGTTAATCGCATAAGAAATCGCAGTGGTGATCATCAAAGGAACCATTAAAATATACCCTCCTGTAATTTCAGCAATTAAAAAAATACCGGTTAAGGGCGCATGCATAATGGAACCTAAAGCAGCGGCCATACCCGCCACAATAAAATTGGAAATATTAAGCTGTGCTATTCCCGACAGGTTTACCATGTAAGCAAAGATAAACCCGATTAAGCCTCCCATAATTAAACTGGGCGCAAATGTACCGCCATTGCCACCTGCACCTAAAGTAACAAGGGTGGCAATAGATTTCATAAAGATGGTAACTACCGTAAACAATACAACCACAGCCGAAACCGAACTATAATCGGCAAAAATACTATTATTGATTACCGTATGATAATCGCCTTTTAATAGCCCTTTTATGGTAATATATCCTTCACCATATAAAGTTGGAAATAGAAATACCAGAACTCCCAGCATCAAACCGCCTACTATTACTTTGGTATAAGGATGTTTAATTTTATAGAATAATCCTTTTACAGCATAATTTGCTTTGGTAAAATAAATAGAGAATAAGCCAATAAAACAAGCCAGTATAACATAGTAAAATAAAGCGTTAACCTTCCACCCTTCTGTAACCAAATAGAAAAGTTGCTGGGTGTAAAACAATCTTGCCACTACTGCTGCAGTTGCTGCCGATAATAGAAGCGGAATAAATGCAGGAATGGTAAATTCGGGCAATAGGATTTCGATGGCGAAAACGATCCCCGCTACCGGACTGTTAAAGGCACCTGCAATACCCGCTGCTGCACCACAGGCCACAAGCATGGTAACCTCACGGTACGATAAACCTAATACGCGGCCAAGATTAGATCCGATTGCTGATCCGCTCGTTACAATTGGGGCTTCCAAACCTGTCGAGCCACCAAAACCAACGGTAATTGCTGCGGTTATAATCTGAGAGTAAATATTATGTGCTTCTACCTTACTGGATTTTTTTGAAATAGCATAGAGCAAAGGGGTTAAGCCTGTTTCGAATTTCGTTTTACGGATAAAGTATTTAATGTACAAAACCGTTAAGAAAATACCGATCATCGGAAATATAAAGTACAGGTAATATTTATATTTCCAGTGCCAATCTGACTGAAGAAATTCTTCGATATGGTGGGTTAAACTTTTTAGAGCAGCGGCGGCCAGTCCAGCTAAAATCCCAACAATTACAGCAAGGATAATTAAGAAATTACGATTTGATATTTTAGATTTCCGGTACTGGTTGATCTTATCAAGGTAATTTACAAATCTGATGTACATTCTATTGTTTTTTTAAATAGAGGGCGATGCCCAAAAGTAGCAAAAACAAAGATAGAAGCCAATTTAAAGCCTCCTTTTATGCATCAAACTTGTCCAGTAGTTTAATTAATGTTGCAAAATCTTTAGGGTATGGCGCATCAATCACAATATCCTGGTCGTTAAGTCCCTTAAAAACCAAATGGCGGGCATGTAAAGCAAAACGTTTCATGATTGGTTGTTCATCTTCGCCCTTGGTTAATTTATAGCCTCTTTTAATCGAAGAAAGAAAAACCGGTTTACCTTTATACATTTCATCGCCAACAATAGCAGCTCTTTGCGTGGCCAGGTGAATACGGATCTGGTGCATTCTGCCGGTAATGGGTTTGCACTCTACCAAAGTATAGTGTTTATAATATTTTAAAGAATTGAATATCGTTTCAGCCCGTTTTCCTTCGGCCCTATCAATGGTTACATTTTTATTGCCATCATTTAAAATCGGTAAGTCAACAGTTAAATCATCAAAAATAACATGTCCATCTACCACTGCATGATAGGTTTTACTTACCTTTCTTCTTTCAAATTGCATAGAGGCATGACGGTAACCTTCAGGATTTTTTGCAATAATTAAAGCACCGGATGTTTCTTTGTCTAAGCGGTGACAAACCTGGGCATCGTCACTGTATTGTTTTGCCAAACGCAACACATTGGTTTCACCAGACCCACCACGCTCATCAAGTGATGCTAAAAATGGTGGTTTGTTGATCACAATAAAATCATTGTCTTCAAAAAGAATAAGGTCTTTAAAATTTGTAAATTTCAAACTGTGTTTTAATTAATGAGGCACAAAAATACGATTTTATTTTTTAAGGCGGTCGTTACCCTGAATTTATTTCAGGGGCTTATTAAGAGGAGGTGCTGAAGTGAATACAGACAAGAGGTCCTTCTTGTCTCAGGATTGACAGCATAAAAAAAACACAGATTAATCGTCAGAAAAAATATCTGCATTAATCTGTGTCTATCTGTGATGGAAATTATTTAAGAAAGTTCGAACTTATAGCCTACTCCTTTTACTGTTGAAACATAAGATTCACCCAGTTTTTCCCTTAACTTACGAATGTGCACGTCAATGGTTCTATTGGTTACCACAACCGAATCTTCCCAAATATTTTTTAGGATCGACTCGCGGGTATAAACCTTTCCGGGTTTCGAAGCCAATAAATACAGCAGTTCAAATTCTTTTTTAGCCAGCACTACTTTGTTTCCGCCTTGAAAAACCAGGTAAGCTTCACGGTCGATCACCAAATCGCCAATTTCCAGCTTGTTTTCTGATACTTCTTCAGTACCAGTATTTCTTCTTAATATTGCGTTAATGCGGCTAACCAAAGCACGTGGTTTGATCGGTTTTGCAATATAATCATCAGCACCAACATTAAAACCAGCAATTTCGGAATATTCTTCACTCCTGGCAGTTAAGAATACCATAAAAGTGTTCTTAAATTCAGGAATTGCACGCATTAAACGGCAAGCTTCTATCCCATCCATTTTAGGCATCATAATATCCAGGATAATTAAATCCGGATGAACCTTTTTCGCAACAGTAATTCCTTCCTGGCCATTGGTAGCTGTGAAAACCTGATAACCTTCTTTTTTTAGGTTATACTCAATAAGTTCCAGAATATCTGGTTCATCATCAACAATTAATATTTTCTGACCTGCGTTGTTCATAGTTAAATATTTGTTACGAAAGTAGCATCTGTGATGCAGTAATTGGTTAAGCTTAAGTTAAGAAATTGTTAATTACTTAAATTAGTTTAACATGGATTTTTTTTTAACGTAACGTTTTAGCTAAAAATGCTTCTAATTCATCTCCGCGTAGGTTTTTAGCTATAATTTTTCCTGACGGATCAACAAGATAAGAAGTTGGGATTGCCTGTACCTGGTATTTTTTTACCGTTTCTCCGTTAAAATCTTTCAATTCTGAAACGTGGGTCCAGGTTAAGCCATCAGCCTTTATCGCACCTAACCATGCTGCTTTGTCGGTATCCAATGAAATTCCAATAATATCAAAGTTTTTGCTTTTATATTTATTGTAAACTTTAACTACATTAGGATTTTCCTGACGGCATGGTTGGCACCATGAAGCCCAAAAATCAATCAGCACGTATTTTCCTTTATAATCTGATAAACTTACCGGTTTATGATCAGCAGTATTAATAGTGAAGGCAGGTGCAACGTGACCTACCTGAACAGCTTTTAATAAAGCCATCTGTTTTACAAAGGTATCTACAGTGGCATTGCCTTTAATTTCTTCTTTAACCTCATCGGCAAACTGCACCAGTTCGGCTTCAAATTCTTGTGGACTTAAAGTATTCATTGCATAAAAACTTGCAAGTGTTCCTTTATTATCTTTCGCAAATTTAATGATCTGTGTATTTAGCTGATTGATGTACGATTCGTATTGTGGTTTCATAGATTCTAATACGGCCGCCCTATTTTGTGGCTGTTTTGCAACTTTTGCATCAAAATCTGCCTGTAGCTTTTCCACCTGTTGGGCAAAATTATTTCTGATGGCATTCAGTTCAGATAGTTTATCTACCTCATTTGCACCAGAAATTTTGTAGGCCATAGATTTATCTGCTATATCAGCCTCTAATTTGATTTCATCGCCATTTTTTGCAATCAGCATAAATTCATGATTGCCCAACGATATCCTGAAAAAATCAACAGATGGAGTTTTGCGTGTAAACTTAAATTCTGCTTTTTCTGATAAATTGGTCGAATCAATGGCAACCATATTGCTGTTTTGCATACCATATAAAAGTACCTTCTTCTCCGTTCCGGGGTTTTTGAAAGTGCCATCAATGGTAAAGCTATCTTCTGGTTTACATGCCGTGAAAGCAATCGCGATCAGCATGATCAGGCTCATTTGTTTTAGTCTCATTATTTCAGTTTTTCAAGTATTAATCCATTTAATTTTTTAGCATCGGCCTTACCCTTGGCCAGTTTCATTACATCGCCAACAAATAAACCTAAAACGCCTTTTTTCCCTTTCTTATACGCTTCTACCTGTTGAGGATATTTATTTAACACTTCATCAATAAAACCACTTAATTCATCTCCGTTTTCAGAGATGAGTAAATTTAATGATTGCGCTAAATCAGTCACTTTTGCATCTTCCTGTAATTCAACAGCTGGTAATAATTGCTGGATTGCAATCTGCTGCGTAATTTTTTTATCATCGACCAGGTTGATTGTCTCAGCCAACTGTGCGGGCTTTACTTTAAATGATGCAATGCTAATCCCTTTTTCATTCAAAACAGCCCTTATCGGCCCGATTAACCAATTAATCAGGCTTTTTTTGTTATTTACGATGGTTTTGGCCGTATTAAAATAAGTAAGCAGATCCAAATCTTCTGCAAATAATGCCGAATCGGCCTTACTGATCCCGAATTCAGCAATCATTTGCGCTGAAATTTCATTTGGCAAAAGTGGCATCGAAGATTTGATCTCTGCAAGCCAATCATCTGAAATATAAATAGGCTGCAGGTCAGGATCTGAAAAATAACGGTAATCATTGGCTTCTTCTTTGGTTCGCATTGGCGAAGTAGTCCCTTTATCTGCGTCAAAATTTAAGGTGCTCTGAATAATCTGTCCGCCATTACTGATTACTTCCAACTGACGGCTAAATTCGAAATCCATAGCCCTGCGTACGTTACGCATGGAGTTTAGGTTTTTTACCTCGCAGCGGGTTCCAAATTCAGTACTACTCTTCTGGCGTATAGAGATATTGGCATCGCAACGCAAACTACCCTCTTCCATATTGCCGTCGCTTACATTTAAATGCCTAACCAATTTCCTGATTTCGCTTAGCAGTACTGAAGCTTCTTCCGAACTCCTGATATCAGGCTCGGTTACAATCTCAATCAAAGGTACCCCTGCGCGGTTTAAGTCAACCAGCGAATAGTTGTCATCCTGATCGTGAATACTTTTACCTGCATCTTCCTCTAAATGGATCCGGTTAATGCCAATCTTCTTTTTAGAACCATCGGCAAGCTGAATTTCCAAAAAACCATTTACACAGATGGGTTGATTATCCTGGGTAATCTGATAGCCTTTCGGCAGATCGGCGTAGAAATAATTTTTTCTGTCAAAATGATTCACCTGATTGATGGTGCAGTTTAAGGCCAGCCCTATCCGGACAGCTTTTTCTACCACTTCTTTATTCAGCTTAGGCAATGCTCCGGGTAAAGCCAGCGAAACGGTTGAAACATTTTGATTGGGTAAAGCTCCAAAAGATGCACTATCAGCTGAAAATATTTTCGTGTTTGTATTTAACTGAACGTGGATTTCTAATCCTGAAACGAGTTCGAAGGCAGTTTGGGGGCTTGTTTCTTGTAAAGGCATTAAAGCTTTGTATTATTGTAAATTTTGTTAACCACGGTTTACCTTTCAATACAGGTTTAACTATGGTTAAATATTATTGTGTCAAATATAGTTATTATTTAGTTTTTCGTTAGAAAAGGCTCGAAGGAGAAATTTTTAGAAATTCCTGCCAAGGTAATCCTCCGGCTCCGACTAAAAGGATTTTATCGGGCTTATACATTTTGCTAAAAGCATCCATGCCCGATGTACCACTAATCAAGCCTGTACTTTTAACCTCCAGGCCAATTGTTTTTCCTCGTTTTTCTAAAACAAAATCTATCTCATCATTCCTATGCCGCCAATAAAATACCTTGTACCCTTCTGCAAAAGAAGAGTTTAGCAGATGTGCCCCGATTGAAGATTCGACCATTCTCCCCCATTCTGCCGGTTGTTTCCTTATTTCCTCAAAAAGCTCATTTCTCTGCGCGCTCACCAATGCGTTGTTATGTACCTGGAATTTTGGGCTTGACGAACGTTTACGAATTACATCAGCCGCGAATTTTTCGATACCACCCAATAAGCCTGCAGTATCTAGCAGTTGTAGGTAATGAGACAAGGTAGTGGTATTACCGGCGTCAGAGAGTTGTCCTATTATCTTAGTGAAAGACAGTATCTGGCTTGAATATAAACAACCCAGTTCGAACAAACGTTTCATTAAAGCAGGTTTATCTACACGCGTAAGCATTAAAATATCTTTCGAAATACTGGTTTCTATCAAAGCATTTGAAACATAATTTTTCCAGCGCTCTTCTTCTTTAATTAAACCTGCTGAGCCAGGATAACCTCCGAACCACACATATTCTTCGGCTGTAAAACCAAAAGCACTTTCCATTTCTGTAAAGCTCCAGTGCCCCATATAAGTTAATTCGAAACGACCGGCAAGCGACTCAGTGAGGCCCTGTTGGATAAGCAGTCTTGAAGATCCCAATAAAATTACTTTTAAGTTTACTCCATTCCGCATGTCTTCGTCCCAAAGACGTTTCACAATTTCACTCCAATTATCAATTTTCTGAATTTCATCAATCACAAGAAGATATTCATCAACCCCTGGTTCTTTTAATAGTTCTCTGGTATTATACCATATCAGTTCTATCCATGTTCTGTCAGAAGCTGCAACAGTATCAGCGGATTCGAATATATAAGGCGTATTAATTTCCTTGACCAATTGACTGATCAATGTTGTTTTGCCTATCTGTCTAGGTCCCACAAGCACTTGAATAAACCTCTTTGGTTCATTCATTACTTTAGTAAGCTTCTGTAAATAAGATCTTTGGAACATAATTTACAATTTACTCAATGTATTGAGTAAAATTACTCAATACATTGAGTAAATCAAAATAATATTTAAATCCCTGTTAGTTAAGTAAGCTTTATTTTTATATAAATATAAAGGTAATGGCACTAAAGAGATAATAACCAGGTTAGCCGCTATAACAAATGCTCTAATATGTATAATAAGAAGATTCGAAAGGTGTTCCTTTTTTATTTAATGATTTTTGGCACGCATTTGGTATTGAATAAGAACACACAAATTAAATTGATTATGAAAAGATTATTTTTAATTGCTGCATTAATGATGGTTTCATTTTTCAGCATTCCGGCAAAAGCTCAGTTAAACGTAAATGTGAACATCGGCTCACAGCCCTTATGGGGACCTGTAGGGTATGATCATGTTGATTATTATTATCTGCCTGATATAGAAAGCTATTATTATGTTCCAAAAAGACAGTTTGTATACCTGAACGGAAACGATTGGGTTTTTGCGAATTCTTTACCAAGCAGATATAGCAATTATGATTTATACAGCGGTTATAAGGTAGTAGTTAATTCGCCTAGACCCTATTTGAATTTCAGAAACGACAAGGTAAAGTATTCAAAATATAAAGGCAATAAAGGTCAATTGATCATCAGAGATAGTCGCGATAGTAGATATTATGAGGTAAAAGGACACCCACATGGTATGCCTCCAGGACAAGCTAAAAAAATCTTTGGAAAAGAGAATAAAGGCAAAGGCCATGGAAATGGCAAAGACAAACATTAGTCTATCATATTAAATTAAGTTAAAGGGAGTTTCGAAAGATGCTCCTTTTTTTATATCTCTGTTACAATAGAAATTTTGGCACAGCGTTTGAATTACTGAAGCACACACAAATAAATAGATTATTATGAAAAAGTTATTTATCATTTCCGCGATTTTAAGTATCGTGGCTTTAACAGCTAATCAATCTAACGCTCAGGTAAGTATTAATTTAAACATTGGCACGCAGCCTGCATGGGTTCCGGCGGGCTATCAGAGTGTTGATTATTATTATCTCCCAGAAGTACAATCCTATTATTGTGTGCCGCAAAGGCGATTTGTTTATTTAAGCGGAAGTAGGTGGATACGGTCGAGATATTTACCGGCCAGGTATAGAGGTTATGATCTGCATCATGGAAGGAAAATTGTAATGTATGGAAATAATCCATATCGCAATTTTAATGAACATCGGGTAACTTACATTAGTCATAACAATTACTACCGTTCATCTTATGGTGGTGGAAACAGGATCAGATACAATTCGCCTCGATATGATTACAGGCCTTACCGTGAAAAAAACTGGCATCGTGAAGGACGGGGAGATTTCATGTCAAGGGGCCATGGTCATGGTGGCGGAAAACACGGCAGACATTAACATACAAAACAAAAAAGAGGCCTATGGCCTCTTTTTTTATGCTCAGTGTTACCCAAAATTTGCATTTTTAGGGATCTCATTTTATATATTAATGATGAGGTATAAAGTTTTCGGCTTTTTCCAGAACAGCCTTTAACCCAGCTGGATTTTTACCCCCTGCTGTTGCATAAAAAGGCTGTCCACCCCCACCACCCTGGATTTCTTTGCCCAGTTCGCGTACGATGTTTGAGGCGTTTAATCCCTTTTTAACCAAATGATCTGAAAGCATTACGGTTATACCAGGTTTCCCGTCAATTTCTGTTGTAAAAATAAGGAATAGGTTATCGATCATATCTTTTAAGGAGAAGGCCAGGTTTTTAACTGCTTCTGCACTTTGCAGGTCGATATGTTTTGCAATTAAGTTGATTCCGTTAATTCCCCTAACATGGTGTACAATTTCATGTTTTAAATTGTTTACACGTTCCAATGTCGATTTTTCGATTTCCTTTTTCAGCTTTGCATTTTCATCCAATAAAGCCTGAACAGATGCAGATAAATCTTTGCTTCCATTTAATAAAGCCTTTAAATGCCCTAATTCTCTTCTCTGATCGAGGAAAAATTGTTCAGCTTTATCGGCAGTGATGGCTTCGATACGGCGAACACCTGCTGCTACTGCACTTTCTGAAACAATTTTAAAAGAACCGATCTGTCCGGTGGCTTTTACATGCGTACCACCGCAAAGCTCCTTAGAAAAATGATCATCAAAAGTAATCACACGTACGAAATCACCATATTTTTCACCGAATAAAGCAGTTACACCGCTTTCAATCGCATCCTGATAAGGAACATTACGCTGTTCTTTCAACTTAATGTTTTGACGGATTTTTTGGTTTACAATAACTTCAATCTGGGCCAACTCTTCATCGGTTACCTTTGCAAAATGAGAAAAATCAAAGCGCAGGTAATCGGCATTTACCAGTGAACCTTTCTGGTTAACATGCTTGCCCAGCACCTGTTTAAGCGCTGCATGCAATAAATGCGTGGCTGAGTGATTATCTTCTGTCAAGATACGTTTATCTTCATCTACAACCGCCCAGAATTTACCTTCTAAATTATCAGGCAAAATGTCGGTAAAATGAACTGTTAGTCCGTTTTCCTTTTTGGTATCAGTGATATCTACCCAGAACTGGCGGCTATGGTCTTCCAAACGGCCGGTATCACCTACCTGGCCACCGCTTTCGGCATAAAAAGGCGTTTGGCGCAGCACAATCTGGTATTGCTCTTTGCCCTTAGCTTTAACTTTACGGTATTTTAAAATCTCTGTTTCAATTTCCAGGTCGTCGTATCCTACAAATTCACTTTGATCTTCGGCATTTACTACAATCCAATCGCCTGTGTCAATAGCTGTTGCGGCCCTACTGTCGTCTTTTTGTTTTTTCAACGCCTGTTCGTAACCAAGCAGATCAACACTCCAGCCTTTTTCCCTGGCCATTAGCTCAGTTAAATCGATCGGGAAACCAAAGGTATCTGATAATTCGAAGGCAAAAGCTCCTTCAACTACATGATTGGCAGCCTGGTATTTTTCGAAACGCTGAATCCCTGTCGACAAGGTTCTCAGGAAAGAAACTTCTTCTTCTAAAACTACTTTCTGTACAAAATCCTGTTGTGAAATCAGTTCATCAAAAACTCCCTTAAACTGATCAGCCAATAAAGGAACCAGCTGATTTAAAAATGGCTCTTTAAAGTTTAAAAATGTATAAGCATAACGCACAGCCCGGCGTAAAATCCTGCGGATTACATAGCCTGCTTTATTATTAGATGGCAACTGCCCATCGGCAATAACAAAAGAAATGGCGCGGATATGATCGGCCATTACGCGCATGGCAATATCAGTTTTCTCGTCAGCCCCATATTTAATACCTGCTTTATCAGAAATAAACTGGATTAGCGGCTGGAAAACATCGGTATCGTAATTGGATGTTTTATCTTGTAAAACACGTACCAAACGTTCAAAACCCATCCCGGTATCTACATGTTTTGCCGGTAAACTTTGCAATGAACCATCTTTTAAACGGTTAAACTGCATAAATACGTTATTCCAGATTTCTATCACCTGTGGATGATCTGCATTTACCAGCGAAGCACCGTCAACTAAAGCTTTTTCTTCGTCGGTACGGCAATCTACATGGATTTCTGAACATGGTCCGCATGGTCCGGTATCGCCCATTTCCCAGAAATTATCTTTTTTGTTTCCGGGTAAAATATGGCTTTCATCAACATATTGTTTCCAAAGATCGTAAGCTTCCTGGTCTTTTTCCAGGCCTTCTTTTTCATCGCCTTCGAAATAGGTAACATAAAGTTTTTCTTTCGGGATTTTATAAACTTCGGTCAATAACTCCCAGCTCCAGGCAATGGCCTCTTTTTTAAAATAATCGCCAAAGCTCCAGTTGCCCAGCATTTCGAACATGGTGTGGTGGTAAGTATCAATACCTACTTCTTCCAGGTCGTTATGTTTACCGGAAACGCGCAAGCAGCGTTGCGTATCTGCAACACGAGAATATTTTACAGCGGCCTCTCCTAAAAACAGATCTTTAAATTGGTTCATACCTGCATTGGTAAACATCAATGTAGGGTCGTTCTTAACTACAATTGGTGCTGAGGGAACAACATGGTGCTGTTTCGATTCAAAAAAACTAAGGAATGCCTGTCTAATCTCTTTTGCTGTCATTTCAATATTATTGGAGGCAACAAAATTAAAATTTTATTGCGTTATTAAGGAAAAATCGACCTACATTTGAATACTTTAATTAATCGATATAAAACACTCATAATCAAGCACAAGTTATGCCGTATAAAGAAAGAGACATTAATAAAATGTATTATACCATGGGCGAGGTGACTGAAATGTTTAATGTAAACGCGTCGCAGATCCGTTTTTACGAAAAAGAATTCGATATCCTGCAGCCTAAGAAAAACAAGAAAGGCAACCGCTTGTTCACACCAGAAGATATAGAAAATCTGAAGATCATCTTTAATTTGGTTGATGAGAAAGGCTTTACTTTAAAAGGTGCTAAAGAATACCTGAAGAACAATAAATCGGATGTAAAAGAGAACCAGAAAATTATTGATTCTTTAGAAAAATTGAAAAGCTTTCTGGTCCATCTGGCTGAAGAACTTTAAGTGAACTGTTTCATTTATTATCTATTTTATTCATTAACTTAAGTAATTAAAACATACGTTTTTTGTAGTTTTTTAATTATTTCCCTATCTTAGTATTATCAATACAAAAAAATCACCCTATTTTTTATTAACCAGTTTAACTCCTGCTTATGAAAATATGGTGTGCATTGTTGCTCTTCTTTTTTTCTTGTTTTTTATTTTTCCATAACCATTTGGGTAGCTATTCCTTAGCAATAGTTAATCATTTAATTGTGCATACAAATCCTCCTGGAATTGTATTGGCCACTAACTATGAAATGATAACTAAATTTCTAGCTGGAGGTGCTTATGCGGTTTAAAGGATTAATTGTTGGCTTTGTAATGATCGGATTCATGGCAAATGCCCAAACCGGCACACAGGAAACAGAAATACGTGATATTTTGGAGAGTATGGCCGAAAGCCTCCCCGATGATTACGATATGACTGAGTTGGTTGAGTTATTAGAAAAATATCGTAAACACCCAATTAACCTGAACCGTACTACAGTTGAAGAATTAAAGACCCTGGTTTTTCTATCACCATTGCAGATTGGTAATTTCTTTACATACATCAGGGAAAATGGCCAGCTTGAAGATGTGCTGGAACTACAAAGTATTGATGGTTTTGATGTTAAAACCGTGAGTAACATCCTGCCGTTTGTAACGGTGAACAACATCACCGAATACCAGCAACTCCGTTTTAACAATATGGTGTATGCTGGAGGAAATGATTTGATGATGCGTTTTGCGCAGACCTTACAGAAACAGAAAGGTTATACAGATTTGCCTGGCAACAGGTATTTAGGTTCGCCAGAAAGATTTCAGATGCGCTACCGCTACCATTATGGTTCAATTCTATCAGCAGCTCTTACTTTTGACAAGGATGCCGGTGAAAAATTTATGGGCAAGCCTTTTGATTTCTATTCAGGCAACATCACACTATTAAAATTAGGTAAGCTAAAAAGATTGGTAGTTGGCGATTATGCATTGCAATTCGGGCAAGGTTTAACTTTGTGGTCGGGTTTTTCTTTTGGTAAGGGTCCTGATGTAACCAGTGTGGCCAAAAAAGATTTAGGCTTAAGACCTTATAATTCTACTAATGAATTTTCTTTTTTTAGAGGAGGCGCTGCAACAATTAACCTGTTTAAGAATATAGATATCACTCCTTTTCTTTCGTTTCGCAATCTTGATGCCAGTCAAAAATTAGATTCGGAAGGAAATTTAACTCAGACCACCATCAATCAGACCGGTTTACATAGAACACCCACCGAGATTAAGAATAAAGGTGTTTTGGCACAAAGGGTATTTGGTACAACAGTTCAATATACCAAAAATGAATTTGCAGTTGGTGCAATTGCTTATCAAACGCATTATAAGAACCGTTTTGTTACACAAACAGCAGCTTATGACCGTTATAGTTTTACGGGCAAATCGTTAACCAACCTGGGGTTGTTTTATAATTATACCTATAAAAACATGTACATCTATGGCGAGATGGCTAAAGGTTCAGGTGGTGGGCTTGCCTATATTAATGGCATTCTCATGAGTTTGTCTCCAATAGTTTCTGCAGCTTTAACTCATCGCAATTATGCTAAAGATTATCATAGTTTCTTTAATCAGGCGGTATCAGAATCAACCGAAGCGGTAAATGAAAAAGGATTGTATATTGGCTTAAATGTTAATCCAAATAAACATTGGGCTTTTTCCTTCTATGGCGATTATTTTAGGTTTCCCTGGTTAAAATACCGTGTAGATGAACCTTCAAAGGGTTATGAGGTCTTAACTCAGGCTGTTTATTCACCTAGTAAAACCTTTAAAGTTTTAGTTCGATTTAAAACGGAACGTAAACAACAAAATACCGATTTGGATGTAGCTGTAAATTTTTTAGACCGTGTACAAAGAACGGGATACCGGGCAGAAGCAACCTGGCAACTGAATAATAATTGGCAATTTCAAAATCGGATAGAGGTTTCGCAATATAAAAAAGGAAATGCCAAAAGGGAACTTGGCTACCTCGTTTATCAGGATATTGACTATTCGCCAATGTTTGCCAAGCTAACAGGAAATGTGAGATTTGCCTATTTCAATACGCCAAGCTACAACAGCAGAATTTATGCCTATGAGGATGACGTTTTGTACAGTTTTGCTTTTGGAATGTATAATGGAAAGGGTTTTCGGACTTATCTTAATCTTAGATATAAAGTAATCAAGAAACTAAGTTTTTGGATTAGATATGGTTTATTTGTTTATAAGGATGTAGAAACTGTAGGAACATACCTGGATGAAATTGATGGCAATAAAAAATCGGAAGTTAAAATTCAGTTACGCTATCAATTTTAAAAAATGTTTAAATCTGAATATGTTTTTGTCAGGATCCTATCCCCTTTTCTTTTGGGTATCAGCGTTTTTTACTTTTTTCAGGACTGGGTAAATATTCAGTTATTGGCTGTAACATTATTTGTTATTTTACTGGGTATTTTATTTCTAAACGTTACCTATAAAAGATTAAGTATATATCGTTACAAAGGAACTATTGGCCTTTTAATTTTTTTGCTTTTTTTCACTCTTGGTGCTTTGCTTTGCCTGCTCAATAATGAAAGACTGGACCAAAGTTACTTTGCAAAAACTCCATGCAATTACTTAAAAGTTTGGGTGAATGATGAACCTCAGCAAAGTGGTAATGTGCTGCGTTTTAAAGCAAAGTTAGTATCGGGATACCAAAAAGATAAACCGATCCGCTTAACGGGACAGATACTAGTTGCCATAAGATTAGATAGTGTAAAACCAATACAACTAAAGTATGGCGACGAAATCATCATCCCGGCCAGGTATACCGATGTTGAGCTTCCATATAATCCTGCAGAGTTTGATTTTAAAGCCTGGTTAGGCAGTCAGAATATTTACCATCAGGCATTTATGGACCAGGGTCATATTGTAGTCGACAAAAACAATGTTGGCAACCCCATGATAAAGATGGCTTTAAATTTGAGAGAGAAGCAGGTTGCAAAATACCGGAGTCTGATTAAAAGTGACGAGGCTTTTGCTGTGGCCTCTACCCTTATTTTGGGCTACCGCGCCGATTTAAATAAAGAAACTTTATCAGCATATTCCAAAACAGGAACCATTCATGCCTTATCGGTATCAGGAGCACACGTAGCTATTATCTATGTCGTTTTAGATTTTCTGTTCTTCTTTTTAAATAAAAATAGGGCATTACAGACGCTGAAACTGCTGCTCATCTGTACTTTAATTTGGGGATATGCTTTGCTAACCGGATTATCACCTTCAGTAGTACGTTCTGCGATAATGATTACCGTTTTAATCACTGCGAAAGGTTTATCTAAGAAAACAAACGGTTATAATGTTCTGGCCTTTTCAGCTTTTTGTCAGCTGGTTTACAATCCATTCTTAATCTGGGATGTTGGCTTCCAGCTCTCCTATCTGGCGGTATTCGGGCTAATTTATCTTCAACCTAAAATTTACAAGCTTCTGTATACCGAACGTAACTGGATAGATAAATTATGGCATTTTACCTCTATGTCTTTAGCTGCACAAGTTGTTACGTTTCCGTTAAGCATTTATTATTTCCATCAATTTCCGCTTTACTTTCTCTTCGCGAATCTTTTCATCACCATTCCATTGATCTTAATGATGTATTTAGGGATTGTGATATTGATTCCATTATTCGGATTTCTCGCTCCGGTTTTCGAAGGGATCATAAATTTTACCAATGCTGTATTAAAATGGATGGCCGGTTTGCCATATGCCAGCTTTTCCTCAATTTGGATTAATTTGCCTGAATTTATCTTATTGAGCCTCTCTTTGGGACTGTTTATTTATGCATTGTCAAAATTCAACAAACAACTTTTGTTCAGCGCCTTATTTCTATTTGTTGTTTACCAACTTTTGGTTTTGCGAGATGATCTGACCGCTTTTTACCAGAGGAAAATCATTTTCTTTTCCCTGAGAAAAAACTATGCAGCTGCTTTCATTAATGGAAAACAGGCCGTTTTAATTTCAGATTTAAATAGAGAAGATAAAAATTATACCTTTTCTGTTGAGCCCGCATTAAACCAGTTGCAGGTAGATAAAATATCCTTCATTAATCCAAAAAAAGATACCATTTCAGGACATTTTATATTAAAGAATAACCAGATTGCCTTTTTTCAGTATAAGATACTCCTGCTTGATGAAAACCTGAGTGGTAAAAAGATAAATGGAAATGCTACTTTTTCGAGTATTTGGTTAAGTGGAAATAAAAAATTTAATCTTGCCACTATGGACACGGATATAAAATATAAAACTGCTATAATAGATGCTACTCATAAAGATTATAGAATTCAGATTTTAAAAAAGCATTTCTATAATAATGGTGTAGAAGTACATGTTTTAAAGAAAAATAAAGCATATTTGGTACAACTAACACAATAGCATGGAAAATTTGGTTTTATATCAGGTTGCTGAAAGAATAGCAACGATAACAATCAACAGGCCCGAAAAGAAAAATGCGCTAAACCCTCAGCTTATAGCCGAATTAACTTCTGCGTTTATCAGGGCATCAGAGGATGACCTGGTAAAAGTAGTCATATTAAATGCAAATGGCGATGCTTTTAGTGCTGGTGCAGATTTAGCATACCTTCAGCAATTACAGAACAATACATTTGAAGAAAATGTTGCCGATTCTAATGCGCTTAAAAAACTCTTTACAACCATTTATTATCTGCCAAAAGTGGTTATTGCCCAGGTAGAAGGTCATGCTATAGCCGGTGGCTGTGGTTTGGCAACAATATGTGATATTATTTTTGCCACTCCTGAAAGCAATTTTGGTTATACTGAAGTAAAAATTGGTTTTGTACCCGCTATCGTTTCCTGCTTTTTAAAACAAAAGGTAAGCGAATCAATTGCCAAGGAAATTTTACTCACCGGAAAAACTTTCTCTGCTGAGCAGGCACTTAAATATAATTTGATAAATTTTGTAACAAATTCATCCGATATTCATCAAAAAACAAGAGAATTTGCACTAAGTTTGTGCACAGGTAGTTCGGGTAATTCATTAATGATTACTAAACAGCTGATTACCCAAACTGTTAATCCTTATTTAGAAAAGAGTTTAGAAACGGCGGTACAGATTAATGCCAGGGTAAGGGAAAGTGACGATTTTAAAAAAGGAATCTCTTTATTTTTGAAAAAGGAAAAAATCAATTGGTAAATAACTAAAACTTAAATAAAAAATGTTCAAATCAATCAAAACTAGTATTGTAGCTTTAATCTTAGTAAGTACAGCTATAATTGCACATGCACAAAAGAAAGTAGCAGAAGGTACCCTTGTATTTGCAGTAACTGCTAATGGTTCGACAACCGATATCAAAACCAAATTTAATGGCAGTTTAACCAAAATCGAAATTGAAAATGGCCCTGCTATGGTTAACATCATTTCGAACACAGCAGATAAAACCGGATTATTATTAATAGATGTTCCGGTAGCACAAAAACAATTTGCGGTAAAGGTAAGTAAAGCAGAAACGGAAGCACAGGAAGCATTGTTGCCAAAATATTCTGATTACAAAGCAACTGGCGAAAAACAGGTAATTGGTGGGCTTAATGCCGAAAAATATACTTACAAAGACGACAAAGGTGGCGCGCATGAATTATGGGCAACAAAAGATGTTGATATTTCAGCTGTTACAAATGCCGGTTTCTTTAAAGGCTTAGGTGCACTTCCGGTAAAGTATTCGGCAGTAATTAATGGTGTAAATTCTGACCTTGTTCTAAAATCTCTTTCTGAAGCTAAAGTAGGTGCCATTAGCACTGAAGTTCCTGCCGGTTACGAAGTAGTAACTATGGAAGAATTGAAAGCAATGCAGGGTGGTGGTGAATAATTAGCCAATACCAGATAATTTACAGCTTTTCAACTTTAGGCTTTTTATTTAAATTAGCCGAAAGTTGAAAAGCTTTTTTTATGTCCAAAAACTAAATATGATTAAAAACTTATTTTTAAGATTATCAATTGCTTGCATTGCGATATGTGCACTCATTGATGCAAAAGCCCAAAGTATTAACTGGGCAAAAGATGGGAACTCCTATTACCAGATTGCAGGCGGAGAAATTATTGCAGTCAGCCTCCCTAAAAACGACAAAAAAACAATTATATCGAGAGCTTTGTTAACGCCTGCCGGAAAAAATAATGCCATTGCAGTAAGAAGTTTTCAATTGTCTGATGATGGTACAAAAGCACTCATCTATACCAACAGTAAAAAAGTTTGGCGTTATGATACCCGTGGCGATTATTGGCTGGTTGATTTAACGGCTAACAAGATTACCCAGATTGGGAAAGATAAACCTGCATCATCGTTAATGTTTGCCAAATTATCACCTGATGGAAGCAAAGTGGCCTATGTAAGCAAACACAATTTATACGTAGAAAATATTGACGGGACTGGAGCTAAAGCTTTAACTACTGATGGTACAGACCGGATGATCAATGGTACCTTTGATTGGGTTTACGAAGAGGAATTTAATTGCCGCGATGGTTTTAGGTGGAGCCCTGACGGAAAATCAATAGCTTACTGGCAGATCGATGCTACGAAGATCAAGAACTTTTTAATGATCAACAATACCGATTCTATTTATCCTTACACCATCCCGGTAGAATACCCAAAAGTAGGCGAAAACCCGTCTGCCTGTAAAGTTGGGGTTGTTGATATTGCTTCCGCAAAAACAAATTGGTTAAATGTTCCGGGCGATAATATCCAGCATTACATTCCACGCATGCAGTGGGTTCCGAACAGCAATAATATCATTTTGCAGCAGCTTAACCGCGAGCAGAACGAAAGTAAAGTATTTATCTGCAATGCCGGTACAGGTGATGCAAAAGTTGTTTATACTGAAAAGGCAAAAGCTTGGATCGACGCACAGGATGACTGGAAATGGCTTAATGACAATAAAGAATTTACCATCGTATCAGACAAAGATGGTTGGGACCACCTGTACAGAATTAGTATTGATGGAAAAAAGGAAACTTTGATTACGAAGGGCAATTATGATGTGATCGACGTAAAATTGATCGATGTAAAAAACAACATGGTTTATTTTCTTGCATCACCAACAAATGCCACTCAGAAGTATCTTTTTAAAACCAGATTGGATGGAAAAGGTAAATTAGAGCAGGTTACACCTTCTGTTTTACCTGGAACACACAATTACGATATTTCGCCTAATGCTGCTTTTGCACGTCATTCATACAACAGTTCACTTGTTAAATCCATTACAGAATGGATGAACTTTACTACAGGGAATCCATTTACCATGGATGGAAGCATTACTACACAATTAGCTAAACAGCCGGCAACCAAAAACAAAGTTGAGTTTTTTAAAGTAACCACTGAGGATGGCATTGAAATGGATGGCTGGATGAAAAAGCCTGATAACTTTAATCCAAGTAAGAAATATCCTGTTTTATTTTATGTTTATGGTGAGCCGGCAGGTGCAACGGCAACAGATGTTGAGGGTGCAGGTACAAATCGTTTGTATGATGGCGATATGGCTAAAGATGGTTATATCTATATTTCGATGGATAATCGAGGCGCACCTGTTCCGAAAGGAAGCGTATGGCGCAAAAGTATTTATAAAAACATAGGTGTAATCAATATCCGCGATCAAGCTATGGCTGCGAAAAAATTACTGGCTACCTATGCTTATATGGATAAAGACCGTGTGGCTGTTTGGGGCTGGAGCGGAGGTGGTTCTTCTACGTTAAACCTGATGTTCCAATATCCTGAAATTTATAAAACAGGTATTGCCATTGCGGCAGTAGGCAATCAATTAACCTACGATAATGTTTACCAGGAGCGTTATATGGGGACACCTTTTCCAAGTAAAGAGGCTTACATTAAAGGTTCTCCGGTTACTTACGCTAAAAACTTAAAAGGTAATTTATTGTATATTCATGGTACAGGCGACGATAATGTACATTATCAAAATGCCGAAATGCTGATTAACGAGTTAATTAAGAATGGAAAGGTTTTTCAATTGATGAGTTATCCAAACCGTACCCACAGTATTTCTGAAGGCGAAGGAACCGGTAAACATTTATCTTTAACTTATACTAAGTTTTTAAAAGAAAATTGCCCTCCAGGAGCGAGATAGAAAAATTTAAAAGCAGCTATAGGGCTGCTTTTTTTATGCGATAAGCCTTTGGGTAAGCATAGCGGTTACAATAGCTATTCCAAAGCTTAATAAGGTTCCGATCAGCACATATTCAGTAAGTTTCAGATCATGTTTTTCTTTTAGATCGCCAAATCTGAATATTGATTTTGCAGCAAGTAAAAAACCAACAGCCTCAAAATGATTGGTAAGAATGAACAGAAAAATTAGGGTCCGTTCCAGTATCCCGATGTATTTACCTGCATTCTCTAACGATTTAGGACTATCCGGCTGATCAGGGATCCATTTGGCGATAATGACCCTCATAACAATTGATGTGGGCAGGGTTAAAAACAAAGTACCCGAAATTAATATCCAGGTATGCAAATCATTTAAAAAAACAATATTCAAGTTCCCTTTATAAAAGAGATGCCACAGGGCCACAATTGAGCTAAAGTGTAATACCTGATCAACAAAGAATAATATGCGGGCATTTTTATTACTTTGAATGACCGATTTTAATGCATCAATGATTAAATGGGCAACACCTATTGTTAAAGCTATTTTCCAAACATTAAAGCTTAAAAAAACAAGAAATATCAAAGCCACGTGCACCGCTACATGCAGGTACAGCTTTGTTGATTTTAACTTTTTCTGCTCTTTATCTTTTACCCAGGTATTTGGTTGCAAAAAGAAATCTCCAATTAAATGGGCAATAATTAGCTTGATTAAATAGATATCCATTATTTTAAAATCATTTGGTTCAGTTTTTTACGGTATAGCTTATCCATTTCCATTATTTCGCTGTAATGAGCACGTTTTAGTGCCTCGCTTACAGAAGATTGTGTTCTGCCAGAAATTGCCGCCAGTTCGCTCTGCAGCCGGTTTTCGTTTTCCAGTGCAAGTTTTACCATTTCGGCAGCTACCTCTCCCCAATTATCCATTGCAATAAGTGCAAGTTTGATCAGAACATTCATCTCTTCATCAAAATCAGGGTTATCGGTTTTGATGGCCAGATTGGTTTTAGACTGTTTCAGTGCATCAAAGGCTGTACCCGAATGAACAAATGCATCGCCGCTGGATTCTGATAGTTTCTTTCTTCTATTTTTCATCGCACCGATGCCAATGCCCATCCTTACGTCGGCAGGTTTATTTGTCCTGATACAAGCTTTGATGTAGGCTGCAAGTTTGATGGCTTCTTCTATCTCCACTCCCACCTGGAAGCTGTCTCCGCGGAAAATTTCCCATCTGTTAAATTCGCCCGCTGCCAATCTCAATGCAGATTTTAGGTTTGATAACCAACTATCTTTAATCCTTCTCGAGCCTATAATATCACCGGTTATAATACAAATCATACTACAATATCGGATTTATTATCCATATTACAAAAACAATATCGGGTAATTAGCCGATATTTCGATTTATCGGGTAATTAGCCGATATTTTAAATTATCGGGTATTTACCCGATATTCATTAAAAACTAATCTTTAGATTTATTGTTTAGTAACTATGGCGTTGATCGAATTTACCAAAAAAGGCATTTATTGTGAGCAAGGCGATTTTTATGTAGATCCCTGGTGGCCTGTAGATTATGCCGTAACCACACATGGGCACAGCGATCATGTTCGTTTTGGAAACAAATATTACCTATGCCATACTTTAACCAAACCCATCATCAAACGCAGAATCAGTGAAGATTTAAATGTAGAAACGTTGGAGTATGGAGAAAGCATTAGCCGCAATGGCGTAGACATTTCTTTTTTCCCTGCCGGGCATATTATAGGATCGGCACAGGTACGCCTGGAATACAAAGGAGAAGTTTGTGTAATCTCTGGTGATTATAAAATTGAAAATGATGGTATTACTACACCCTTTGAGCCTGTAAAATGCCATTCTTTTGTCTCAGAAAGTACTTTTGGCTTGCCGGTTTATAAATGGCAAAAACAGGAAATTGTTTTTAACGGAATCAGGAACTGGGTAAATGATAATATCAATCAACAGAAAACAAGCGTGTTGATTGCTTATAGTTTGGGCAAAGCGCAGCGTTTAATTAAAAACCTGGCCGGCGATATCCCGATTTATGTACATAACAGTATTGCCAATTTAAATGAAGTGATTATAGAAGCTGGTGTAAAACTTCCGGAAACTGTAAGGATTACACCTGAAACAACCAAAGATGAATTACGGAAAGGAATTGTAATTGTACCTCCTGTGATGCGGGATAGCCGATGGATCAAAAATTTATCCCATCCGGTTACCGGTATATGTTCTGGCTGGATGCAGGTAAGGGCACACCGCCGCTGGCAAAGTGCCGATGCTGGTTTTGCACTCAGTGATCATGCCGACTGGCCGGGCTTAATGGAAGCCATTAAGGCAACAGGTGCCGAAAAAGTGTATGTTACCCATGGTTTTACCGCTGCTTTTAGCCGCTTTTTAAATGATGAAGGTATAGAAGCGGCAGAAGTTTTAACCAGGTTTGGTCAGGAAGATGACGAAGAAAATAAAGTAGATTTAGCCGGGCAAAACGAAAATAAATAGTGATGAAACGTTTTGCTAAACTAATCCAGCAGCTTGAACTGAGCAATAAGACCAACGATAAAATCGAGGCCCTGGTTGATTATTTTAATTACGCCGACGATAAAGATAAAGTATGGGTAATTGCCTTATTTACCGGTAAAAAACCTAAGAGGCCAATTAAATCGGCGCTGTTGAAATATTGGGCGATAGCCATTACCGAAACTCCCGAATGGCTATTTGCAGAAAGTTATGCCAATGTTGGCGATTTAAGTGAAACCATTGCTTTGTTGCTGCCCCCTGCCGAACACACATCTGATTTTCAATTGCATACCTGGATCGAAGAATTGCATGATCTCGATGGTAAAGATGATGAAACCAAAAAAGAGTTCATTTTAAATGCCTGGAACAAATTAGAAACCCAGGAACGTTTTATTTTTAACAAACTGATTTCCGGAAATTTCAGGATAGGTGTTTCCAATAAATTGCTGGTAAATGCATTGGCCAAACAAAGCAGTTTGGACAGCGCCCAGATTATGCATAGCATTATGGGCAAATGGGATCCTTATACCATCACTTTTCATGAACTGATTAATGGTATCCATGTAAATACCGATAATTCCTGGCCTTACCCCTTTTGCCTGGCTTATGCTTTAGAACAGGAACCTGAAAAACTGGGCGATATTTCGGAGTGGCAGGCTGAATGGAAATGGGATGGCATCCGTGGGCAGCTTGTAAAAAGGAACGGCGAGCTTTTTATCTGGAGCCGCGGTGAAGAGCTGGTTACAGAACAATTTCCTGAACTGCATTTTATGATCGATGTTTTGCCCGATGGCGTGGTTTTAGATGGTGAAATACTGGCGGTGCAAGATAAGCAGGTGTTATCATTCAGCACCCTGCAGCAACGCTTAAACCGTAAAACGATCAGTAAAAAACAGTTGGAAGATGCTCCTATCGGCTTTTTTGCTTATGACGTTTTAGAATATGAAGCAAAAGATTTTAGAGAGGAACCCTTAAGCGTAAGAAGAAAGATACTTGAGCAACTGATGCGTGGTTTAGAAGGAAGTCCGGTGATGATATCGCCCGTAATCGATTGCAACTCGTGGGAAGAATTGGCTGATTTAAGACAAACTTCGAGATCGATCAACAGTGAAGGAATTATGCTCAAAAAATTGAGTTCTCATTATCACAGTGGCCGAAAAAGAGGTGATTGGTGGAAATGGAAAATCAATCCTTATACGGTTGATGCAGTGATGATCTATGCTCAAAAAGGAAGTGGCAGAAGGGCCAATTTCTTTACCGATTATACTTTTGCTGTTCGTGATGGAGAAAACCTCGTTACAATTGCAAAAGCCTATTCTGGATTAACGGATAAGGAAATTAAAGAAGTAAACAGCTTTGTAACCCGCAATGCGATTGAGAAATTCGGCCCGGTGCGTACGGTAAAGCCTGAACTGGTTTTCGAAATTGCTTTTGAAGGAATTGCAGAAAGTAAACGGCACAAGGCAGGCTTAGCTTTACGTTTTCCACGTATATTGCGGTGGCGAAAGGATAAAAAGGCAGATGAAATTAATACCTTGGAGGATTTAAGGCAATTGTTGCAGTCAACCTTGTAGGGCACCATTAAACCTCGCAGGTTTTGAGACACAGACCGGGGAGTCAGATTTAGTTATGTAGGTTTGCCTCGCTATTTAAACCCGACAGCAGCGATACCCTTTTTTGTTATTGATAATTAACATTTAAGGATAATCACAAAAAAGGTAAAGCATATGGCGGGACTGCTGTAACCCAAAGCGCACTGTTATTGCTTTTCAAAAAACTAAACTGATCAATATAAAATCAAAAAAGGATAAACATTAGGCATGGATCAAACCAAAACCAAAGGTTATAAAAAGATAAAAACCTGGTTAAAGGCTAATAAACGCAGGCCTTTTCAGTTTCAGGAAGATGCCTGGCAATATTATCTTAACGGTTATAGCGGTTTGGTAAACGCGCCTACAGGTTTCGGAAAAACTTTTTCCCTTTTCCTGGCTGTAGTGATTGAGGCGTTAAACGCATCGGAAGCCAGCAATAAAAAAGCAAAAGACCGCTTACAGTTGATCTGGATTACGCCACTACGTTCCCTGGCAAAAGATATTGCAAGGGCAATGCGCGAAACTTTATCTGAACTGGAGCTGGATTGGTATGTAGGCGTACGCAATGGCGATACTTCGCAGGCTGAAAAAGTACAGCAGAAAAAATCGATGCCGGAAATTTTATTGATTACCCCGGAAAGCCTGCACTTGTTACTGGCACAAAAAGGCTCTTCCACCCTGTTCCGGAATCTTAAATGCATTGTGGCTGATGAATGGCATGAACTTTTGGGCAGTAAACGGGGGGTGCTTGTTGAGTTAGCCATTTCGCGGATCAAAGGACTGCAAAAACTGGAAAAAAATCAGTTTTTAAGGATTTGGGGAATATCGGCTACCATCGGTAATATCGATGAGGCTTTGGATGTCTTAGCACCAGATTTAGAAGCCAAAAGAACTATTGTTAAAGCCGATCTGGAAAAGAAGATCCAGATCAAATCAATCTTACCTGATGATATTGAAACATTGCCCTGGGCCGGGCACTTAGGTTTAAAACTGGCTTATAAGCTATTACCGATTATTGAGAAAAGTAAAACTACCTTAATTTTTATCAATACCAGGGGGCAATCCGAAATGTGGTACCAGCATCTGCTGAATATCGAACCTGAACTGGCCGGACGTATTGCCATACACCACGGATCTATAGATTTCGAGCTCCGTAACTGGATTGAAGATGCGCTGCATACCGGACAGCTCAAAGCAGTTATTGCCACTTCATCGTTAGATTTGGGCGTAGATTTTAAACCCGTTGACACCGTAGTTCAGGTAGGTTCGCCAAAGGGAGTAGCCCGTTTTTTACAAAGAGCAGGTCGCTCAGGCCATTCCCCGCACGAAACTTCTAAAATTTATTTCTTACCCACCCATGCCTTAGAACTGGTAGAAGCTGCTGCCATTAAGGAAGCTGCCAAAACCAACAATATAGAAAGCCGTGAACCGTTTATCATGGTATTTGACACCCTGGTTCAATACCTGGTTACATTGGCCGTAGGCGATGGATTTGATGACAAAATTATTTACAATGAAATCAAAAACACCCATGCTTTCAAACATATTCTTCACGAAGAATGGAACTGGGTAATGCAGTTTATTACCTCGGGTGGCGATAGCTTAAGTGCGTATACCGAATTTAAAAAGGTAGAGAAAGAGGATGGACTTTGGAAGGTTAAAAGTCGCCAGCTGGCTATGCGCCACCGTTTGCACATCGGAACCATTGTTAGTGATGCGATGTTAAAAGTGAAATTCATTTCGGGTGGATACATCGGCATGGTGGAAGAATATTTTATTACCCGTTTAAAAGCTGGTGATAACTTCCGTTTGGCCGGGAGGGTTCTGGAATTTATCCAGGTAAAAGACATGACAGTTGTGGTAAGGGTAAGCAAGCAAAAAAACGCCATTTCGCCAAGCTGGAACGGCGGGCGTTTGCCGTTATCTTCCAATTTAGGGTCAGTTTTAAGAAAAAAATATAATGAGGCTTTAAATAAAACCCACCAGGATGAGGAATTGGATTCTGTTTACCCATTATTTTTATTACAGGAGAAACGTTCTCATGTACCTCGAAACGACGAATTGTTAATTGAGCTGATCAACAACAAGGAAGGTTTTCATTTATTTGCATATCCTTTTGAAGGGCGCCTGGTGCATGAGGTTTTGGCGGCTCTTGTAGCTTATCGGTTAAGTAAATTGCTGCCAATCAGTTTCTCTATTGCCATGAACGATTATGGTTTCGAGCTTTTAAGTGAAACGGAAATTCCTATGGATGAATCGATTGCCTACGAAGTTTTCTCTCCTGAAAATTTAACGGAAGATATTACTTTAAGCATTAACGCTACGGAAATGGCAAGGCGGAAATTCAGAGACATTGCCTGTATTTCAGGATTGGTTTTTCAAGGGTACCCCGGAAAATACGTAGCAAATAAACACCTCCAGTCATCGGCAGGTTTGTTTTTTAATGTTTTTAGCGATTACGACAAACATAATTTACTTTTGCGACAGGCTTACGATGAGGTTTTTTATCAGCAGCTGGAAGAACCCAGGTTAGCAGCCGCTTTAGAAAGAATTCAGCATGGAGCAATTATTATTACCCATCCAAAGAGTTTTACGCCACTCTCTTTTCCGATTAAGGTTGACAGTTTAAGAGAGAATATGAGTTCGGAGGAATTGGAACAGCGGATTGCCAGGATGAAGGCTGAATCAGAGAAAATTAAATAGATATACTTGGCCTGTGGCCTGACGAACTAAAAGATCCTTAGACAAGCCCAGGATAACAATAACATCAAATAAATGACCATTACTTGCCAAGGTGAAAAACTAATTTTAGATAAAGAAAGGGCTTTATTTTTGCCTAAACACCAACTTCTGGCCATTAGTGATATTCATCTGGGCAAATCGGCACATTTCCGTCAGGCAGGTTTGCAGGTGCCTGCTACCATTGCGCAAACCGATTTGCAACGTTTAAGTTTATTAATTAAGCAATACCATCCCAAAACACTGTTAATTAACGGAGACATGTTCCATCATGGTTTGAATACCGATATTGATGAATTTTCTGCCTGGAAAAAGCAATATCAGGAACTTAATTTTTTATTGGTAAAGGGAAATCACGACAGGCTTTCCGATGCGAATTATGCTGCAATGGATATCGATATACATGAGTCTAGTTTTTGCTTAGGGCCATTTTGTTTTATACATCAAGCGCCAAATTATACAGAAGAAGAATTATATCCCATCAGTGGCCATATCCATCCGGGCGTTACCATTGTTGGAAAAGCAAAGCAAAGATTAAAATTCCCTTGTTTTTATTTTGGAAAGGAATATGCTCTTTTGCCTGCTTTTAGCTTATTTACGGGCTTATATAATATTTATCCTAAAGCTAGCGAAAGAATATTTGCTGTAACACCTAAAAGTGTTTTGGAGGTGTAGAAAACTTTTATATTAGCAGAATGTTTTTACGACGCCTGATTTTCGGCCTATTTCTCATCGCTCTCAGTTATTCAGCTAATGCTCAAAAGGCATACATAAATCCTGGAGTAGATACAACAGATGTAAGGATAAAAGAAGTTATTCAATTCTATCAAAATTATTTGGGCGATTTTAAAGGTAAAAAATTACCAGATTTTAATAAATATTGGTCAGCAGAAGACTGTAAAAACTTTAAAATCCCCGATCCATCAGTTTACGGTATCGGCGGCGATTATCCAACTGTTTCTATGGCAACGGTAAAAACTATTTTTTATGTGAAGCCCTTATCCGATTCGCTATTTATCCTTAAAGCTACTGGTGGCTGGATAGACTCTCTTAAAAACTACAATTTGTTGTATAATTCTAATCACTATGTAAAGAAGACGAAATCGAAACATTTGGAATTTATTACACCTTACCAATACTCCATTGATCAATGGGCATCTAAAAAAGTTAGGAATGTTACTTTTTTTTATCCGAAAAAGATAAAATTTAATAGTGCCAGGGCAGATGAGTTAATTAATCAGCTTAAAAAACTGGAAAATGACTGGAGCACCTCTCCCATTGAGATTAAGTATTTTTACACATCAACATATGATGAAATTCAATTTATAAGAGGTTTCGATTTTACATTGGGCTTAGGAAATGCAGACAAACCCACCGGTATTTCAAATCAAACTGATAATATTGTTTATTGTGCCGGAAGCGGCGAGAATTATTTTCATGAGGTGGTTCATATTTACCTAAATCCGATGCATAAGCATTCTCCGCTAAACGAAGGATTGGCAGTATTTTATGGTGGTTCAATGGGGCACCCACTTAAATGGCATATTAAGCGTTTACAGGATTACTTAATGAACCATAAAACAATAGATTTGGGTAAACTGGATAATTTTTACTTTATGGATAATTATACCAACCCCAATAGTACAATACTTGGAATGTTTTGCCAGTTAGCTTATGATCGGGATAAAATAAACGGACTAAAGCGAATAATGACTTATACCTCCATAAAAGAAATATTAAATAAAGAATTCAATATCAGTCCTGAAGATCAAAACGAAGCATTAAGAAAGCTAATTTACAATTACAAAGCTATCGATTAGCATCGATAACCTGTTTCAGCTGTGCTGCCTGTGCCACACCACTTTGCCTCCATACCTGTTTTCCTTTTTTGAAAAGGATTAAAGTAGGAACACTCTGCACATTGAACGATGAAGCAGCGGATTGGTTCTTATCAATATCAACTTTAATAATCGATACTGAATCGCCTACCTGTGATTTTAATTGTTCCAGAATCGGTTTCATCATTTTGCATGGACCACACCACTCGGCAAAAAAATCTACCAGAACTGGTTTATCCCCGTTAATCAAATCTGAAAATTTAGCCATGATATTTGCCTTTATTTATAAACAAGAATGAACCGGATTGGTTTTAAATGAAAAATCCGTCATCTTGAGTGAAGCATAGCGAAATGGAGAGATCTATTTTATATTTCTCAACTGCGTTACTCTCCGTTCGAAATGACGAATTTGACGGTCGATTATTTATTTAAGCACTTATTGGCAGTTCTGCAGTTAAGGCAGCCACCCAATCTTCAAATAAAGCTTTTTCAATTTTGATTACCTCAGCGGCATGGCTTTCCCAATCTTTAGAAAAGCTAACCAATTGGTTCATCATTTCTTCCAAATGCCCTTCTTCTTCTAAGATAATCGATTTTACATTCACCTTGCTTTTTACCTCATCTAAAGCGGCTTGGTATATTGGATAAAGCTCGTCGGCACGTACTTCAATGGCGTAAGTAACAAATAAATATGCCGCAAACTTTAAGTCGTAGCCCGAAAGATTAAATACGGCTTTTAAATAACGGCAAACTGCAATATCTAAAGCATGCAGGTAGTATTTAGTATGGTTTGGCGAAAGTAATTCGGCATTTGTATAGGTTTTACAAAGCGATTCGTCGACCTTCGAAATTTGCTTCTTTAAATAGTAAGCATGGCGGTGTTCTTCTGCCGCATGTTTAAGGATAATCAGGTTTACATCTTCTTTATGCTCAGAAGCCGAAATCTTTTTTGCACCTGCATTTTCCATATAAGACAAAGTGTTTAACCATTTGGCATGCAATACGTTATCTGAAACTATCGATTTTAAATTTGTAGCTAACATTCTTAATTGTTAAACTGGTAATTGTTGGCATCAATCCAACTGTAAACTTTTAACTGTTACTGGTTACACCTCTCTATTCAGGTCCCAGCTTTCTAAATAATCGGCCACCCTGCGCACAAACATTCCTCCTAAAGAACCATCTACTACCCTATGATCGTAAGATAGGGAAAGGAACATCATGTGCCTGATTGCAATCACGTCACCATGTTCAGTTTCTAAAACAGCGGGTTTCTTTTTAATGGCACCTACTGCAAGGATCGCTACCTGGGGCTGGTTAATAATTGGCGTACCCATTACATTACCGAAACTCCCTACATTGGTCAATGTAAAAGTTCCACCCTGCGTTTCATCTGGCTTTAATTTAGAGTTTCTTGCTCTTGTAGCTAAATCGTTAACTGCTCTGGTTAAGCCCACCAGGTTTAACTGATCGGCATTTTTGATTACCGGAACAATTAAATTCCCGCTCGGTAAAGCAGCAGCCATACCGATATTGATATTACCTTTTTTGATGATCTGTGTTCCGTTAACCGAAACATTAATCATCGGGAAATCTTTTATTGCTTTCGCCACAGCCTCTACAAATATTGGCGTAAATGTTATTTTTTCATTTTCACGTTTCTCGAAGCTGTTTTTCACTTTATTACGCCACAAAACCATATTGGTTACATCGGCTTCAACAAAAGAGGTTACATGCGGCGAGGTAGCTTTACTCATTACCATGTGATCGGCGATCAGTTTACGCATCCTATCCATTTCTATAATTTCATCCCCACCGCTAACAGATGTGGTAGATGGTTTACTGGCAACAGCCGGCTGTGCTGCATGCTGAACATCTGGTTTAGGCTCGCTTGATTTTTCAACCGGAGGTGGTGGAGACAAAATAACTGTTTGTGCTCTAATTACGCTTCCGTCATTTCTATTAGCAATATAATTCAATAAATCATCCTTATTTAACCGTCCATCAACACCAGAACCTTTAATTGCATCTAACTCAGTTAGTGAAATATTTTCCTGGGCTGCAATACTCTTAACCAAAGGGGAATAAAAACGGTCTGATGAACTAAAATCAGCTGCTGCAGCTTTATTTTCTGACGGAAGCTGCTCAATGCCTGGAATAGTTTCTGCTTTTTCTTCTATGACAGGTATTTCAGCAACAGGTGTTTCAAGGGGAAGATGATCCCCTCCTTCGGTTTCTATAATGGCAATTACATCGCCAACCTGGGCAATATCGTTTTCCTTGAATAACTGTTTTACCAATTTGCCTGCTACAGGTGAAGGAACTTCAGAATCTACCTTATCAGTAGCGATTTCCAGGATGGTATCATCTAAATCGATTGCATCACCTGGTTGTTTTACCCATTTAATCACGGTTGCTTCCGCAACACTTTCACCCATTTTTGGTAACAATAGTTCGTATTGAGCCATATTAAATTACAGTATTTTATATTGGTAACGCTGCAAAAATACAGTTTTTATTCTTTCTAAACTGTTTCTTTAAGTAGATTTAATAGCATGGTTAGTGCTGATACTGCCGAACGTTCGATGTTCTGAATACGTTTATTGCTGAAATTAAACACTTTAGCTACAGTTTTCTTTTTGGAAGAAATTGCAATCCACACCGTACCTACCGGTTTATCTGCTGTTCCTCCATCCGGACCGGCAATGCCGCTTACAGCAATGGAATAATCGGTTTTAAAATGTTTTATTGCACCTTCGGCCATTTCTGTAACGGTTTGTTCACTTACGGCGCCGAAAGTGCTTAGCGTATGCGCTTTTACACCCAGGATAGATTCTTTTAACTCGTAAGCATAGGCTACTGCCCCGCCCCAATATACTGATGAGCAGCCCGGATGTTGGGTAATTAAATGTGCAATATAACCACCTGTACAACTTTCTGCTGTCGATAGAGTTAAACCCTTACTTTCCATGAGGTTCAGTATCGCTTTTTCAAGGGCAATATCTTCATCAATTACTACAAACTTATTTACTTTGGTAATAATCTGTCGGGCATAAACTTCAACTTCTGCTTTTAGTTTTGCTTCATCATCTCCTTTGGCCGATAAACGTAAACGAACATGGCCTAATTTTGGCAGATAAGCCAGTTTAATATGTACTGGAAGGCTATTCTCTATTTCCTCTATCTCTTTGGCTAAAAATGATTCACCTATATTTGCTGTAAGTATTGTTTTATGCACAATAAACGGCAGCTTAAACCTGGTTTTGATTCTGGGCAGAATCTCATCATCCATCAGGTACATCATTTCGTAAGGTACGCCGGGCATCGATATAAAAATAGTGTTATTTTGCTCAAACCACATACATGGGGCAGTGCCATTTTTGTTTACAATAACCTCGCAACCATCCGGAACATCAGCTTGTGCAATGTTAACATCCAATAAAGGGCGTTTGTATTTTTCGAAAATCTGACGAACCATTTCCAATGCACCGGCATCATTACGAAAGCCCATGTTAAAATATTTTGCCAAAGTTTTCTTGGTAATATCATCTTTGGTTGGCCCTAATCCACCAGTAATTAAAACAATATCTGCACGGTTTTCGGCAAGTTTGAGCGCTTCCAAAATATGTTGCTCATCATCAGAAACAGAAGTAATCTGTTTAACGGAAACACCAATTAAATTTAACTGCTTTGCCATCCAGGCAGAGTTTGTATCAACGATCTGGCCAATGAGAATCTCGTCGCCAATGGTAATAATTTCGGCTAGCATAAATTTATCGGTATGTATTGTAAAAACCTTGTCTTTTGCTCAATTTCAAATCCTGTAATATCGATGCCTTAACTTTTATGGTCAGAGAGTAACTTCTATAGGCGCCAAATGGAACCCAGTTTACACTCATATCCCAGCAGTGCAGATCACGGTAAATGGCTAAATTCATTGGCGTTAAACCATTATTCTTGAAATCGTAACCCGAATTAAATGTAACTTTCCATTTAGGGGTTAAATTAACATCGCCATTGAAATTTAGCGTATTCGATATTGTACTGATATTCCCATCGTTCGCATATTGAAAGCTGTAGGAGAACGAGAAATTCCATGGAATGTTAAAATCAACAAAAGCATTCGGGTCGCGGCTTATGGCAGCCAACTGCTCCGATTGTATATCCGTCATTCCTTTTTTGTTTGCTGCCTCTCCCAATTTATCGTTTGCCGCATTTTTACGTTTTAATGCCTCTGGGTTTAAACTGTAGTCAAATGAGAAACCAAAATTGGTTAAACGTGGCAGAAATTTATTCTTTTGGAAAAATAAGCGGTCTTCTCTTATTTTCATGATCTGGCCGTTAACCGTTGTGTCTTTTAAAGCATAGGGATCTAATGTTCCGTTATAGTTTATCCCTAGCTTATCGGTAAACTGCGACCGGCCACTAAAGCCAATTGTAGATAATTTATAAGATGGGGCCAGGAAGTTGTAGGAGCCGCTAAAACTCAAACCCTGAATAATCGGAATCTTTTTTGAGCCTGTTCCGGTTGTATCGTTTTTATTCCTCACCTTTAATTCTACTGTATTATCCAGTCCGAAACCAATAGATGCATTGGGGCCACCAAAAGAACCTGGTTGTGCCATACCATCAAAAATAGAATATTTTAAAGGTTGCCCGCTGGTATAAATTTGATTACCATTCTGGTCTATTGCCGGTCTGAAAGGCCCGGCTCCTGCTTTGGTAAAATCAGGAGAGTAAGAGAAGGAAACATTGGGAGTCATTACATGCCTCAACGCCTGTATTTTACCGGTAGGGCTAAAATCTCTTCTTCCATAAATTTTAGTAGACATACTTGTTGAGAAGCTGTAACTGCCTGCTCTTTTAAACCCACTGATGGTATCTTCCCTGAAAGAATAAGTATTATCGGCATAACTCGTATATCTTCTGGTTACACTCTGGAAATTCCACACTTCATTATAGGTTCCACCCAGGCTAAAGTTTAGGTATTTAAGCGCGGTGAAAGACATATTTATAGGAATGTTATGCGAAAAACCACTCCTTAAACGCTTTAAACCATCATTTTGAAAAAGCAAACTATCGAAAGTATCAATCCGGTTGGTTCCCTGTAAACTGTAACCTACCGTAATTTTTTGATACCACTTTTGCTCTCCAACAGCATTTTTGGAACTAAATGGGTTAAATGTTGGCACGTTAAAGGTCATTTCGGGTAACCTTAACGATATGGCCCTTGTACTTAAAGTCTGATCACTTGAAGCAGCTAAAGAGAAGTTCATCCCGTTCGAATAGGCCTTTGCATAACTGATACTACTACTGGTTGAGTTGGTAGCGATGGTATTAATATCGTAGGTAGTACCTGCTGCTGTATTTTTATAGTATCCTTTTCTACCTGTCGACACCAATCTTACACTGGCACTAAATGTGGTACCGGGATTGGCATTGGCATTTTGACTATGGCTCCAATTGATGCTGAAGTTTTTGGTAGGGTTTTTAAAAGCTTCGGTGCCTTCAAGGCCATCCTTAAAACTAGCGTAGGCTAAATTAATATTACCATTATATTTATACCTTTTGGTGTAATTACTCAGTAAATTTGTTTCATAAGAGCCATTGGTATAGATGGAACCTAACAGTTTGGCATCCCAGTAATCGTTCAATCCGATATAATAACCACCGTTTTGTAGAAAGAAGCCTCTTGTTGCATCTTCACCGGGGGTGGGAAGTATAACACCAGATGTTCTTTTATTTTGTTTTGGGAAAAAAGCAAAAGGTAGACCCAAAAAAGTCGGAATATCTTCAATAATCATGTAAACCGGCCCTGTAATAATCTGTTTCTCGGTTACCACTCCTTTCGAAATCATTAATCCGAAGTGTGGGTGCGGAAGATTACAGGTACTGTACATTACATTTTTAATGTGCAGTTCATCATCTATTTGTTTTTTACTCTGTCCGCCAGAGAAAAAACCTCCCTCTTGCTCGGAGAAAACCCCATATACCTTAGCCTTGGTTGTTTCTGAATTGTAAAAAATAGAATCGGCAATTGCTGTTCCATCTGTGCCCGATTTGAAGATTGGTCTTCCGGCGTACCTGCCGGTTTTCGGATCTTTTACACCACGGGCGAAAATCGAATTTTGCTTTTTATCGTATCTGATATAACCTGCATCCAACTCAAAATCACCGTATACAACCCTTGCGTTTCCATATAAATAAACAATGTTTTTATCAGCGCTCATTTTAACCGAATCATTCGCCTTGTATTCTACTTTCTGGTCGAGACTGCTATTGTTTTTGCCGGTCTTATTAGACTTATCCTTTTTGGTAGTATCCAGTTTGATTATCTGTTGCAATGAAAATCGCGAAAATGCGTTAGCTTTACCAACAACAAGTGTTAATAAAATGACAGAAATTAGTAAAATAGAGCTCTTAAGAAGTTTCAAATTCGTATTTGAATGTTATTTTTGCACATATGTTTAATCAAAAACGTTCAAAATTAGTGAAAAATATACCATTGATGTATCTTAAATCTATTTTAACAATTATTATTTATTTAGTGTTATCAAATGCAGTTGATAATCAGTTGTTTGCGCAAGAATATAAAATTAAAACAATCGTGATTGATGCCGGTCACGGTGGTAAGGACGGTGCTACACATGGCCTGTATTCCAAGGAAAAAGATGTGGCGCTTAAAACAGCATTGAACCTTGGCCGTGCGCTCCAGGATAGTTTGAAAGATATCAGGGTTATTTATACCCGCGAGTCGGATGTATTTATCCCTTTATATGAGCGTATTAATATTGCAAATAACGCAAAGGCCGATTTATTTATTTCCATTCACTTAAATGATATGCCTGTTAGGGTATCGAGAGTTGTTGATTATTACAAAAAAGTAAGAGGCAGGAAAGTACCGGTTTACAGAACGGTTACTTCCAAAAGCACTTCAACACGAGGAACAGAAACCTTTGTATCCGGAACCGGTCGTTTAGGCGAACAGGATGAAGTAATTAAGAGGGAGAATGCCTCTATGTTTTTGGAAGACAATTACCAGAAAAATTATGAAGGATTTATTGCTAACACACCTGAAAGCGACATTATGTTATCTTTAATGAAACAAACCAATAGAGATAGGAGTTTAAAGTTTGCTTCAATGCTTCAACAGGAATATGTTAATGCCGGCCGTATCAACAGGGGTGTGCAAGAGAAAAGCCTCGCGGTATTGGCCCGTGCAGCTATGCCCGCGGTGTTAACTGAAATAGGTTTTGTGAGCAATCCGGAGGAAGAAGATTACATGAACTCTGCTGAAGGACAAAATGAAATCGTAAGGGGAATCATTAAAGCAATTAAAAATTATAAACGAATAGCTGAAACATCATTTTAATATCCTTCATGAATGAAGATTAAACTTCTGATTACCATACTTTTACTTTCGTTACTGGTTACTGAAAAAGTGCCAGCTCAGGGTTATAGGATCAAAACAATTGTGATTGATCCGGGACATGGGGGGAGAAAACCGGGAGCTTCTGGTAGTTTTTCAAAGGAAAAAGATGTTTCGTTGAAGATCGCATTAAAATTAGGTGCATTGCTGAAGGAGGAAATGCCCAATATTAAAATAATTTTCACGCGCAAAACAGATATAGATGTTGATTTGTACAGACGTGCTGAAATAGCAAACGAAGCCAATGCAGATCTTTTTATATCAGTACACTGTAATTCAATGCCTCCAGGCAATAAGCATATTAAAGGAGTAGAAACATTGGTTGCAGGTTCGCATCGTTTAAAAGAACAGGATGCAGCTATAAGGGAGAATGCGGATATTAAATTGGAAAAGAATTACAAAAGCAAGTACGATGGGTATGATCCGGCCGATCCAAGTAGCTTTATTCTTTTGTCGCTTTTAAAAAATACCTTCAGAGATAAAAGTATTAAATTTGCCAAATTAATACAGAACAGTTATATCAGCAGAGATAAGCGCTTGAGCCGTGGAGTTAAAGAACAGGGAGTTTTGGTATTGCAGCGCTGTGGCATGCCTGCCGTTTTAACAGAGGTTGGTTTTATCTCGAATACGGAGGAGGAAAAATACATTAATTCGCAAAATGGACAAAACGAGATCGCTGATTCTATTTTAGAAGCAATAAAAACATACAAAAAAAATATTGAGGTTAAATAAGTGGCATTATAAATGATAGTTATTTTAACTTTACAAAAAATATAAACAGGGACCAGACAAACAATTGCGTATACTTTGTGTATATATAGAGTTTAACCTAAAAAAATTGCGCTCCAGCAGATTCTAAAAAAATTAATCTGCAGCCACTAAATAAAAACACTTATGAAGATTAAGAACGAGACCAAAGTAGGTATTTTAGCTGCATTTGCGATAGCTTTACTAATTATTGGATATAATTTTTTAAAGGGTAATTCCATTTTCTCAAGCGAAACAACATTATTTGCAAGATATACAAGGGTTGATGGTTTGACGGTTTCTAAACCGGTACTAATTAACGGTTACCAGATTGGCCGGGTAGCAAAACTGCAATTGGAACCAGGCGGCACTATTTTGGCTACTTTGAGCATCAACAGCAAATATGAAATTCCTGAAAATAGTATTGCCCGTTTAGAGGGTACGGATTTATTGGGAAGTAAAGCAATTGTGATGTCATTAGGTAACTCCAAAAAAATGGCTGAGGATGGTTACACCCTAAATGCCAACGTAGAAAAAGGATTAATGGAGCAGGTTCAGCCGGTACAGAAAAAAGCTGAATTGATTATTGGCAAAATGGATTCGATTTTGAGCAGTGTTAATTCCATATTGAACCCTAACTTCCAAAAAAATGTAGATAAAAGTTTTAACAGCATTGCAGGTACATTGGCTTCGTTAGAAACTACTTCTAAAAAGGTTGATGGCCTGGTAGGATCAGAAAGTAAACGTATTCAGGCAATTCTTAAGAATGTTGAAGGTATTACTGCTAATTTAAATAACAATAACCAAAAAATTACCGATATCTTGGCCAATATCAACACGGTTACTGATAAGTTTGCTGCTGCTAATTTTAAACAGACCTTAGATAACGCAAACAATGCCATTGCCGATTTACAAAGTGTAATTTCGGGTATTAAGAATGGAAAAGGTAGTTTAGGCTTATTGCTGAACGATGATAAAATGTATCAGAATTTAAATAACGCTTCCAAAAATCTGGATGAGTTAATGATCGATTTAAAGGCAAATCCTAAACGTTATGTACACTTCTCTGTATTCGGAGGCGGAAACAAAAAAGATAAGTAATTAATTTTAATCAAGTTGAAAGCCTTACATTTTTAAATGGTAAGGCTTTTTTTATGGTTTTTTAATTTATGTACCTGCTTTTTTGCCACACATGCACAGACAGCACGGAAGATTGAATATTAATATTTTATTCTTTAGTCATCCTGAATGCCATGATGGTCTTAAACTATCGAAAAATGTAAGTTAGATAGAATTAATTTAGCGACGATTTGCGTTATCAGCGGGAAAATCTCTGATTAGATCCCGCAGATTGTATTAACAACTATTTTGCCGCCAACCCTGTAACTCTTCGTGTATGCCTTAGTATACTCTGTGGTAAAAAATAATATCTCTAAAGCTGAAAGGTTCTCCCTTCTACTGCCAGTTCTGTATTTTCAAAAACAGACTGCGCTTCTTCCAAAAGCATCTGTAAAGTTTTATAACGTGAAGAAAAATGCCCGATTAATAATTTCTTTGCCCCGGTAATTTTAGCCACCTCTCCTGCTTGTAAAGCTGTGGTATGGTGTGTTTCAACCGCGCGGTCTAAAAGGTCATGCATAAAGGTGGCTTCGTGGTATAGCGTATCGCAATCTTTTATGACAGGAAAGTACTTCTCATCAAATAAAGTATCAGAACAATAAGCATAACAGCGTGGAGGATCGGCTTCCGTGGTATAATCATTACTACGCAAAATATCACCGTTAGGAAGTTCTACATCAATTCCTTTTTTTAATGCAGTATAGTAAGCCATAGGTACTTGGTCTGCTTTTTCCTTGATGAGTTTGCGCTGCCTTTTCTTTTGTTGAAAAATGAACCCCGTAGTTGGAATACGATGATTTAAAATTATGGTTTTTACGATCAGATCGCTATTTTCAAAAATCTGCTTCGGTTCATCTGCCTCAATTGGAAAAAATGAGATGGGGTAGCGTAAAACGGTGTCGGAGTATTTAAACTGGATCTCGAGGATTTCTAACAGAGGCTTGGGACCGAATATCTGTATAGGTTTTACCCTTCCGTTTAAATGCAAGCTTGAAAGTAGTCCTATCAATCCAAAATAATGATCGCCGTGTAAATGGCTGATGAAAATATAATCTATCCGCGCCGCCTTCAAGTTAAATTTGGCCAATTGTTGCTGTGTACCTTCGCCACAATCAATTAGATAACATTTTTCGTTACAATTTAAAAGCTGTGCCGATGGATTCCGGTTAAAAACAGGAGTGGCTGAACTGCTTCCTAAAATGGTAACTTCAAACTTCATAATGATGAGATATAAAAAGCCCCGTAGATTTTTAAAAACTACGAGGCCATAGTATTATTGGATAATATAGATTATTTAGCGCCTCTGAATTCTTTTTCCAGTTCATCCATAAAGATGAAATCGGTTGCCTCTTCTATTGTATTAACAAACGTTACAGATTGGAATATGTTTGATAATTCTATAATTGTAGCCAGTTCATCGCTGATTCCGGTTACGATAAACAATCCACCGGCTGCTTTGCAAAGCCTGTCGCCAACCAATAAACTGCTCAAATCTTGCGCATCATTACATTCGGTAACATGGCTAAGATCAACTATAATATTTTTAAAACCTTCTGCATTAAGTAAATACAGCTCAGATTTTAAACCAGGTGCATTATCGTTGGTAAACTTGGTTTCTTCTAAACTCAGGCTTACATATTTATCGTGTTTATCTACTGAAAATTTCATCTCTCTAATCTTTATTGCACTAATGTATAAATTTCTTCCGGATTTTATAAAGTTTCTAGAGCCTTTAATACATTGCTTTCGATACGGCTCGAAATCTCATCAGCATCGGCTTTTATAAACTTCTCTCCTACAATATGCTCGTAAAGTTCGATATAACGCTCAGAAATAGAGTCTACAATTTCGGGTGTCATTTTTGGGACTACTTGTCCGTCTTTGCCCTGAAATCCGTTTTCGATTAGCCATTTACGTACAAATTCTTTAGATAGCTGTTTCTGTGGTTCATTGTTGTTTTGACGAGCTTCATAACCTTCGGCATAAAAATACCGCGACGAATCTGGAGTATGAATTTCATCAATCAGGTAAATTACGCCATCGGCCTTACCGAATTCATATTTTGTATCTACCAGGATTAATCCGCTTTTGGATGCAATCTCTGTTCCGCGCTGATACAGTGCATAGGTATATTCTTCCAATTTTTCGTAATCAGCAACAGAAACAATGCCTTTGGCTAAAATATCTTCTTTTGAGATATCCTCGTCATGCCCTACCGAAGCTTTTGTTGTTGGTGTAATAATGGGATGTGGCAGCTTATCATTTTCTTTCAAACCTTCAGGCAATGCAACGCCACAAACAGAGCGTCTTCCTGCGCTGTATTCTCTCCACGCATGTCCGGCTAAATACCCCCTGATAACCATTTCTACTTTAAAAGGCTCGCAGATTCGCCCGATTGTTACCATTGGATCCGGAACAGCTAAAACCCAGTTCGGAACAATATCTTCTGTAGCAGACAAAAATTTAGCTGCAATCTGATTCAAAACCTGCCCTTTAAAAGGAATAGCCTCTGGCAATACAACATCAAAGGCAGAAATACGGTCAGATACTACCATCACCATCAATTGATCGGCAATTGTGTATACATCACGTACTTTTCCTTTGTAAAAATTACTTTGATTCGGGAAATTGAAATGGGTTTCTTTTAGTGCTTTCATGAGGACGTAAAAATAGGAAAAAAGTCGGAAAGCCCGAAAGTCTTTAACCCCAAGACCGGAATATGAGGCACAAACATAAAATACGATAAAGAATCCCGCAGTGCATAAACTGCGGGATTCTTTATTTCAGATTACTTAATGCTTGCTTAAATTTTTCTACTGTAGTGCTACCCACGTGTTTATTTTTAACCTGAATCTTGATTTGGTTATCCGATTTAACGAGCTGAAGTCGTCCTTTAAAAGCATGGGCCTCATCAATATCAATAAATGTCAACAAATTTTTAAGCTTTTCTTTCCTGCAAACCCACTCCTCGTTGCTTTTTGAAACAATTAACCGAATAGTATGCGGCAATTTCTCAAAAGAAAGGCTAAGATCATTCTCAAAAAAAATACTTTCCATATGTTTTAACCATTAAATGAAAAAAGATTTATTCCTTGCCTAATAACTGCAAACTTGAGGCTTTTAACCTTGCTACTGAATATCTCCGTAGGCTTTCAGGATATCTTTTACCAGCTTGTGCCTCACCACGTCTTCTCCGCTTAAATAAATAATATCTATTCCTTTAATATCTTCTAAGATCCTTAAGGCGTTAAATAATCCCGACATTTGTTTTTTAGGCAAATCTACCTGTGTAACATCACCTGTAACAATAAATTTAGCAGTTGGCCCCATACGCGTCAAAAACATTTTGAGCTGCATATCAGTGGCATTTTGGGCCTCATCTAAAATCACAAAGCAATTATCTAAAGTACGGCCACGCATAAATGCCAGCGGGGCAATTTCAATGGTGCGGTTTTCGATATAGAATTTCAATTTCTCTGCCGGGATCATATCGTCCAGCGCGTCGTAAAGCGGGCGTAAATACGGATCGATCTTTTCTTTTAAATCACCAGGCAGGAAACCAAGATTTTCGCCTGCTTCAACCGCCGGACGTGTTAAAATGATCCGTTTAATCTCTTTATTTTTTAAAGCCCTAACTGCTAAAGCCACTGCTGTATAGGTTTTACCTGTTCCGGCAGGACCGATGGCAAAAAGGATGTCATTTTTAGCAATACTGCTTACCATTTTACGCTGATTTGCGGTTCTTGCTTTTACCAGTAAGCCGTTAGTGCCAAAAACAATCACTTCTCCACCACCTCCGGTTGGTTGTTCTGCATCTTTTTTTGCAACACCTGTTGCCTTTGCACCGAGTATTGTTTCTACATCATTATTGCTCAACGAACTATATTTTTCAAGGTGTGCAATCAGTTGGTTAAACTTTTCTTCGAAAGCCTTAAGTTCTTGTTCATCACCAAGAACCTTAACATCACTGCCTCTCGCTACCAGTTTTAACTTTGCGAAAGCACCTTTAATCATTTCGTAATTCTCGTTGTTAGGCCCCCAAAAGTGAGCAGGATTTACGGTATCCAGGGTTAATTTTAATTCGTTCAAACTGTAGTATTTTAAAAAGTTATCGGGGTATATTAATTAAAATTTGAATATTTGCAGACGCTTAGGTCTGTACACAAGAATAAGCAATAATAATGAATTTTTAATGGCGATAATTACTTTAACAACAGATTTAGGTTCAAAAGATTTTTACCAGAGCGCACTAAAAGGTAGCCTGTTGAGTCTTATGCCTGGTGTTAATTTAATCGACATTACCCATGAAGTTCCTTCGTTCAATATCTCTTATGCGGCTTTTGTTTTAAAAAATGCTTATCCGTATTTTCCAAAAAATACCGTACACTTAATTGGAATCGATTCTGTATATAGTGAAAACACCAAATACATCGCCGTAAAGCACCGCGATCATTATTTTGTAGGTGCAGACAATGGTATTTTCTCACTTTTGTTTGATGATGTTCCTGAGGATGTGGTAGAACTGAACATTATGCAGGATCTAAAATATCTTCATTTCCCACTCGTTGATATTTTTGTTAAAGCAGCTACACACCTGGCCAAAGGAGGCAAACTGAAAGAGATTGGTTTACCTGTAGCGGAGATTGAACAGAAGATGCTTTTGCACCCTGTAATTGAGCGGGATGTGATCCGTGGAAGTGTCGTGTATATCGATACCTTTTGCAATGTGATTACCAATATCACCAAGGATCTTTTTACCAAAATTCAAAAAAACCGCGATTTTACCTTACACTTTAGGAAAAGTGAAATCATTACCCAGCTGAGCTGGCATTATAACGAGGTACCGGAAGGTGAAAAACTATGCTTGTTCGGTATCAGCAATCACCTCGAAATCGCCATTAATAAAGGTAAGGCAAGTGGCTTACTCGGATTGCACTTAGGCGATATTGTGCGGGTTGAGTTTCATTCTTAGAAAGGTAAAGATAAAAGACCAAGCTGAGAAAAGATTTCCACTTTAGCCAGGATGAAGAATATTTTTGGCGCTTTGCATTACCAATGAATCAACGACGACTGAACCAGTAAAACAACTTTCACTCTTTTCACGTTTATATACACATGAAAAAATATTCTTATCTGCTCTTGGGTATCTTATTAAGTTTTCAGGGCTTTGCTCAACAGGATACTGCTGCGTATGCAGCACAACGTCTAAAAATAAACGGCCTACTTTCCGAAAGAAGTACAAGGTTTGGACAATATGAGGAAAGTTTAAACCAGCGAACCGGAATATTTGGATGGCAAACCAAACGTGACATTAAAAATTCCAATGAAATTTTGCGTCAGGTTGTATTAACGGATAACAATATTTTTAAAGAGTTGAAAATCCTGATGGATTATAAAGATCTGCAGAACCAGCAGAAAGTTGCCATTTCAGAAAATTCCCAGGTAAGGATTGAAGCTTATATGGGCACTATTAAAAGACTCCAGGATCAAAATGCACAGCTTAAGGAAGATTTAGATAAAAGGAATAAAGGAAATTTATCAAACTACATCATTGTATTTCTGATTTTGGTGATGGCTGGTGGATTTTACTTCTTTTATAAAAAACTACAGCGATATAAAAGGTATGAAAAAAGCACTGTTTAAAATCTTGGCGAAGATAAATAAACTGATTTTGCCAAGTTTGTATAAAAAGGACCCAAATAAGCTAACTACTTTTCAGAAAGCGATATTGGGTTATCGGTATTGGGTATTAATGAAAGCGTTGGATTAAAGATGTAAAGACCAATCGATTGATTGGTCTTTACAAAATCCGTCAAGCTGAATTTATTTTAAAAAGTAGAAAGTGTGTTATCAATTATCTTATAACTACTTTGCAGTCAGCGCCTATCTTGAGTGAAAAACCCTGAAACAAGTTCAGTTGACGAAAAGAATATTATTTCTTAAAATGCTCAATAATCAATGTTGCCAGTTCTGTACCAATACGTTCCTGTGCTTCATTTGTTGAGGCACCGATATGCGGTGTTAAAGAGATTTTTGGATGGGTTAAAATCTCTGCCAGTGGCGTAGGTTCATTGTCAAAAACATCTAAACCTGCAAAAGAAACCTTGCCTGAGTTTAAGGCTTCAATTAAAGCCAGCTCATCAATTGTTCCTCCGCGTGAGCAGTTTACAATACCCACACCATTTTTCATTTTTGCAAATTCTTCTGCGCCTAAAATTGGCTTATCAGCAAATGGGGTATGTAAGCTAAAGAAATCACTACCGGTAATCACTTCATCTAATGAAACCGTTTTAACTGGAATACTTACTGATTTTCCTCCCTGAAATTCTAAAGTAATTTCAGACTCAGATGGATATAAATCATAAGCCAAAACATTCATTCCCAAGCCTAAAGCCACTTTAGCTGTTGCCCGGCCAATACGCCCGAAACCTATAATACCAATGGTCTTGCCACTTAATTCGGTTCCTTTGGCATAAGATTTTTTTAGGTTATTGAATTGCGTAGCACCTTCAACAGGCATTTTACGGTTAGCATCCTGTAAGAACCTGATACCGGTGAATAAGTGCGAAAACACAAGTTCGGCCACTGATAATGAAGATGCAGCCGGTGTATTTACCACTGCAACGCCTTTACTACGTGCATATTCAACATCGATATTATCCATACCTACCCCACCTCTGCCAATTAATTTGATATTTGGAACGGCATCAATTAATTCTTTTCTCACTTTTGTTGCACTACGAACGGTAATGGCGTCATAGTTTTTTAAGGCTTCGGCTAGCTGATCTTGTGGAATGGTTTCGGTATCAACCTGAAAACCTGCTTTTTCTAACAATTCTTTTCCGATCGGATCAATCCCATCGTTTGCTAATATCTTAATCATGGTATATATTTCACTTAGTGGATTAATAACACGGATTAACGTGAATCAATCACCTATTAAATTTAAATTAGTTTGCTTTTGCTTGTTGTTCTTCAAATGATTGCATGGCGTCTATCAAGGCATGAACACTTGTAATTGGCAGTGCATTATACATCGAAGCGCGGAAACCACCTACACTTCTATGGCCTTTAATGCCTACAATGCCTTGCCCTTCAGCGTATTTCAAAAATGGTTTTTCCAGCTCAGGGTTTTCCATTACGAAACAAACATTCATTCTGGAGCGGTCTTCAACTGCACATGTTCCTTTAAATAAGGAATTGCGGTCAATTTCTCTGTAAAGTGCTTCAGCTTTTTGTTTGTTTTCTTTTTCAATTTCGGCAACGCCACCTTTCGATTTTAACCAGCGAAGATTTAATAAAGCCACATAAATAGAGAAAACCGGCGGTGTATTGTACATTGAACCATTATCGATATGCGATTGATAATTCAACATAGAAGGGATTTTACGGTCTATTTTAACTAAAATCTCATTCTTAACAATAGCAATGGTTAAACCGGCAGGACCTACATTTTTTTGAGCTCCGGCATAGATTAAATCGAATTTAGAAACATCGATAACGCGGCTCATAATATCAGAAGACATATCGCAAACAACAGGAATGTTCGTTTCAGGTACTTCGAAAAGCTCGGTTCCGTAAATGGTATTGTTTGAAGTATAGTGGAAATAAGCACTATCTGCAGGGATTTCATAATCTTTTGGAATGAAGGTATAATTTGCATCCTTAGATGATGCAACTACATTCACGTTACCGATAAATTTAGCTTCTTTTAATGCTTTGCTTGCCCAAACACCAGTATCTAAATAACTTGCTGTTTGTCCATCGCCTAATAAGTTCATCGGCACCATGGCAAACTGTAAACTTGCACCGCCCTGTAAAAATAAAACGGAATAACCCGACGGCACATTTAATAATTCCTTTACCAACTTATCAGCCTCGGCAACAACTGCCTCAAATTCGGTTGTTCTGTGCGAAATTTCTAAAATTGATAATCCATCGTTAAAATCTAAAACAGCCTGAGCTGCTTGTTTAAACACTTCTTGAGGTAAAATACAAGGGCCTGCGCCAAAATTATGCTTCATCTTATTATATAATGTTTTATGGGCGTAAATGTAAAATTTTTAAAGCAGTTATGCCCATAAAATCGTTACTTAAAAAATTAAATTTTGTTAAAAAAAGACCATAAATCGATCAATTTATTGCTGTTTTCGCAAAAGAATTCATTAATCAGAAAGGCCAAAAGATAAAGATTGTTTTGTCAAGCCTATCAGGTTTTTAAAACCTGATAGGTTTAGTAGCTTACAGCTTATTTTTTCAGTTTCACAATCAACTTTAAATTAAATTGCCTGCCGGTTAAATAATTTGGAATGGCATATTGTACGTTATCTACATCTTTTAGCCAAAGGTAGGAAACCGTATTATTAATATTCAGCATATTGAAAACCTCAAAGAACAGGATAACTGAGCTGAAATTTTTATCCAGAAATTTAGGTTTGTGCAAGGCTGCATCGTCGAGCAGATCTTTTGAAAAACCAATATCTACCCGTTTATATGAGGGTATAAAAAACTTATCTAAATAACGGGGTGTTTGTGATGGGCCGATCGGCAACCTTGAACCATAAAGTGCATTTAAGTGTACTTTATAAGTTGGGCTGTTGAGCAGTTTATCTTGAAAGAATATAGAAAAATTTAAGCGTTGATCAGTTGGCCGTTTTAAAAATCCCGGGTAAAAGGTCGTTCCGTTTTCGACATAACTATCGCCGATAATATCTTCATTGGCATGCATTACCGACATCCTGAAATAAGAAACCAGGTCCTTTACAAATTCGCCGCCTATACTGAAATCGGCACCATAGGCGTAACCCCGTGATACTTCGTTTGCGAGGTATTTAATCCTAAGGTTATCAATTTTATAGGGAATCAACCGGTCAGAATATTTAAAATAGGCTTCTGAAGTAAATTTTAGTCGTGTTCCAAAAGCATCAAAGGCATATTCGTAACCCAAGGAGGTATTGTAAGAACTCTGTGCTTTTTGGTCAATATATAATTTTCCTGAAAAGTCCCTTATGGTACGGTAAGAAGGCGGTTGTTTGTAAACCCCTGCCGTAAATCTTAAAATTTTATTATTTGAATTTGGACGGTATGCGAGCAGTAACCTTGGGCTCACCAACAACTGCCTGCTTAATGAATTATAGGTAGCCCTTGCCCCCAACTGTAATTCGGCATAATCGGAAAGCGAATAACTGTCCTGGATATAGGCACTGTAATTTTTGATATCGATGTTGTTTTTTACATTGATTACATTCTGTAAAACGATGTTCTTTGAGTTGTTGGGCAGAATGAAACCAGCAGAATCGGTATAATTATATTCATTTAACTGATCGTTGTATTTAGATTTATCGAATTTTAAACCCCATGAAAAAACATGACTGTTAAAATTCTGATCAACCTTTATTTCTGATGCAAAAACCTGTGTGTTCAGGCTGTTTCTTCCATAATTATAGTAGCTTCCAATGCCCCTGTTTTTAGTTACCGGTCCAAAATTTTCCCCTTGAAAAGCATTATCTACCTCGGCAAAAGTGTAACTTCCCTTAATATCAAAGCGCTCTCTTTCTATGGTATTGAAATAGCTGTTTATAAACTTGATTACCAGATTAGGTCGTGGAGAATAAGTAGCGGTTATGGCATTTCCTAGGCTTTGGTAATCATCAATTTCCTGCCCCGTATAATCAACATTTAGCCTTAAAGTGGTGTTTAATGTTCCAAACTGTGTTTCCCTGTTGGTTGGCACCAGTTTAAACTGGCCAAGGTTAAAACTTCCGAGATAACTGATATTGAATTTTTGAGAGAAATCGTATTGATACAACAGTTGTGCATCGGCAAAATTAGGATTATAGCTTCCCTTTTCATCCTGTTTGATTAATACGCTCGAATTGTTCTTATATCTTAAACCTGCCAATAAAAAACTGTTTTTAAATAACTTTTTTGTGGTTAACGAAGTGTTTAAAAGACTGGTACTAAGGGTGGTCTGACTACTATCGGGTTTATCATATTTAATATCCAGCACAGAAGAAAGCTTATCGCCATACCTGGCTTCAAAACCACCTGCAGAAAACTTTGCCTTACTCACCAGGTCCGAGTTGATAAAGCTTAACCCCTCCTGCTGTCCATTACGGATCAATACGGGCCGGTTAATTTCTACATCATTAATATAAATCAGATTTTCGTCGAAATTACCTCCGCGAACGCTATACTGGGCACTTAACTCATTATTGGTAGATACTCCCGGAAGGGTTTTGAGCATGGTTTCAAAATTTCCAGAAACCAACGGCATGGAAGGTACATCGGCAATATTGATGGTAGTAGTATTGCTTAACTGATTTTGTTTGTTGGTGATGTTCACCTGCTCTAATTCGTTGGTGTTGGCAATTAAATTTACTTGTTTGACGATTCTTGCGCCAGAGCGTTCGTTAAATTTGATTGTTTGAGGCAGATAGCCCAGGAGTGAATATTTAATACTAAAAGTTTTTGTTTTGGAATAAATGGTGTAAACCCCGAATTCATCCGTAACTGTTGTTTGTGCCTGACCTAAAACAATAACCGTAACCTGCGATAGTGGCTGTTTCTCATCGCTGTAAACTATTCCGGAAACCCTAACCAATGGCTGTGCCACAGCAAAACTGTAACTAGCAATCAAAAAGAGAAGGATTAGCCGAAATTTGAGCATTTTTAGTATCAAGGCAAAAGTATAAGGCATTAAGACTGTATGCGCCTTATCCTAAAAACAATTTAGCAATAAACATTCAACAATTTAAATATTTATAGCGGTAGTTGTCAAGCTTTTCATTTTAGAAATGGTTTCTGTTGGATTATCTGCTGCAAAAATTGCATTTCCAGCCACGAAAGCGTTGGCACCGGCAGATACTAATGCGGCAATATTCTGCAACCCTACACCACCATCTACTTCAACAACTAACTCTTCGTTAACCCCCTGCATTAAAGCCTTTAAATCCTGTATTTTTTTATACGTGTTATGAATAAAAGCCTGACCGCCAAAGCCTGGATTAACTGACATGATGAGTACTAAATCCAGGTCTTCAATTACATCCTGTAGCAGCGTAACCGGTGTGTGCGGGTTTAAAGCAACACCAGCTTTACAGCCCGATGCTTTGATTAATTGGATAGTTCTGTGTAAATGAGTACAAGCCTCATAATGTACCGTGATCCGGTCTGCCCCTGCTTTAGCAAAGTCCTCAATATACTTATCAGGCTCTACAATCATTAAATGTACATCTAGAGGTTTGGTTGCGTGTTTTTTAACTGCAGCCATAACCGGAAAGCCAAAAGAGATATTGGGCACAAAAACACCATCCATTACATCAACATGGAACCAATCGGCTTCACTGTGGTTAATCATTTCAATATCGCGCTGCAAATTGCCAAAATCGGCCGAAAGTATGGATGGGGCTATAATGTATTTCATTTAATTATCTTTTAGTCTTTTAATTTTAAATTCCACTATTAGTTTTTAAAGCAGTATTTATCAACGGTCATCACCCTGAATTGATTTCATGGGCTTAATAGCATGAAAGATGCTGACCATGAAGTAGCTACAAGACAATTGAAAATACTATTTCTACTTGTAATAAATTCAGCATGACGCTACGATGCAAGTTACAAAAGATGTGCGAATCTTTTTAGTCAGAAAAGCCGAAGTTATATTCTATAAACGAAAAACCCTTTCAGATTACTGAAAGGGTTTTATTATGGTGATGCCGAAACAGGTTCAGCATGACGATTACCAATTAAGCTTGTGGCGCAGCTGGTTTTTCTGGCTTAGGTAATAAAACTTTACGAGAAAGTTTCATTTTACCTTGCTTATCGATGTCTAATAATTTAACCTCGATTTTATCGCCTTCTTTCAGTACACCATCCATGGTTTCTAAACGCTGCCATGAAATTTCAGAGATATGCAATAAACCGTCTTTACCCGGCATAATTTCCACAAATGCTCCAAATGGCATAATCGATTTCACTTTACCCTGGTAAATTTCGCCAATTTCTGGTTTGGCTACAATGTTACGGATACGGGTAACAGCTGCATCGATTGATGCTTTATTATCGGCAAATACTTCAACTATACCTTTTCCGTCAACTTCCTCAATTGAGATTGTTGCACCGGTTTCACGTTGCATTTCCTGAATAATCTTACCTCCAGGGCCGATAATTGCACCGATAAATTCTTTATCAATAGTTAAAGAAACAATACGTGGTGCATGTGGTTTGTAATCCTCGTTCGGCTGGCTGATGGTTTTCTTCATCTCGTTTAAGATGTGTAAACGACCATCTTTAGCCTGCAATAAAGCTTTAGTTAAAACTTCGTACGATAAACCATTGATCTTTAAGTCCATCTGACAGGCAACGATACCATTTTCAGTACCGGTTACCTTAAAGTCCATATCACCTAAGTGGTCTTCATCACCTAAGATATCAGAAAGAATAGCATATTTACCTGTTTTTTCGTCGGTGATTAAACCCATTGCAATACCTGAAACCGGCGCTTTGATTTTAATACCGGCATCCATTAATGCTAATGTACCTGCACAAACCGTTGCCATTGACGATGAACCGTTTGATTCTAAAATATCAGAAACTACACGGATGGTATATGGATTAGCTTCGCCCTGAGGTAAAACTTTTTTCAGTGAACGTTGTGCCAGGTTACCATGTCCGATTTCGCGACGACCAGCGCCTCTGTTAGGTCTAACCTCGCCGGTAGAGAAACCTGGGAAATTATAGTGCAATAAGAATTTCTGGAAACCATTAAAGAAAGCGCCATCAATCATTTGTTCATCATCTTTACCACCTAAAGTAACCGATGTTAAAGATTGAGTTTCGCCACGGGTAAATACTGCTGAACCGTGTGCTGCAGGTAAATAACCTACTTCACTCCAGATTGGACGGATTTCGGTTGTTTTACGGCCATCTAAACGGATACCTTCATCTAACAATAAATTTCTGATGGCATCGTACTGAACATCATGGTAATAATGTTTAGCCATTGCTTTGGTTAAATCATCCGTATCTTCAGGCATCGCTTCGAAGAATTCGTTAATAATAGCTGTAAAACCCTCTTTGCGAACATCTTTATTGCCACCAGCTTTTGCCACAGCATAAACTTTATCGTAAGTATCAGCGTAAACCTTAGCTTTTAAATCAGCGTCGTGTTCTTCATGACTGTATTCACGTTTTATGGTTTTGCCAGTAGCTTCGGTTAATTCAACCTGAACAGCGCATTGAACTTTAATTGCATCATGTGCAAATTTTAAAGCCTCAACCATTTCATCTTCCTGAATCTCGTCGCTTTCACCTTCTACCATACAGATATCGTTAGCAGAACCGGCAACCATAAATTCAAGTGTGGCACGCTCCAGATCGCTGGCATATGGATTGATTACCAGTTTACCGTCAATTTTAGCTACACGCACTTCAGAAATTGGACCGTTGAAAGGAATATCAGAAACTGATAGCGCAGCTGATGCAGCTAAACCAGCCAAACAATCTGGCATGATATTTTTATCAGCAGAGATTAAAGAAATCATCACCTGTGTATCAGAGTGATAATCTGAAGGGAACTGTGGACGCAAAGCCCTATCTACCAAACGGGAAATTAATACCTCATAATCAGATAATCTTGCTTCACGACGTAAAAAGCCACCTGGGATACGGCCTGTAGCTGCATATTTTTCCTGATAATCAACCGATAATGGTAAAAAATCAGTACCTGGTTTAGCACCAACAGTAGATACGACTGTTGCCAACAACATGGTATCGCCCATTTTTACTACAACCGAACCATCAGCCTGTTTAGCCAGTTTACCTGTTTCAATTTCTACAATTCTGCCATCGCCCAAATCGAACGATTTTTTTATTACATTCATTTAATTAGAATTATGGTGTGTTTTCCTCTTTCTACACACCGTTGTTTATATATGTTTTTGTTTTTGCAAACGAAGATAAGATTAAAAAAACCTATCTGTAATAAATCCCGCTAAAAAAAAATATTGGGGAATTAAAAAGCCATTCTCTAAAGAATGGCTTTCGCTGATAAAATTCGCTTATTTTTGTTTAATGATATCACGAAGCGATAAAGCTTTGATGATAGCACGATAGCGCTCAATATCTTTTTTGTATAGGTAAGCTAAAATACCGCGGCGTTTACCTACCAATTTTTGAAGTGACAACTGCGTAGAAAAATCCTTGCGGTTTTTCTTTAAGTGTTCTGTTAAGTGCGCAATACGGTATGTAAATAACGCTACTTGACCTTCTGCAGAACCAGTATTGGTTTCTACTTCGCCGTGTTGTTTAAAGATTTCGGCTTTCTTTTCTGGACTTAAATACATTCTTGAATAATATTAAAGCAATAAATTAATTAATTGTGGCGCAAAGATAAGGTTATTCCTAATTATAAACAAATGATGAGGCAGATAATTTTATGATCTTAATGTCTTGATTATTAAGGTAAATATTAATAGTGTTTAAGAATCAATCCTGAAGTTTTTCTTACTTTAGAAGTGGATATACTAATTTAAGAAAATGCAGAAACCCAAAGTTAACAAAGAATCCCGATTATCATTAAACAACCTGGTAGGTGTGTGTGCCATTGTAACCAGTATTTGTGCAATTATTATAACACTATATCAAACAAGATTACAGCGAATACAGCAATATGCATCGGTAAAACCGCTATTAATGAGCTATTCAAATAGCTTTTCTGATAATAAAAACTCCAGTGGCCAAACTTATCATTACGAGCTGGTGATTACAAATCAAGGTTTAGGGCCGGCAATTGTATCTGATTATGCATTTTATTATAAATCAAAATCTTATCAAAACATAGCTCAAATTCTTAAACAAATCAAAACTGAAAATAAATTAGATTCAACCAAAACAGTAATACTTACCAATTTATGGAAAAATGAGGTGCTGCCAGTTGGTGAAAAATTAAGCTTGATAAAAATAGAGGATGAACGGCTAGGGCCATTGGTTGAAAAGTATGATATTAAAATAATGGTTCAATATAAATCTTTATATGGGCAAGAATGGCGCTTTGTAAACAACGATAAATCGGGACCAAAGGAAGTTGAATAAGTTTTTTCTTTTGAAAAGCAATTTTCAGTTTCAACCAGTTAGCCTACTCCCACCCTTGCTGCAATCTTTTAAAAATTTCTGTCATGCTGAGGTGCGAAGCATCTGTTTCATAGCCTGCAAATGCTTCGTACCTCGGCATGACAGTTTATTCAGGGTTACTGCATATTTTAAAAGGATTTCCGCTAAATCGGGTTTAGAAAACTTAATGCCGAACAAAAAACTTAGTTTTTTTTATTAATGCGTTCCAATTCTAAAACATCGAGCTGATCTTTAGGCCTGTTGGTGGCTCGCTTATTATCCAAAAGATGATTATAATGCAGAAATCTTGCTTTTATTCCATTAATTTCATCTACGGTAGCCATTTGAAAATAATCATCGAACTTTTGTTTATCCAACCCAGGAATATCTGTCATCAAATCGGCATACATGCCATCATCCATTAAAACTTCACAATAACCAGCAATTATAGGTACATCTAATAACATATCATATCTGCCATAGCCCATTTTATCAAGAGCATAAATTAGATTTTGTCTGTTATCTTTAGTATCCTTAAGATAAATATCTAAATCACCTGTAGTACGATTATAACCATATCGGTTAACAGCAAAACCTCTAACAATTAGATAATTAACATTAAACTGCTCAAATGTTTCCAACAACAAAAGCATTTCAGGATTTTCTTTATCAAAAGACATAAAGCAAATTATATGGCAGGCTTACGGATTACAAGTCCTTTGCCTTGAGGAGATTTTAATGGCTTACCACCATTCATGGTAACTGAAATGTAATTAAGCTGTATAACGTTAAAAAAACGCTGCTCGGGGGTACGATTCAAATAAATGGCATCACGTTCCTCAACAATTGTTTCGCGTGGAGTATTTATATCATATATTTTAAGTTTCCCCATTTCATGTCAAAAATACGAAAAATAGACGATATATCTTTACGTCAATACATCTTTATATAAAGATATCAAAAGCTTACTTTTGCACAAAACATTTACCCTTGGAAAAGAATCAATACAGCATTTTCGAAAGCGAATTACGTGTCCGCCCAGATGATATAGATATGTTTAACCATGTGCATAATAGCAAATATTTAGATTATGTACTGGCAGCACGTTATGAGCAGATGGAAAAGTTCTATGGTATGACCTGGGAGCATTTTACCCAACAAGGTTTAGGCTGGGTGGTAAGCCATGTTGATATCAAATTTAAGCGGCCACTATTGATGAATGATTTAATGTTGATCAGGACCGGGGTGTTATCCATGAATGATAAAGGTTGTTCGGTTCAGTTCGAAATTATTAACCAGAAAACCGGAAAAATTGCTTCAGATGGTGTTTTTGATTATGTTCTCATTGATTTAAATACGGGTAGAAGTACACCGGTTACCGATGAAATGATTAAAGCCTATAGTATATAGCAGGATGTTATAAAATTGGCGTTTTTTTGCCTACATGGTAAAAAAACAACAGGAAGTTAATCAATTTCATAAAATCAGTCATCAAAACTTGACAATTAAAAATTTTCTCTATATTTGGTTTATCAAAAAGACCAGAGCCATGAAAGTATCTGCAATCCGTTTGAGGTTCTAAATAACCGAGGATTCCCCTCCCGATTTTAATTTAGGTATGTACGCTTAATGGCGTACCGTTTGGTTTATTACACACAATTATTTATATTTATATGTCACAGTCTACAAAGACAAAGGGCAAGTTATCGTCTTTTTTCGATATCCTGATTCAGTCTTTAAAAGGTCATGAAGTAGACCTCACTTCCATTAGTATTAAACGCGCAATTATTTTATTGGCCATCCCGATGATGTTGGAAATGGCTATGGAATCGGTTTTTGCCCTGGTAGATTTATATTTTGTCGGCCACCTAGAAAACAGTAGTAATGCCATCCAGACTGTTGGTTTAACCGAATCGGTTTTAACTATTATTTATTCGCTGGCCATTGGTTTAAGTATGGCGGCTACAGCTGTTGTTGCCAGGAGAATTGGTGAGAAAAACCCGGAAGCAGCCTCGAAAGCAGGTATGCAGACCATTGTAATTGCAGTTGCGGCTAATGTTCTGATCAGTATCGCCGGATTGGTTTATGCACGAGAAATTCTATTGTTGATGGGTGCTTCAGCAGAAACTGCAGATCATGGTACCACCTTTGTTCGTATTATGATGGGGGGAAGTATTATTATTGTCCTCCTGTTTTTAATTAACGGGATTTTTCGCGGTGCAGGTAATGCGGCTATCGCAATGAGAAGTTTATGGATCGCCAATATTGCAAACATCATCCTTTGTCCTATTTTTATTAATGGCTTAGGACCAGTGCCTGCATTTGGTTTAACAGGGGCTGCAATTGCCACTACCATAGGTCGCGGTTTGGGTGTTACTTATCAGGTTTACAATTTGTTTAGCGGCAAAAACATACTAAAAATATGTATTAGCCACTTTTTACCTGATTTTACACAGATTAAGGCTATCATAAAAATTGCAGCTCCAGCCATTTTTCAATTCGTAATTGCAAGTTGTAGCTGGGTGTTTTTAGCCGAACTGGTTGCTACTACGGGTGGCGATATAGGATCGGCAGGATACCAAACATCATTACGCCTGATGATGTTTTTTATGCTACCGGCTTGGGGTTTAAGTAACGCAGCTGCTACTTTGGTTGGCCAGAATTTAGGTGCTGGTCACATAGACCGTGCAGAAAAATCGGTATTTCAAACCTTGAAATACATCATCATCTTCATGGCCGTGGTGAGTGTACTGTTCTTAACCTGCGGACATTTGTTCGCGGCATTTTTTACAGCCGATGAAAATGTGATTGCCGTTGCAAGTCAAGCATTAAAAATTTTGAGCATTGGTTTTGTGATTTATGGTGCCGCTATGGTATTCAGCAGTGCATTTAATGGTGCCGGCGATACCTGGACGCCTACTAAAATTAATGTTTTTGCTTTTTGGCTCTTCCAGATTCCTTTAGCTTACTTTTTAGCTAAATATTTGGATATGGGTCCGACAGGAGTCTTTATTGCCATCCCCATTGCCGAGGCGGGTATTGCAATAGCTGCATTTATTCACTTCAAAAAGGGTAAGTGGAAGAAAACAATGGTTTAATTTTTTAACCACATATAGGTGCTGATAAACACAGATGTTTTACTAAACTGAAGATTGTTATACCGCCTATTTGTGGTTAATTTAAGCATCAGGCATGCCCCACTTCAAAAGAATTGCTGCTATTGGTTAAATAAACCTGATTGAAACGAACATCCCGGTTTTCTGCCGCCCGAACACCATTGAACCAGTATTGGGATAAAGTGGAAAGCAGGACTATAGTAACCGAAAAACCATTGCTTTTGCTTTTCAAAACAGTAAAAATTCAGCCTTTTCAGCATTCCATTTTCCCTCTTATATTTTCCATTAAAAACTATATCTTTGCGCAAAGATGAAGCATATACGTAATTTTTGCATTATTGCACACATCGACCATGGTAAAAGTACCCTGGCTGATCGGTTATTAGAATATACAGCGACAATTTCGCAGCGTGAAGCTCAGGCGCAATTGCTCGATAATATGGATTTGGAGCGCGAGCGGGGCATTACAATTAAAAGTCATGCCATACAAATGAACTATAAAGTTGGTGGCGAAGAATATATTTTCAACTTAATTGACACACCCGGACACGTAGATTTTTCGTACGAGGTTTCGCGTTCAATTGCCGCCTGCGAAGGTGCCTTATTAATTGTTGATGCTTCTCAAGGTATCCAGGCACAAACCATTTCGAACTTATATCTGGCTTTAGAGCACGATCTTGAAATTATCCCGATCCTGAATAAAATGGACTTACCAGGCGCCATGCCAGAGGAAGTTAAAGACCAGATTATTGATTTGATTGGCTGCGATCGCGATGATATTATTCCTGCTTCAGGTAAAACAGGGATGGGAATTCCTGAAATTTTACAAGCTATTGTAGATAGAGTTCCGGCTCCTGTTGGTGATACTGAAGCGCCATTGCAGGCATTAATTTTCGACTCTGTATTTAATTCATTCAGGGGGATCATTGCTTATTTTAAAGTAGTAAACGGCGAAATTAAAAAAGGCGACAAAGTAAAGTTTATTAATACCGGTAAAGAATACCTGGCTGATGAAGTTGGTATTTTGAAACTGGATATGGCTCCAAGGAATGTGGTTAAAACCGGTGATGTGGGCTATATTATCTCGGGAATTAAGGAAGCACGCGAAGTAAAAGTTGGTGATACGATAACAACAGTTGCCAGGCCAGCAGATGATGCCATTCAAGGTTTTGAAGAGGTTAAGCCAATGGTTTTTGCCGGTATTTATCCTGTTGATACTGATGATTTTGAAGAACTACGCGAAGCGATGCATAAACTGCAGCTAAATGATGCATCTATCGTTTTCGAACCGGAAAGTTCTGCAGCTTTAGGCTTTGGTTTCCGTTGCGGTTTCCTGGGCATGTTGCACATGGAGATTATTCAGGAACGTTTGGAACGTGAATTTGACATGACGGTAATTACAACCGTACCTAACGTTTCGTACATTGCACATACGACCAAAGGTGTCGAAATTACTGTAAATAACCCGTCTGATTTACCAGATCCAAGCAAATTGGATTCTGTTGAAGAGCCTTTTATCAAAGCAAATATTATTACCAAAGCAGAATTTGTTGGCCCGGTAATGTCGCTTTGTATTCAAAAACGTGGTATTATCGTTAACCAATCGTATTTAACGTCTGATCGTGTTGAATTGATTTTTGAAATGCCAATGGGCGAGATTGTATTCGATTTTTATGATAAACTGAAGACCATTTCCAAGGGTTATGCCTCATTCGATTATCATCAGGTAGGCTATCGTAAATCGGATCTGGTTCGTTTAGATATGTTAATTAATGAAGAGCCTGTTGATGCATTATCTTCATTAATCCATCGCAGTAACGCTTACGATTTCGGCAAGAAAATCTGCGAGAAATTAAAAGAACTGATCCCACGTCAGCAGTTTGAAATTAAAATCCAGGCTTCAATCGGTGCTAAAGTTATTGCCCGCGAAACATTAAGTGCTCTACGTAAAGACGTAACCGCGAAATGTTATGGCGGTGATATTTCCCGTAAGCGTAAATTGTTGGAGAAACAGAAAAAAGGTAAAAAACGCATGCGCCAGGTGGGTAACGTAGAAATCCCGCAATCTGCATTTATGGCGGTGCTCAAACTTGATTGATGAGAAATAAAACGAATCCTTTAACAACAATTTTATCATGTTTAGTCCTAGGTACAATTTGTTATTTAGGGTATTTCCTTATAATTAGGTTAAAGGATTATTTAAAGTTAATAGACCCAAACATAATTGTAGCAGTTATAGCTGGTTTAGTTACTGTTACAGGATATTTTCTTACACGTAATTTCGAAAGAAAAAAGATAATTGAACAACAAATTAGAGAGAAGAAACTCCCTGTATATGAGGAGTTCATTTCTTTCTTATTTAACGTTTTAATGGCTTCTAAATTAGAACAACCAATTTCAAATATTGAAATGGAAAAATTTATGGTTGATTTTAATAAAAAAAGCATAGTTTGGCTATCCGATAAAAGTTTGAAAGCTTATGTTAAATGGAAAGAATCAGCTGCTATTGCATCAGATGATAAAGAATCATCTATAGCTAATCTATTTATACTCGAAGAACTTCTATTGGAATTCCGTAAAGATATTGGCCATGAAAACAAAGATTTTAAAAAGGGAGACCTTTTAAAATTATTTGTTAATGATTTAGATAATCATTTATAAGTAACATAATGAAATTATTAGACGGTAAATACGTATCAGAAAAAGTTAAGATCCAGATTGCAGAAGAGGCAGCTGAGTTTTTAAATAAAACAGGCCGGAAACCGCACCTTGTAGCCATTTTAGTGGGTAACGATGGCGGCAGCGAAACTTATGTGGCCAGCAAGATGAAAAACTGCGAAAAGGTAGGTTTTAAATCTTCACTTCACCGTTACGATAACTCGGTAACAGAAGCAGAATTATTGGCTAAAATTGAAGAAATTAATCAGGATGATGATGTGGATGGATTAATTGTTCAGTTACCGCTTCCAAAACACATTGATCCCGAAAAAGTAACCGAAAAAATAGATTATCGTAAAGATGTAGACGGTTTCCACCCGATAAATCTGGGCCGGATGATGCGCAATTTACCTTGCTTTATCCCGGCAACACCTTATGGCATTTTATTAATGTTGCAGGAATACAATATTGATACAACCGGTAAACACTGTGTAGTAGTTGGCCGCAGTAACATTGTTGGAAGCCCGATGAGTATTTTAATGGCACGCAATGCCAATCCAGGCAATTGTACCGTAACACTTACCCACTCACGCACAAAAGACTTAAAAGAACAGGTATTACAGGCCGACATTGTAATTGCGGCAATTGGTAAAAAGAATTTTGTTACAGCCGATATGGTGAAACCTGGCGCTATTATTATAGATGTTGGTATTAACCGCGAAAATTCAACTGAAACCAAATCAGGCTTTAAGCTATATGGCGATGTAGATTTTGAAAATGTGGCTCCAAAGTCTTCTTACATTACCCCTGTTCCGGGTGGTGTGGGTTTGATGACTATTGTAGGTTTATTAAAAAATACGCTGGCATCGGCCAGGAAAGAAATATATTCTTAAGATCAAAGGCGAAAGCTTAGAGCATTAAAAGCGGTTCATTTTTGAACCGCTTTTTTTACGTATGAAATTTATTTATTACACGTATTCTTTAGTATATTTGTTTATAATACAATTCGAAAATGGATGCTAAACTAACCTTGAGCTTTAATCAGGATGTAGTAAATAAAGCTAAAAAATATGCTGCTGATTACAACATCAGCCTTTCGCGCTTAATTGAGCATTTATTAATTCAGGTTACTGCCAGCAACTATAAATCATTAGAAGATTACCCCATTTCTGATTGGGTAAGTATGGTAGCGGAGGGTGAGGTAGAATATAAAAAAACACCAAAAAAAACACGCAAAGGCTCAAAGAATGAATTCTTCTCTCTCAGAAGTAATAAATGAAAGTGTTTTTAGATGCCAATATTTTAGTTTCGGTATTAAATAAGGAATATCCGCTTTATACCTATTCATCAAGAATTTTAAGTTTGGCTTCTCATCCAAAATTTGAAGTTTATACTTCCCCATGTGTCTGGCCATAGCATTTTATTTTGCTGAAAAAAAACATAAATCCCAGTTGGCCAAACAAAAAATCGATTTGCTTTGCCAGCACATAAAAATTGCAGAGAATTCCTCAAAAAGCGTTTTAGATACATTATCGAATAAGAAAATACACGATTTTGAAGACGGCTTGGAATATTACGCTGCCAAACAACAAGATTGCAATTGTATTATTACCGAAGAAGTGGAGGATTTTTATTTTTCTGAGATTGAAGTTTTAAACTGTCAGGATTTTTTTTAAAGACATTTACTCCCTTAGTTCTCCACTGATCTGTCATTCTGAATGCAATGAAGAATCTTTAGTAAGTAGATTTTCTATTTCGCTCCACTCCCATCTGAATGCCACTTTTCTTTCTACTCTTGTTATTTCGTCAGCCATTCATCGCTGAACAAATGACTAATAAACCAATTGCGAATGAACTAACCTAATTATCCCCAAAGTTTACTCCACCAGCTTTCTTCAAAACCGATATAAAGTCCGTCTTCGCGTAATTCTGTCGGATAGATGTTGATATAATCTCCCTGACCTTCTGCTCCCCTCCCCGTTTCCAGACTGTATTCATACCGGTGAATCGGACATACGAGGTTCCCGTTTTTGCACCAGCCTCCGCTAAAGTGACCGCCGGCATGGGGACAATGTGATTGGGTAGCGCTAATTTTATCCTCGTTGTTGATTATGCACAGCTGTTTCCCGTTAACCGAAATGGTTTTAATGTTACCGGCATGGGGAATCTGGTTGTTGTTTAACGCTTTAAACCATTTCATTCTGCTAAAATACGGCAAATAAATATCACTATTATTTCATCTTTCTATTAATTTTTGAATTAGGAACAGCTTCACCATATTTTTTTAGGATATTTGCATCCTCAAAAATGAAACAGGAAATTCCAGACGACGGCACATTACTTCCTTTAATGGAAGAATTTTACACTATACAGGGCGAAGGATTTAATACCGGAAAAGCGGCTTATTTTATCCGTTTGGGCGGTTGTGATGTGGGCTGTCACTGGTGCGACGTAAAAGAAAGCTGGGATGCCGAAATGCACCCGCTTACCGCTTCGGATGTGATTGTTGAAAATGCTGACCGCTTTCCGGGCAGAGCCGTAGTAATTACAGGTGGCGAACCTTTAATCTATAATCTCGATTACCTGACCAATAAACTTAAAGAAAGGGGAATCCTGACATTTATTGAAACGTCTGGTGCCTACCCGCTTTCGGGTAACTGGGACTGGATTTGTTTATCACCTAAAAAATTTAAAGCACCACGGCCAGATATTGCACCCTTTGCCAATGAGCTGAAGGTAATTGTTTTCAATAAAAGTGATTTTAAATGGGCAGAAGAATATGCGGCAATGGTATCTCCTACCTGTAAATTATATCTTCAACCCGAGTGGTCTAAATCAAAGGAAATTACTCCAATGATCATTGATTATGTAATGGCAAATCCTAAATGGGAAATTTCTTTACAAACACACAAATTTTTAAATATTCCTTAAAAACAATACATTAGCTTTATAACCAAATGTTAATGTAATGAAATTTTGCCTTGTCCTCTTTTTTAGTATACTGAGTATTTATTGTTTAGGGCAAAATTCCCCTAATAAAAAAGCACAGGTTTACTTTGAAAAAGCAGGCCCGCTTATTGATAAATTAGACTACGCTGCTGCCGAACAGGTATTAAAAAGTGCAGTTGAAGCTGATCCGTTATTTCAGAATGCCTATATCGTACTTGCCGGCGTTTATAAAGCACAAAAAAAATATCCCGAGTCCAGAGGCGCTTACGAAAAGGCCATGTTAATTAATAAAACAGCGGTACCCGCTGTAATTTATGGCTTGGCTGAAACCGAATTTGCTACACAGGATTATGCAAAGGCTAAACAGCATTTTAATGAATTTTTAACACTTGATGAGGCATCAGATAGAGCTAAAAAAGCAAAAAAATACCTTTTGGATTGCGATTTTGCCTCAGCAGCCATAAAAAAACCGGTAAAATATGCACCAATCAATTTAGGCCCTGGTGTTAACACAACAGATGCTGAGTATTTCCCTGCTTTAACTGCCGATGGCGAAACCCTGGTTTTTACGCGTCAAATGAATGGAAATGAGGATTTCTGGACCTCTCAGCTTAAAAATGATAAATGGAGTGTTGCTACTCCTTTATCCAGCAGCATAAATACTACCCGGTATAACGAGGGCGCCCAAACTATCTCTCCGGATGGTAAATATTTATTTTTTACCGGTTGCAATCGTCCTGATGGATTAGGCCGATGCGATATTTATGTTTCGCACCGCGAAGGCAAAGATTGGGGTGAACCTTATAATATTGGGAAGCCTGTTAATTCAGAATATTGGGAATCGCAGCCGGCAATCAGCCCGGACGGTAGGACGTTATATTTCATCAGTAACCGGCCAGGCGGATCAGGTGGCTACGACGTTTGGAAAAGCACTATTACTGATGATGCCAAATGGGGACCAGCGATAAACCTGGGCCCTGATATCAATACCATTTACGATGAAAATACCCCTTTCCTGCATGCCGATGGCCGAACTTTATACTTCTCTTCAGATGGATGGCCAGGGTTCGGAAACAAGGATATTTTTTATAGCCGGATGGACAACGATGGTAAATGGCAAAAACCAGTTAATATGGGGTATCCAATCAACTCCTTTGAAGATGAAAGCGGTTTAGTGGTAAGCGCTGATGGAAATTTCGGGCTGTTCTCTTCAAATTTAAAGGGTGGTTTCGGCCTGCAGGATATTTACAGCTTTGCTATTCCCGAAACAGCCAGGCCATTAAAAGTTTCTTATGTAAAAGGAATTGTTAGGGATAAGGATACCAAAAAAACGATCGAGAGCAATGTACAGGTAGTGGATTTAAAAACAAATAAAACAGTTTTTGATGACTATACGGACCCTGAAACAGGTCAGTTTTTAGCCGTAATGCCGGTCGGGAGCGATTATCTGTTCAATGTAAATGCAGAGGGTTATATGTTTTATTCAGAAAATTTCGAACTTAAAACGGGAGACATTAATAAACCCTATCAAATCGAGGTATACATTGAAAAGATAAAACAAGGTGGAAATGTTACGCTTAGAAATATATTTTTCGATACCAATAAATTTAATCTTTTGCCTGCTTCCATTCGTGAGCTCGATTTACTGATCGATTTTCTGCATCAAAATGAATCGGTATATATTGAAATTCAAGGACATACCGATAATGTAGGAGATGATAAGCTGAATGAGAAATTATCTTTTAACCGCGCCAATGCAGTTTACGATTACCTGATTAAAAACCAGATTGATGCCAAAAGACTTACCTTTAAAGGTTTTGGTGCAAGTAAGCCGATTGCTGATAATAAAACTGAACTGGGTAGGAAAAACAACAGAAGAACATCTTTCGTGATTACGAAAGTTTGATTTTTTATAGCTGTCATTCTGAACGCAGTGAAGAATCCTTCCATATGGTGATCGTTTCAATTGAAGCTAAGCGAAATGCCCGCCTGCTACGGGCAGTGAGAAATCTATATACAAATCCCTCCGCTATGGTCGAAATGAAGATTTCAATTAAAATTTCCTCTTTTTTAATACCCTGATCGCCGATCCTTCTGCAAGTATTACTGAATCGGGTTTAGCATCGTTTAAGAAAGCGAAATCACTTCCATAATTTATTCCAAAATCAACATTGATTTTATAAGATTTTATTGGGTAAGCCTTCCAGCGCGGATGCTCAACACCATATTCAGATGTATTGTTTACACCGATTTTAGTGTAACCCCAATAATGCTCTGTAATAAATTCTTCTTCACTACCGGTTAAAATGTCTTTCGCTCTTGAGCCAGCAGTTACAGAAAAATTATGCCAACTACCGTTCTTCCAGATGTACTCCACTTCGAGCTGTTGATCTTGTTCAGTCCAAACGTGTTTCATCGGTAAAGTTTGGTAATTTTCTTGGTAAAAGGTATTGGCTACAAAGGTAATTGCTGGCTTTGGTACAAATTCTTTAATAAAAACTACCCCCCGTTTCCAATTATCACCTTCTTTAAACTTAACGTAAAACCTTAAGTTAACCTCTTCAAAATTGGTATGGAATGGGATATTGAAACCCAGTAATTTCACGTCAATAAACATAAAACCAACCAAACTAACATAATATTTTCCCTGCCAGTCATCCAGCTCGGTATGTGGGGGCAAATATCGCGAAAGTATTTCTTTGTCTACGGTATATTGTACCAAAGCCAGTTTTCGCCATTCGGCAGTGAGAAATACTTTCGGATGAGTCAAAATTATAGTATGGCTTGTCTGATACGGATCAATTTGGTCAAAGTTTCTTCCAACAGATCTAAGTGTAACATATTGGCCCCATCTGATTTCGCATTTGCAGGATCAGGGTGAGTTTCAATAAATAAACCATCGGCTCCCACTGCAATTGCAGCTTTGGCAATAGTAGAAATCAATTCCGGTTTACCTCCGGTAACTCCGCTGCTTTGATTGGGCTGTTGTAAGGAGTGCGTACAATCCATCACCACAGGCACACCAAAACTTTGCATTTCTGGTAAACCACGATAATCGACAATTAAATCCTGGTAACCGAAAGTATTACCTCTGTCTGTTAAAATTACTTTGTTGTTGCCTGCTTCCTTAACTTTTTCAACCGCAAATTTCATTGAACCTGCAGAAAGGAACTGTCCTTTTTTAACGTTTACCACTTTACCGGTTTGTGCAGCTGCAATCAATAAATCTGTTTGGCGACATAAAAATGCGGGAATCTGCAATACATCAACATAAGCTGCAGCCATTGCAGCTTCGCCACTTTCGTGAATGTCGGTAACCGTTGGCACACCAAATTCCCTGCCTATTCTTTCTAAGATCCTTAAGGCTTTCTCATCGCCTATTCCTGTAAAAGAACTGCCTTTACTTCGGTTCGCTTTGCGATACGAACCTTTAAAAATATATGGAATCTGTAATTTATCGGTAATGGTAATAATCTTTTCAGCAATTCTCATGGCGATATCCTCGCCTTCAATAGCGCAGGGACCTGCCATTAAAAAGAAATTTCCTGAATCTGTATTTTTTAATTTATCTAAGTAGTTAAGCATAGTTGAGATATGAGACGTGAGATATAAGACATGAGATTTGAGGGATGAGTTGTTCTCAAATCTAATGACTCATATCTCAAATCTAGTTTTTAGTTTCCAAGTTCTGACATGAATTTAATCCGCATCAGTTGAATTTCTTCGCGGGTATAGTCGGTTTCGCCTAATTCGTTCAGGGCCTCATCAATAGAATCGCTCTCTGCTGCCCTGAAATAATCGAAAACTTCGTCCTGCCGGTCATCATCAATGATCTCATCGATGAAATAATTCAGATTTAGCTTGGTGCCGGAATTTACAATTGATTCTACTTCTTTCAGAATTTCCTCGTAGGTAATACCTTTTGAATCAGCAATGTCCTCCAAACCAATCTGCCGGTCGATATTTTGAATAATCGATACCTTCATTTGCGATTTATTGGCCTGGGTTTTAATAATCAGGTCAATAGGACGCTCGATATCGTTGTCTTCCACGTATTTTTTGATCAATTCGATAAAAGGACTTCCGAATTTCATGGCTTTACCTGAACCTACACCCGAAATCTGGCGAAGTTCTTCCATCGTAACCGGATAATGTGTACACATTTCTTCTAGAGACGGATCCTGGAAAACAACGAAAGGCGGAACACTTTTCTGCTTCGCAATTTTCTTGCGTAAATCTTTAAGTAACGATAAAAGATGCGTGTCTAACGCGCCGGTGCCTTGTTTTACATCGTCATCATCATCATCGGCACCACTTTCTATCGGCTCGTTTAATATAAATTTAAGGTGATAAGGATTTACGATAAAATCTCTCCCCTGTTTAGTTAATTTTAAGAGGCCATAATTATCAATATCTTTATAGAGGTAGTTGTTTAGTACAGCCTGGCGGATAATCGATTTCCATACCAGTTCGCCTTCTTCCTTTCCGATGCCAAACTCTGGCACTTTGCTGTGTTCATAAGCAATAGTTTGTGCGGTTTCTAAACCTAGAAAAACATTTAACAAGTGTGCATCATCAAATTTTTCCCCCGATTTTTCTATAAACTTTAATAAGGTTGACAATTGGTTTTCGGCATCAAACTGTTTTTTAGGTTTTTTGCAGTTATCGCACATGCAGTTACAACCTGTTTCGTTAAAGTTTTCGCCAAAATAATGCAAAATCTGTTTACGGCGGCAAACACCGGATTCGGCATAATCAATCACCTCTTTTAATATCTGGGTACCAATTTCACGTTCCGAAACCGGTTTATCTTTCATAAACTTTGCCAGCTTATCTACATCTTTTTGAGAGTAAAAAGCGATACACACGCCTTCGCCACCATCACGTCCGGCCCTGCCAGTTTCCTGATAATAGCCTTCCATGCTTTTAGGCACATCGTGGTGGATTACAAAACGTACATCGGGTTTATCGATACCCATACCAAAGGCAATGGTTGCTACAATTACCTCAGCATCTTCCATCAAAAATTTATCCTGAGTTTCTGCCCGTACTTTTGGATCTAAACCCGCATGATAAGGCAAAGCACTGATTCCGTTCAGGTTAAGGGCTTCGGCAACTTCCTCTACTTTTTTACGGCTAAGGCAATAGATAATCCCTGATTTACCTGGATTCGATTTGATATACTTAATAATTTCTTTGGTTATATCACGTTTCGGGCGGATTTCATAAAACAGATTTGGCCTGTTAAACGACGATTTGAACAGTGTTGCTTCCGTCATGCCCAGGTTTTTCATGATGTCATGCTGTACTTTTGGCGTAGCGGTAGCAGTTAAGGCAATAATTGGGATATTGTTTCCTAAACCTGCAATAACCTGTTTAATCTTACGGTATTCTGGTCTGAAATCATGTCCCCATTCAGAGATACAATGTGCTTCATCAACCGCTACAAACGAGATTTTAATTAGATTTAAAAACTCAATATTGTCCTGCTTTGCCAGAGACTCGGGTGCAACGTACAATAACTTGGTCTGACCGCTTAAAAGATCAGATTTAACCTGGGTAATTTCAGATTTGTTTAGGGATGAATTAAGAAAATGTGCAATACTGTCATTTCCACCAAAAGCCCTTAATTGGTCTACCTGGTTTTTCATCAATGCAATTAATGGAGAAATAACAATTGCTGTTCCTTCGCTCATTAAAGCAGGTAACTGATAGCAAATAGACTTCCCTCCACCTGTAGGCATAATAACAAAAGTGTTATTGCCTTCTAAAATATTTGTAATGATCGACTCCTGATCACCCTTGAAATTATCAAACCCGAAGAAATTTTGCAGGTTATCAAATAACGACTTTTTCACGTCCATTTTGTGTAATAAAATATGCGATGCTATTTTTGTATCCAAAATAACATAATTTTACAAGAATTTCAAGTATTAACAGACAATTATTTTCTCTTTGAAAAGTAAAAAATCAATAATTCAATCGGCTGTACGCACATTAGAGCTCGAAGCAGCAGCAATATTAAATGTTGCCAGGAATATCAATCACGATTTTGAAAAAGTCGTGTCAAGTATTTTACAGGGTAAAGGGCGGGTGATTGTAACGGGTATAGGAAAAAGTGCCATCATAGCACAAAAAATTGTAGCCACTTTTAACTCTACTGGCACGCCTGCTATTTTTATGCATGCTGCCGATGCCATCCATGGCGACCTGGGTATGATACAGGTTGATGATATTGTAATCTGTTTATCCAAAAGCGGTAATACACCCGAAATTAAGGTACTGGTTCCGCTGCTGAAAACTTCAAACAATCTTTTAATTGGAATGGTTGGCGAATTGAATTCGTTTTTGGCTGAGCAGGCTGACCTGATTTTAAATACTTCATTTGAAAAAGAGGCCTGTCCGCACAATTTAGCCCCTACCACCAGCACTACCGCACAGTTGGCAATGGGCGATGCACTGGCCATTTGCCTGTTAGAATGCAGGGAATTTAATGAAGCCGATTTTGCAAAATACCATCCTGGTGGATCGCTAGGAAAAAAACTTTATCTAAAAGCCCGTGATTTAGCCTTATCAAATGAAAAACCATCTATAAGCCCTGCTGCTTCCGTAAAAGATGTATTGATTGAAATTAGTAAAAACCGTTTGGGGGCTGTTGCTGTTGTTGATTCAGCTAACCAGGTATTAGGGGTAATTACCGATGGAGACATCAGGAGGATGCTGGAGAACAATGATTCCATAGCCGGTTTAAAAGCAGAGGATATTATGGGTAGAAATCCAAAAAGCATACAATTTAATGCGCTAGCTGTTGAGGCTTTAGATATAATTAAACAAAATAACATTACCCAGTTGTTAGTTCTAGAACAAAATACTTACTTTGGCATCATCCATTTACACGACCTCCTTAACGAAGGCATTGTGTAATTTTTAAAATATAAAATGAATAAAAATTATTATGCATTAATTATGGCGGGCGGTGTCGGAAGTCGCTTTTGGCCAGTAAGCAGAACAGAGTATCCAAAACAATTTATCGACTTTTTCGGTGTAGGCAAAACCCTTATCCAAAGCACGTATGAAAGATTTTTAAATATTTGTCCTCCCGAAAATATTTTCATCGTTACAAACGAATTATACTCAGACCTCATTAAGGAACAATTGCCTCAGTTATCCGATAACCAGATTTTGGCAGAACCTTTAATGCGGAATACCGCACCTTGTATTGTTTACGGTAGTTTAAAAATAGCTGAATTAAATCCAAATGCCACCATAGTAGTTGCACCTTCAGATCATACCATTGCTAATCTAGATGGCTTTGTGCAATCTATTGAGCAATCATTAGATGCTGCTTCCAAGAACGACTGTTTAATTACTCTGGGAATTAAACCTAACCGGCCAGACACAGGTTATGGTTATATTCAGCATACTGATTACGTGCTCAATACAGATACTGATCTGCACAAGGTTAAAACCTTTACCGAAAAACCAAACCTGGAACTGGCAAAATCATTTTTGCAGAGCGGCGATTTTTTATGGAATGCCGGAATTTTTATTTGGTCGGCAAAAACAATTCTGAGCGCTTTTGAGAAACACCTGCCTGATATGTATGAAATATTCAATGTGGGTAGATCGGAACTTAATACCGAAAATGAAAAAACATTTATCAATAATGCCTACCTGCAATGCACCAATATTTCAATCGATTTTGGCATTATGGAAAAAGCAGAAAATGTGTATGTGCTCCCTTCTGATTTTGGATGGTCTGACCTGGGAACCTGGGCGTCTATTTATGAAATGGCAGAAAAAGATTATGTTGGTAATGCTGTTATTCCTCCTGACCAGGTAATTATGTTCGATTCGTCAAACTGCATGGTAAATGTACCAAAAGATAAATTGGTGATCCTGCAGGGCTTACATGACTACATTGTAGTAGAAAATAACAATATGCTGATGATTTGTGCGAGAAACGAGGAGCAACGCGTTAAAGAATTTGTTGCAGAGGTTAAATCGCGTTTCGGAAATAAGTTTATCTAGAGATGGGTGATATAAGATGTAAAATGGACATGTAGCCTAGTTGCCGATGATCCATTTTACATCTCCCGCTTTCCATCTTACATCCTTTGCCTTACTGCTTCGTATAAGATTACGCCTGCAGCAACAGAAACGTTTAATGATTCGATTTTGCCCGACATCGGTATTTTAGCCAGATGATCGGCTACACGTAAAAGCTCATTAGAAATACCTTCATCTTCTGATCCCATTACAATTGCAGTAGGGACGGTATAATCTGGTGTATAAATAAAATCGTTGGTTTTTTCGGTACAGGCAACAATCTGTAAACCACTTTCCTGTAAAAAAAGGCAGGTTTTATGGAGATTGCTGTGTCGGCATATAGGAATACTGAAAAGTGCGCCAGCCGAAGTTTTAATAGCATCAGCGTTAATTTGTGCAGCATTTTTTAAAGGTACTACAATGGCATGTACGCCTACGCACGCAGCTGTACGGGCAATTGCTCCCATATTACGTACATCGGTTACACTATCCAAAACCAATATCAACGGCACCTCTCCTTTTTCGAAAACCGCCGGAACAATATCTTCAATATTTTGATACGTGATTGGTGAAATAACTGCAATTATACCCTGATGGTTTTTCTGCGACATCCGGTTGAGTTTCTCTACCGGAACCGAATTTAAAGGGATCAGTGTATCTTTTAAAAGCGCTTTTAACTCTAAGAACAATTCGCCGCTCAAACCACGCTGCTGATAAATGGTTTCAATGTCTCTTCCTGCTTTAATGGCTTCTATTACGGCTCTGATGCCAAATATAAACTCATTATTCTCTTTTGCGCGTTGCGGTCTTCTAAAATTATCCATGTTTTGAAATTGTTAGGCAAAAGTATTCAAATAAATGTTTTAGCCCTAATCTATTACCTCCCTTATTAACATTTAATTGTTTAAAAAAATATTAAGATCATAAAACCTTAAAAAAATAATCTGATTATACTTCAATTTGTTAACAAACTACTAGTAACTAATTCAAACAACCACGTCAAAATTTGATTACTTTTGTTGAATGAGTATCGATAATGAACAAGGCGGAAAGAACAGTTTGGCTGCTAGAAAAAGCAGGTTAAGTAACACCATTAGTTCACAGGGAAAAATCCCTCCACAGGCACTTGACCTGGAAGAAGCCGTTTTAGGTGCATTGATGCTCGAAAAAGATGCCCTCTCTGCAGTAATCGACGTTCTAAAACCAGAAGTTTTTTATAATGTAGCGCACCAGAAAATTTTCGAAGCCATCCATATTTTATTCCAGAAATCTAAACCGGTAGATATTTTAACCGTAACTTCGGAGCTGCGTACCTTAGGGGCTTTAGAAATGGTTGGTGGAGCTTATTATATTACCCATTTAACCAACCGCGTTGCTTCGGCAGCGAATATTGAATTTCACGCGAGGATTATATCCCAAAAATATATTCAGCGCGAACTGATCCGGATTTCGACTGAAATCATTACCAATGCCTACGAAGACACTACCGATATTTTCGACCTATTGGATCATGCTGAAAAAGGCCTTTTTGAAATCGCCCAAAATAACCTGCGTAGAGATACCCAGAAAATGGACGATATCATCAAGCAATCTTTGGCTACACTTGAAGAACTCCGTACCAAAACAGATGGTTTAACCGGTGTGCCAACAGGTTTTACCGGGTTAGACCGGATTACCGGTGGATGGCAAAAACAGGACCTGGTAATTATTGCAGCCCGTCCGGCGATGGGAAAGACCGCATTCGTATTAACATGTGCACGTAATGCTACAGTTGATTTCCAGAGGCCTTGCGTGGTATTCTCGCTCGAGATGTCGTCTGTTCAGTTGGTTAATCGTTTAATTTCAGGAGAAGCCGAAATTGAGCAGGAAAAAATCAGGAAAGGGAATTTGCAGGAATGGGAATGGCAGCAATTACACAGCAAAATTGGCCGTTTAACCGAAGCACCGCTCTTAATTGATGATACCCCGGCGCTCAATATATTTGAGTTCAGGGCGAAATGCCGAAGATTAAAATCCCAGTATGATATACAGCTGGTAATAGTCGATTACTTACAGTTAATGCATGGTAAAGGCGAAGGAAAAGGTGGTGGTAACCGTGAGCAGGAAATTGGTAGTATTTCAAGGGCATTAAAATCAGTTGCAAAAGAGCTTGATGTTCCTGTATTGGCACTTTCGCAGTTAAGCCGTGCGGTAGAAAGCAGGCCTGGTTTACAGGGAAAAAGACCAATGTTATCCGATTTGCGTGAGTCGGGTTCAATTGAGCAGGATGCAGATATGGTATTATTCCTGTACCGTCCTGAATATTACGGTATTACCGAGGATGAGCAAGGAAGATCTCAGGCTGGTATTGGTGAGGTAATTATCGCCAAACACCGTAACGGTGAAACCGGAATTGTTCCACTTAAATTCGTAGGTAAATTTGTGAAATTCCAGGATTTGGAAGATGATTTTAACGCGCCGCCAAGTTCATTTGCAGCCGATCCATCTGCAGGAATGTACCCTTCACAGGATTTTGAAAAGCAGAGCAATGTAATTATCCGCCCGTCAAAAATGGATGATTATAACGATGATGATCCACCATTTTAATAAAAAATCAGCGTAAAGAAACCTTAAAAAAGGTATCCAACCAGGATTCCGGCCAGTACAATTAATGGAGGGCTTACCTTAGTGAAATTGAGCAATAGAAAAGTTGCCAACATAATGCCTAAAAACAACCAGTTAAAACCCATAGGGATTAATAGCAGTACAAATGCAGCAATAATGAAACCTACACTCACTGCGTTGATTCCAGATAAGCTATAACGGATCCTCGATATCTTCTTCAGATCGTCCCAAAATGGTACAATAAACAGCACTAAGATCAATCCGGGTAAATTAATCCCGATTACACCAATTAGTCCACCTAAAACCTGCCCCCAGATACCGTAACCAAAATTTTTCATACTCAGCGCGCCAAGGTAGCTTGTAAAAGAAAAAGTGGGGCCTGGTAGGGCTTGCTGGAGTGCAAAGCCAGATAAAAAACCAGATGAAGGCAGATAATGTTTCATCTCTACAAACTCTGTAAACATCAAAGGCACAAGCACCTGTCCGCCCCCAAAAACCAGTATTCCGTTACGGTAAAAGTTTTCAAGTAAGCGGATCGGTAAACTAAAAGGTGATGTTCTATTGATGATGGCACCAACCAGTGCAAATAGCAATAGTGCGCCTAAAAAATAAATCAATTTTTTAGGGTTGATGTTCGAAAAAAGTTTCACCCTTAATTCTGTTTCTTCCCGTGGTGTTTCTATAGCGGATGATATCATACCACCGATCAAAATAGAAAGCGGAAATACATAGGCATTTCTTAAAACCAGTGTGGCAATTACCGATGCAATAGCTAAAAAGATGGAAACCTGCGTAGACAGCACTTTTTTCCCTAGTTTCCAGGCCCCGTAGGCTACAATCCCCAAAGCAATAGGCTGTATGTATTCCAAAATCGCATTAAATTTTTGTTTCTGATCAAGCAGCGCATAGCTAATGGCTGCAAAAGTCATGATTGCTGCCGTTGGCAAAATCCATATCAGGAAGGTAATAATAGCCAGTTTTAGCTTACCAACCTTCCAGGCAATCCCTACCAGCGTTTGAGTGGATGCCGGGCCGGGTAAAACCTGTGCCAGTGCATTCAGTTCCAGAAGTTCTTCTTCAGAAATAAACTTTGCACTTTGAACAAAATACTTTAATAACAATGCCAGGTGTGCCTGTGCACCGCCAAAAGAAGTGAATGTAAAAAAGATTACGTTTCTAATAAACAGCCACTGCCTTTTAGCAGCTATGGGTTTGTTTTGCATTAGTTCAAAGCTAATAACTGTACATTGAAAACTGACAACTGATAAAATGGTTTAATCATCTTCATAATCTAATCCGGCGGCAGAATTGTAAGCACCCTGTAATTCAGAAAAGGCATGCATATCGCGTTTAGTCCGGGCTACCTGCATTCCTTTCTGATAGGTTTCGATTGCTTTCTCTTTTTCTCCGTCTTTTTCCAACAATTTTCCCAAATGGTAGTAAGTACCTACATAATCGGGATGTTTATCAGTTAACTGAAGGTAAAAAGAATAAGCTTTTTCCTTATCATTTAGATTGTTATACTCTGTGGCTAAGGCATATAGTATAAACGGATCGTTAGGATCACTTTCCAAAAACTCCAATAACTTGCTTAAACGGGTAGATGACATTTTATTTCCTTGCTTTTTTAATTAAATTTGCAGAAAGACCTTATATATAATAATGATATCATATATGAATAAATTAACAGCGAACAATTGTCGTTGTTAATCGTTCATTAAACAAAAACCACTATTAACATATGAAAATATTAGTTTGTATCAGTAACGTGCCAGACACGACGACAAAAATAACTTTTACCAACGATAATACCGAATTCAATACATCAGGAGTGCAATATATTGTTAATCCTTATGATGAAATTGCTTTATCAAGGGCGATCGAGCTAACCGAGGGCGGTAAGGGGACAGTAACGGTAATTAATGTTGGTGAAGCAGCCAACGATCCTACCATTAGAAAAGCGCTGGCAATCGGTGCTGACGATGCTGTTAGGGTAAATGCAGCGCCTAGAGATGCTTATTTTGTAGCCAAACAGATTGCTGAATATGCTAAAGATAAAGATTTTAATGTGATTTTAACAGGCCGCGAATCGATTGATTATAATGGTAACCAGGTTGCTGCCATGGTTGGCGAATTTTTAGATATCCCATCAGTATCCATCATCAAAAAATTAACATTCGATGGCGATACCGCAACTATCGAAAGAGAAATTGAAGGTGGTAAAGAAGTATTAACGGTTTCCGGTAAATTTGTGGCAAGCTGCGCCGAAGGTGTTGCAGAGCCAAAAATACCGAATATGCGTGGTATCATGAGCGCCAGGACTAAACCTTTAACTGTTGTAGAAGCAGTTGCTGTTGAAGAAGTGAGCAAAGTAACAAAATACGAAACCCCTGCCCCACGTGGTACGGTAAAGTTAATTCCAGCCGATCAAACAGAACAATTGATCAACTTGTTACACAGCGAAGCTAAGGTGATATAATTGGCAGATAGGAGTTTCCAGTTGCCAAATAAATAAAGAGATAATTAATCGAATTAATTCAATATAAAATTTAATTCCCGTATAAGGGAATTCAGGGATAAATATATGTCAGTATTAGTATATGTAGAACAGGCTGAAGGTAAATTCAAGAAATCTGTTTTTGAAGCAGTTTCTTATGCCAAAGCTATTGCCGATCAGCAATCAACCAACTTAACAGCTATTTCCATCGGTGATGTTGCAGAGAGTGATTTAAAAGAATTGGGTAAGTATGGTGCGTCCAAAGTATTAAATGTAAGTGCCGATCAGTTAAAAACTTTTGTAAACCAGGCTTATGCAAGTGTTATTGCAGCAGCTTCAGAAAAAGAAAGTGCTGATATTGTTGTTTTGTCTAACTCCTTCTCAGGAAAAGGTTTAGCGCCGCGTATTGCAGTAAAACTTAAAGCAGGTTTGGCTGATGGCGCTGTTGAATTACCTAGTACCGATGGAAAATTTACGGTAAAGAAGACCGCTTTTTCAGGTAAGGCATTTGCGATTACCGAATTAACTTCTGCAAATAAAGTAATTGCTTTAAATCCAAATGCTTTTGGTGTTAAAGAAAATGCAACGGATGCAGTTATAGAGAACTTTGCTGCTGATATTAAACAGTCAGATTTAGGCACTGTTATTAAGGATATTGTAAGGGCTACAGATAAAGTATCGCTGCCAGATGCAGAATTAGTGGTATCAGCAGGAAGAGGATTAAAAGGACCGGAAAACTGGGGAATGATCGAGGAGCTTGCTGATTTATTAGGCGCAGCTACCGCATGCTCTAAACCCGTTTCAGATGCAGACTGGAGGCCTCATTCAGAGCACGTTGGCCAAACGGGTATTGCTATCAGTCCAAACCTCTACATTGCAATCGGTATTTCGGGTGCCATCCAGCATTTAGCTGGTGTAAGCTCTTCAAAAGTTATTGTGGTAATCAATAAAGACCCTGAAGCGCCTTTCTTTAAAGTGGCTGATTATGGTATTGTTGGCGATGCTTTTGAAGTGGTACCAAAATTAATTGAAGCATTAAAAGCACATAAGGGATAATTCATTCTTGTCATCCTGAGCTTGTCGAAGGCTCTAACTAAGTTTTTTCGACAAGCTCAACATGACATCCACAAATATGAAAAAAGTTAAATTAGATATTGTAGGTTTATCTTACAGCCAGACTCAATCTGGTGCTTATGCCCTTGTTTTAGGAGAAGTAAATGGTCGCCGTCGTTTGCCAATAATTATTGGTGCTTTTGAGGCTCAGGCCATTGCAATAGAAATTGAGAAGATGACTCCTAGTAGGCCATTAACGCACGATCTGTTTAAATCGATGGCTGATACTTTTCATATCAATATACAGGAAGTTATAATTTATAACCTGGTTGATGGTGTCTTTTACGCAAAACTGATATGCAGTGATGGCAAAAACACCCACGAGGTTGATGCCCGTACTTCAGATGCTATTGCCTTGGCTGTGAGGTTTAATGCCCTAATTTATACCTACGAATTTATACTTGCCTCTGCAGGGATTGTTATTGAAGGGAATGATTTCCTTTTCCTCGAAAACATGGATTCCTTAACAAAAGAATCTGAAGCAGATAGCTTGCCAAGCGCCAGCAAACAACAGGGCTTTGGCGATCTTAGCCTGGAAGAACTTCAGCAAAAGCTGAAAGAGGCTATAGCAGAAGAAGCCTACGAAAAAGCGGCAAGGTTGCGCGATGAACTTAATAAGCGTGGCATATCCTAATTTTTTTTGAGAAATCATTTAACAGTTCAAAATTCCTGTAGATTTTCCTAAAAATCAATAAATAAAAAGCTAAACACCAAAATGAGCCCCGATTTTTCAAAATAATTTAAGCTCATTTTGGATTATGACTTAAAATAATTCTATATTCAGCTTTTACTTTCAATAATCAAACTAAACAACTATTATGAACGTTAAGTTTCGCTTAACTATAATGAGTTTCATGCAATTCTTTGTATGGGCTGCCTGGTTAATTACGATTGCAAATTACTGGTTTGGAACCAAACAATGGGATGGTGCAGATTTTGGCGTTATTTTTTCTACAATGGGTATTTCATCCCTTTTTATGCCCACCATAACAGGTATCATAGCCGATAAATGGATCAATGCAGAAAAACTCTATGCTATTTTGCATATTCTTTATGCCGCCGCCATGTTTTATCTGCCACAGGTAGATGATCCTCATACATTTTTTTGGGTAATATTGGTTGCCATGTGTTTTTATATGCCAACCATTGCCTTAAGTAATTCGATCAGTTATACTACATTAAAAAATGGCAATTTTGATGTAGTAAAGAACTTTCCACCCATCCGTGTTTGGGGTACGGTTGGTTTTATAGCAGCCATGTGGATTACCAATTTAACAGGAAGCAAAGCAAGTGCAAATCAATTTTACATTGCGGGGGTTAGCGCTTTGTTTTTGGGCATATATTCTTTTACACTCCCGGCTTGTAAACCACAAAATCTAATCAGTGATAAGAAAACATTTGCCCAAAAATTGGGCCTGGAGTCGTTTAAGCTGTTTGCTGATTACAAAATGGCCCTGTTTTTTATTTTCTCGATGTTTTTAGGGGCTGCCTTGCAATTAACCAATGCCTATGGCGATGTGTTTTTAGATGAATTTAAATTGTTTCCTGTTTTTGCAGAATCTTTTGTAATCAAATATTCAACCATTATTTTATCTATTTCGCAGATATCTGAAACACTTTTCATCCTTGCCATTCCATTCTTTTTGAAACGGTTTGGTATTAAATGGGTAATTGCTATCGCCATGTTTGCCTGGGTACTTCGTTTTGGTTTATTCGCTTTTGGCGATCCTTCAGCAAATTTATGGATGATTATTACTTCCTGCATTGTTTACGGAATGGCTTTCGATTTCTTCAATATATCCGGATCGCTATTTGTTGAAACGTCAACCACACCAAAAATACGCTCATCGGCCCAGGGGTTGTTTATGATGATGACAAATGGATTTGGTGCTGTATTCGGAAGCTTGATATCAGGATGGATGATTAGTAAATATTTTACCACTTATTATACCAACATCGGCTCCTTATCAAAATATGTCAATAGCGAAGCTGACAATGCCCATTTGTTAACATTTTTAAAAAATAAGGGGATTACTGTCTTGCAAAATGGTGATTTAAGCAGGGCTTTGGATGTAAAAGACTGGCACAATATCTGGCTTGCCTTTACCATTTATGTTTTAGTCATTGCTATTGTTTTTGTAGTTATTTTTAAGCACAAACATACCCGTGCAGAAGTAGAAGCCATTAACCATTTATAATTTGTGATTAACCTCTTATGTCAGCTGGTAAGTATAGAAAAGAACATAACTGTTTAAACTGCGGTTTTCACGTTGAGAAACATTATTGCAGCAACTGCGGTCAGCCTAACTTAGAATTGAAAGAAAGCTTCTGGACTTTTATTAGTCACAGCATTGCACACTATTTTCATTTCGACAATAAATTTTTTCAAACCCTCACCCCTCTTTTAACAAAGCCTGGCCAGGTTACGCTCGATTATTTGGCAGGTAAAAGAGCACGTTATATCAACCCGGTGAGTATGTACATCTTTGTATCCATTGTATACTTTTTGGTGGTTTATTCTCCAAAACAGCATACAAAACAAAAGGAGCACCATGATGTAGAAACTGTAGAGAATTTTAAAAAAGGCGAAAAGGTAAGCGACAGTGTAAAAAATGCACTGCAGCAAGCCGGTGTACCTAACAATGACATTATAAACAGAGCAGTAAAGTCTATCGATAAAGAGCTTGAGGTTAAAAACTTTAAAAAAATGAGCTTTACCGATCAGGAAAAAGAACTGAATAGATTAAAAACGGAGAATACTACACTCAAATCAGATTCATTAAACGAAGTTATCGAAGATTTTGAAGACATCCATATCCAAAGAAATGACAGTACTTATTCGGCGTACCTGGCCAGGCAGAAAAAGCTACCTGCCGCTGAACAGGATAGTTGGTACCAGAGACTGATTAAAAAGAGAGCAATTACTATCGGTGAAAAATCGGAAGTGATACAGGAAACCCTTGAACATAACCGCCCTAAGCAGTATTTTCTGCTAATGCCTTTATTGGCCTGGTTTATCATGCTCAATTTCAGGAAAAACCACATCTATTATTTGGATCACCTTATTTTTACGATCCATGGCATGATGACTTATTTTATTGTATCGATTTTCACTCAGCCCATAATGAAATATGTTTTTGGAGAAGATTCGTGGGTAAGCAATATTTTTGAATATGCAGTTACCATTTACCTTGCCTGGTATATGTTCAAAGCGTTAACTGTTTTTTACAAACGTAAAACATGGAGTACCATCTTTAAAATGTTCTGGATATTGATTCTGTATTCAGTTGCATTTAAGATCTCTGAAATGGTAATGATCAACCTCATTTATTACGTAGCTACGTAATATTTCACACCGTCTCGCCTGGAATGCCTGCCTTACAGGCGGGGAGAGATCTATTTCAATAAATCTCCNGGTTGCACTCCTCCGGAGATGATGGTTAGTGCATAAAATAACCGCATAAAAAAAACACCCGAAAATTTCGGGTGTTTTTTTTATGCGGTTTATAGCCTTATTTTCTGTCTTTCAGCTCAACGAATTCCCTGCCCGTTTCACCAACATAAATTTGACGTGGACGACCAATAGGTTCTTTATTTTCGTGCATTTCTTTCCACTGAGCAATCCATCCCGGTAAACGACCTAAAGCAAACAGAACTGTAAACATTTCTGAAGGGAAACCTAAAGCACGGTAAATAATACCTGAATAGAAATCTACATTTGGATATAGTTTGCGTTCAATAAAGTATTGATCGGTTAAGGCTGCTTCTTCCAGTTTTTTAGCAATATCCAGGATTGGATCATCGATACCTAAATTTTCTAAAATATCATCACAGGCTTTTTTAATGATTTTAGCCCTTGGATCGAAGTTTTTGTACACCCTGTGCCCAAAGCCCATCATACGGAAAGGATCATTTTTGTCTTTGGCTTTGTTAATCCATTTCTCTGTATCGCCACCATCAGCTTTAATCAGCTCGAGCATATCGATAACAGCCTGGTTGGCACCACCGTGCAGTGGCCCCCAAAGTGCTGCAATACCTGCTGCTACTGAAGCATACAAATTACAGTCAGAAGAACCAACAATACGTACCGTAGAGGCTGAACAGTTTTGCTCATGATCTGCATGCAGGATCAGTAATTTGTTCATCGCATTTACGACGATTGGGTTTACATCGTAATCTTCCGTACGTTGACCAAATGTCATCCAAAGGAAATTGGTCACATAATCGTATTTGTTTTTTGGATAAATAAGCGGGTGGCCTAATGATTTTTTATATACAAAAGAAACAATAGTAGGGAATTTAGCCAATAATTTAATGATGGTTAAATTCTGCTCTTCTGCAGTTTGGTTTGGCTTTAAACATTCAGGATAAAATGTAGACAGCGAGAAAATCAGTGAACCCAGTTGCCCCATCGGGTGCGATCTTGAGGGATAACCATCGAAGAATTTTTTCATGTCTTCGTGAATCAGCGTATGTTTGCTGATTTCAGCCTGCAGGTCTTCCAGCTGTTTCTGTGTTGGCAGGTCGCCGTAAATAATCAGATAAATCACTTCTAAAAAACTTGATTTTGCTGCAAGCTCTTCAATAGAATAACCCCTGTATTTTAAAATGCCTTTTTCACCATCTAAAAAAGTGATTTTACTTTTTGTAGAACCAGTATTTTTAAAACCAGTATCTAAAGTTACAAAGCCTGTAAGATCTCTTAATTTCGAAATATCAATGGCCTTCTCATCTTCCGTTCCTGTTATTACTGGCAATTCTATTGTCTTACCATCAACTTTAATCTCTGCAATATCTGACATATTATTGTATTGTGTTTATAGCTTTCTAAATTATATAAAATTAATATACATGCATAACAAATCTGTTAAATTAATATGAATAATTGGTCAAAATGACGTAACAATCATGCTTAATTAAACATCTTTTGTAATCTTATTTGGCCTTAATCTCTTCGGTTACCCTTCCACATTCCAGCATCTCTTTTCCATAATAAGGATTTTTGATTTCCTTTTCGGTTGATAACCAGTCTCCTCCATCCCCTTTGTTGGCCATTAGGCAATGCTGTACATAAATTGTGCCTTTTTCAATATCGGCACCTTTCAGCAACGCAATTAAATCTGCACTCAAAACCGTAAAATCTTTTCTTTGCGAAACAAGATCATTGCTTGTTGAAATTTTAGCTGCTACTGCTGCAGTTGGTTCGCATCCTTTATAAGCTGCCAAACTGGTTTGTAATAGAGCGGCCGATTTCTGTGCACTCACCGAATCTGATTTTACCAAAGCATCTTTTAAAGCCACGTATTGGCCAAAAATCTCTGATTTCTGTTTGTCTTTAATCGCAACTTGAGGCTTAACAGTGGTGGAGTCTACTTTTGTTGAATCTTTGCTTTCTGTAGAATTTTTATTTGCCTGGTTGCAGGCCATTAAAGCAGTAAGTATGGCTATTCCGAATATCCTTTTCATTGTATTTGGTTTTCGGCTCAAAATAGCAATTAAAATATTAAATCAATAAAAAAGTCCCGATTTTCATCGGGACTTTAGAAATATATGATGTTTCCATTATAATTTGAAATTATAACCCAATCTAAGGTTAAACTGACCGGTTTTCATGAAATAAAGATCCGAAGCACTATTGTTTACATAACCTTCATATTTAATGCCCAGATCCAAGCCGTTTTTCCATTCATAACCCAAACCGCCGGTGTAAATAAAGTTCATGTTAGCACCTTCTTTAATGGCCAAACCAGAACCAAGCTCTGTAGATAAGTACATTCTTTCAATCGGGAATACCCTAACACCACCCATTACCGGGATGAATTCGAATTTCAGTGGGCTGCCTTTCCATTTTAAACGGGTGTAACCGCCAGAAGCTGTAACGGCAACGTAAGGACTTAAATCATACTGAAGTCTTACATCTGCACCATAACCGTAATCCATTTCAGAACGGTCTGGGAACAACCCACCGTTTATACCTACACCAATTTTGAAAGCCATGCCACTTCCGGTCGTCATTGGTTCTGTAGAACCCGTTGTTTGTGCTTTTAAGTTTGAAGTGGTTAAGATGGCAAGTGCAGTTAAGCTTGTTGCAAAAAGTTTAGTAATTGTTTTCATTGTTAGATATTTTAAGTTATCAATTAAGGGTTTGATATACTTACGTTAAAATATCTGTTACGGATTTTTAAATTTTCATTTTTTTCAGGATATTATGAAATAAAAAAGCCTCCGTTAAAGGAAGCTTTTTACATTATTTTGGAATAGACTGATTATAAGCTGAATCCGTAAGCTAAACGCAGACCAAAAAATCCGGTGCTTGTTCCATTTTGTGCTAAACCTTCGTATTTAACACCTAAATCTAATCCGTTACTCCAAGCATAGCCAACTGCTGGTGAATATACAAATGAAGTTCCACTACCCGATTTAGTACCAAAGCCGGCACCAAGTTCAGCTAAACCATAAATACCAGAGCCAGAATCGTTAAAGAAATATTTAACACCCGCTTTTACCGGAATGTAACCGTAACTTGGGTAATCAACACCTGTGTTACCGATTTCTTTACCACTTAAATGTGTGTAACCCGCTGTAATTGGAATAGATAATTGTTTATCAATATCAAATTGGTAACGTAAATCCGCACCTAATGCAACGCCATAAGCGTCGCTGGTTGGGATACCAGCTGTTATTCCTACTCCGAGTTTTTGTGTAGATTGGGCGTTGGCATTTGTGGTAAAGAATAAAGCCACAGCAGCTGCTGATGTAGCAATAATTTTTGTAATTGTTTTCATGTTTAAGATATTGTTCTTGAGTTAAATTTTAAACCATAACAGGAACAAAGGTTGTGCCAAAAGGGCTTTTTTGATACTGTTTTGGCCTTAATCCAACGTTAAGATGACCAAGTCGAGTTAATTTTCGGTAAGTAAAACTTTTTCAATTACCAGCTGTTTTATTAGGTTTGAAGGTGCAGAGGCATCAAGCCAAATGATCTTAACATTATCTTTTTCCATTTTCCTGAAAAACGTATTTTGCCTCTTGGCGTATTGACAAATGGCAATGCCGAGCCTTAGCTTTAATTCTTCAAAAGTTAATAACCCATCCAGGTAATTAACAATGAATTTATATTCCAGTCCGTAGAAAACCAATACTTCTTTACTAATACCCTCTTTAAGTAACTGGGCTACCTCTTCTATTAAGCCTGCTTTAAATCTTTCTTCCAATCTGGCCAGGATTTTAGCCCGGGTTATTTCCACTTCATTCTTTAATCCAAAGATGATGGGTTTAATTTCAGGCCTTTCAACTGTTTCTAAATCATGACCTTTTAAATATTCAGCTATTTCTATGGCCCTGATCAATCTTTTTTTTGAAGATAGATCGACATGCTCCGTATTTTGATTTTTTTCATGCCGTATTTTCAATACCAGCTCTTCTTTGGATAATAAATCCAGCCTGTTTCTTAACGCCTGGTTAACAGGTATCGATGTAAAAGTTTGATTTTGGAGCAGGCTATGGATATACATTCCTGTACCGCCACAAAGGATAGGCAGTTTTTGTTTTGCAGTAATGGTTTCAAAGGCTTTATAAAAGTCGTTTTTAAAAGCATCTACATGATAACGTTCGCCCGGCTCTAAAATATCGATCAAATGATAAGGAATGATTTTTCCGTTTATTTCATATTCCTGCAGGTCTTTACCCGTACCAATATCCATCCGTTTAAAAATCTGGCGGCTATCGGCACTGATAATCTCTCCATTTAAAGCATCTGCTATACTAACCGCCAGCTTAGTTTTACCTGAGGCTGTTGCCCCTAAAATAATGATAAGGTTATGTTTAGCCATTAAAATTTGAGAATAAATTTTAAACTTCCTGTATTGAACACTTCCGTGGCCGAAAGTTGATTATCTTTTTTAAGCTGACGGTTTAAATTCCCGTCGAGCATATAAATTTGAGGTTCCAAAATGGTGGTTTGAATAAATCCCAATGCAAGGTAGGCCTCTCCTGCCGACCAATCGCGGTCTGCATAGGTCATCACATCATTTGGCTGGTGTTTTTCTACAAAATAAGCAATTAATTTACTCAATCCGCCAGTAATAGAATAACCTGCTTTAACCGAAAACCTGATCAGTTCTGCCGATTTGTAATTTTCGCTATGATTCATTTTACGCAGTGCCGAAAAAGTAGCAACAGCAACAAGATCTTCTTTTTCGAAAAGCCCAATTTTATAACGGCTGCTTACCGGGCCTTGCAAATGATTTTCTTTCAAAAAAGCATCGGCAACGGGTTTTGTTATTTTAGTAGCCTTTGTTTTACGTCCATGTATCCTGGTATTTAGTCCAAGCAGTGATTTAATCCTGGCCAAAACCTGATCTGGTTTCGATAGCCAGACATCCTCCCAAAGGTGAATGAGCCTGATGTTTTTTTGATGATAATTTTCCTGGAGTGCGATTAAATCGTCCGGTATAAATTGGTTGTCCAATTTCACCAGGTTTATAATTAGGTTTCGACTGGTCTTTAAAAGCTGGAATTCATTCTCCCAAAAAAAATGGCATTCAATTTTATAGTCAGCCAATGCTAAACTTAATTGATGATGCCAGTTATAATTAAGACTTAAAATGTTCAATCAGCAGTTGGTTATTCAGAATAAATTATCTGCTGCAAATTTAACTATCAAATTTTTAAATCCATTCTTTTTCTTTAAAGTGGGTATGGATGATCTCCACCAATGTTTCTACTTCCTTTAATTTAGTATCATCCAACTGTACAATTTTTAATCCTGCGGTGTTTTCTCCGAAAGGACTAAGCTGTTGGTTCTTCGCAGAAAATTCTTCTGTATTCACCTTAACTTCTACCTCGCTGCCGTTAATATAAACCCCGGTAAAAAAACGCTCAGTGATCTTTTTACCATTTAGTTCTATATTTTTCTCACTGTATAAATCGTAACCTGTTTCAGAATTTTCATGTACAGTATATCCCCTGGTTGCGTAAGGTTGTATTCCCGCCCTAATGGTCTGAAAAATTTCTACAAGATCAGTTTTCATAATTGCATTTGATTTTAGAATTAAACACCATAGTACAATTATTGTTTAACTTTATTCTTTAATCCCACCAATTTTCTGTTGGTAAATATTCATTTATAATTATGGTTTCACCCAATTTCGGGGTAACCAGGGGAAGCTGCTTTGCCGCTGCAGCCAAAACCACTCTTTTAACAGGCTCATTCCAGGGGTGCATGGCCAGGCTAAATTTGCCCCAATGCACAGGCATTAAAACCTTGGCTTTTAAGTCGATTGCAGCCTGCACAGTTTCTTCAGGAAACATGTGGATATAAGGCCAGTAAGCATCGTATTGTCCGCACTCCAGTAAGGCTAAATCAAAAGGACCAAATTGCTCACCTATTTTAGCGAAATGGGCATCATAACCAGAATCGCCACCTAAAAATAGCTGGTAATTTGGAGTTTTCAGTACGAAGGCCGACCACAGGGTTTGATTTCTTTTAAACTTCCTGCCGGTGAAATGTCGGGAAGGAACAGCCGTTAATTGCAGGTTGTTAAACAATATTAATGATTCGTTCCAGCACAGTTCATTTATCTTTTCTTTTTTAATCCCCCATCGCTCCAGGTGTGAACCTACTCCAAGGGAAGTGACAATGCTTTTAACCTGTGGAGCAATTTTTAAAACACTTTTGTAATCCAGGTGATCATAATGGTCATGTGTGATGATCAGGATATCGATATTGTTAAATTCTTCTGCTTTTATGACATCAGTACCCCAAAAAGCCTTACTGCCGATAAATGAAAACGGAGAAGGAGTTTTGCTAAAAACAGGATCGACCAGTATCCTTAATCCGTTTATTTTGATCAGGTATGATGAATGTCCAAACCAGATAATTTCAGGAGCATTGCTTTTAGGCTCGCCGTTTAAATTTGGTGAAACATAAGGAAGTGCTTTATCTGGAGTCTTATCGGGGTGTTTTTCGAAAAGGAATGCCCTTAACACCTTAAAAAAGCTCACGCCTTCAGGTTGCATTAATGTAACCGACTGGTTTTGCAGGGCCCCATCCCGATAATTTTCCAGGTGACGGATTTTTTCCAGGCGTAATCCCTTTGGCAAACGCCCAAAAACAGGAAGATTGGTTATAATGAAGAATGCGGTTATAATAAAAGGTAAAATGTATATTCCTGTCATTTTTAGAATTAATAAAAACCAAATTATGAATATGATTTTAAAAAAACAGCCCGGATGGTATATATGACTTATGGATTACTTCTTAGGGTTTAAACAGCAATGCCCCAATTGACTGGGACATTGCTGCAAAACTTAGCAGAATAAGGCACAACTTTATTTATAACATGCGTAAATTTTATACCTTTGAAAAGGGTTAAACATATAGCTTAGATAACTTTTGTACCTGCATGCAGGAAAATAACCCAATTTGGCGGGGAGTGGTACGAACACTTCCCGTCTTTTTGTTAAATACCCCTCCAAATTGAGGGGTACTTCTGTTAATCATTGGGGGTGTGCTTTACTTATTGTCTATCAATTTTTATTTTTTTCAACACTAAAATTGCTTACCATTCATAATTTTTATATAATTATTTTTTAGAACGGCGCATCATTAGTTTTTCCGAAAATATTGATATTTGTATAACCGGGAAAAGAAATGAGGAAAAAAAACAACGCAAACGTTTGATTAATTTTGTAATATTATATATTGAAGAAATTTAATGTAGTTTAGCACTTGCAATGCAATCGAAACCAATCACCATAAAAGAAATAGCCAGGATTTTAAACATTTCGCCATCTAGTGTTTCAAGGGGATTACATGATCATCCCAGTATTGGGGCGGTAACGAGGGAGAAAATCAAACAACTGGCCAAGTCTCTAAATTATGAGCCCAATAATGCTGCAATCCTTTTTCAAAAAGGCAAGACCTATACTATTGGTGTAATTTTACCAGAGCTTTCTGAGCACTTTTTTTCTATTGCCATATCAGCAATCGAAGATGAAGCAATCAAAAAAAACTATACGGTTATTTTTGCCCAATCGCACGATAATTACGAGCAGGAAGTAAAGCTGGTTGAAAAAATGAAAAATCAGCGGGTTGATGGCTTATTGGTGTCCATTAGTAAAGGTACTTCCAAATTTGATCATTTTGAGAAACTGAATTCTTTTAATATCCCGGTAGTATTTTTCGACCGCATCCCTCCTTTTAAAAATGTACATTACGTTGCCTGCAGCTTGGAAAGTGCGACCATAAAGGCCGTTAATTATCTTCTTAAAAAGGGTCATCGGAGTATTGGCATGATCAATGGCCCGGGCACTTTATATGCCAGTGAAGAACGTAAAGACGGTTATATGCAGGCTATTAATTTTAACCGTTTAAAATTTGACCCTTCTCTGGTTGTAAATTGTGATTTAACCGAACAAGGTACTATTGAGGCTGCCGATCAGTTTTTAAACCATAAAAGAAAACCAACTGCAATTGTTGCTTTTAACGATTATGTTGCACTCTTCCTGATCAAATATTTTAAAAAACTGAATGTGATCAACGATTTTGACATAGTGAGTTATGCCAATTTACCCATTATCAGTTATTTGGATAATTCGCCTGTTGCTTCAGTAGAACAATATCCATATTTGCAGGGACAAAAAGCAGCGAATATATTGCTTGATCTGATTCACAGTCCAAATTCGGAGAAACAGGCTTACTACAATACCATAGTAGAATCAGATCTGATTGTAAACGAAGTAAAAGAATAAACAAACGTTTGCGCGGCTTTTTATTTTTTATTTAAACTGCCAGGTAAAATGTGATACTTCTTTTTAAAGGCTGCAATAAAGTGCTGTGGATTTTTATATCCTACTAAAAAGGAAACTTCATTTACACTCTTTTTTTCCTTGGAGAGAAAATAGTGTGCCTTTTCCATCCTGATTTTATACAGGTAACCAAATACTGTATGCCCTGTTAACTCCTTAAAGTATTTTTTGAGCTTATAGTCGTTAATACCAACTTTGCGAGCAAGTTCGATCAGCGAGCCCGGCTTTTGCAGATCCTGTCCTATCAACTGCTTCGCCAGCATAATCTTATTAATATCTTCCTGCTTAAAGGTAATATTTTGCTTTTCCTGGTGCTGGTTAAGGTACACGATAATCAGTTCAAATATCCTGGCTTCCAGAAACAACCTTTTAGATCTTCCCTCCTGTTTATAATTAATAATATGCGCTAATATTAAACTGGTTTCTGCTTTAATGGATTGCTGAATCTGCTTTGGCTTCAGGTTAACCGGTTCAATAGCGGTAACCTTATTAAAATAGCTTTCTGTAAATTGTATATACAGAAGTTTGCATTGCCCGGCTGCCCTAAAAACGATGGTATCTGTACAACCCAGATTAATGTCCTGTTGGTTCTTATAAAGCGGGCAGAAATTGTTCTGCAAAGCGCCAGCACGATAACTGATTGCTCCATAAAGACAAAATAAAAAGCCAATATGTGGCCGGCTGGATTCAAAAAGAAAATCTTCAGGCAAATCAGGGTCGATTTCTATTAAAGTGATATGGATCCCTTTAAACCACTTTTCTGTTACCGCTAAGCGTGCGCGATCGCTTTTATGGCAAAAAACAGTTTCGCCAATGGCATCGCCAACTTCAAAATTATCAGGATATGTTTTTTTGTAAATGATATTTCCATTTGCTGAGCGCTTAAGTTCCATCATGATTTAATCCGTTTGGCGGTATTAATTATCCGTTTACCGTTATCTGCTTTTAGTGAATATCCACAAATTTGCACAATTATTTATAATTAGTCTAAATAAATGAAAATATATTTATCAATTGTCTTATCGGTTTGTGGATTTGTGGCAGTGGCTCAGGGAATTAAAATTGACACCACCAGGGCAAATGAACTAAAAGACGTGGTAGTAACTGCCCAATATGGACCTCAAACTTTACGGAATTCGGTTTATCATATCAGGACCATTACAGCCGAACGGATTAAATTAAGGGCGGCAACCAACGTGCAACAAATTTTAAATACTGAACTGGGTTTCCGTTTCAGCAACGATTTAACTTTAGGTACCACTGATGTTTCATTAATGGGAATGACAGGCAGAAACATCAAAATTCTGCTTGACGGTGTGCCTATGGTAGACCGGTCTGATGCGCGGGAAAGTTTAAACCAGATCGATATCAACACCATCGACCGCATTGAAATCGTTGAAGGACCTATGTCTGTAGTGTATGGAACTGATGCTTTGGCTGGTGTAATCAATATTATTACCAAACGTGGTAATACAAAGTCGCTTTTAAACGTATCGGCAAGGATCCAGGAAGAAACGACAGGTAACGAATATGAAGCTTTATCGGGTAAAGGCAGCCATATTCAGAATATCAGTGTCAATTGGAAAAACAATAACTGGAGTGTACTCGCAGGTTTTACGCATAACGATTTTGGCGGTTGGAACCTGGCTTCAAAAACGGCTACCATTGCCGAAGTTAGCGCTGTACCAAACCGTTGGAAACCCAAAGCGCAGTATATGGGCAATACTAAAATCGCTTACCATAATGATAACTTCAATATCTGGTACAGGTTAGATGGATTAAAAGAAGACATCGACGTGCGTTATGGTTTAAACCCGAATACCTATAAGGGTTTGTTGCAAACCTATACTACACACAGGTATACCCAGCAGCTTCAGTCGGAATATAGATTTAGTAATCACCTTCAATTATCGGCCGTTGCCGGTTTCACCAATCTAGACCGAGCAACCAAAACGGTTATTCACAATTTCACCGATAATACTGAAGAATTGTCAACCGGTGCGGGTGAACAGGATATTGCCAAATTTAATTCGGCAATTTTCAGGGCAACCGCCGTTTATATCCTCAATAAATCGGTATCATTTCAGCCGGGTTTCGAATATAACCGCGATGCTGCCAGCGGACAAAGAATAAGTGGTTCACCTGTAATTAACGATTTTGCAGTTTTTATTTCATCAGAACTTAAATTGGCTGATGGCATCAACATCAGACCAGGATTAAGATTTATCAAAAATTCCATTTACCACGCACCTCCGGTAATTCCATCGTTGAATACCAAATTTACACTCACCAACAACCTAGACCTCCGTTTGGCTTATGCCAGGGGCTTCCGTTCTCCGGCATTAAGGGAATTGTACTATGATTTTGTTGATGCCAGTCATAATATTTTGGGCAATCCCAATTTAAAAGCAGAAGAATCCAACAGTTTTAATGGCTCATTGGCCTGGGTAACTGCTCGGATTAGAAATTTTCAATTCCGTTCTACCCTATCGGGATTCTATAACCTTTTTAAAAACAGGATCGAATTTGGTTTCGATCCAACAAATCCAAGCACTACTACGCTAATCAACATCTCTAAATACAAAACAACGGGCAGTACATTGGAAAATACTTTGGTATTTAAAAACCTTCAGGCAACACTAGGCGTATCGTACATAGGAAGATATAATGATTTAAGTGAAAACGACAACCTGCAAACACCCCAGTTTGCTTGGGCTACAGAGGTAAACTCGAACATCACCTACGCCTTTACCAAGCTAAATGGAAGCATCAGCCTGTTTTATAAATACACTGGCAGTTTACCGAGCTACCAGCTAGCCAACAATAATACTGCAACACTGGTGAGAATTGGAGATTTCCATACCGCAGATTTAATGCTGACCAAAAATCTGCTCAACTCTTTAACGATTAGTGCAGGTGCTAAAAACCTTTTTAATGTAACGCAATTAACCAATAGTTCAACAGCTTCGGGCGGTGCACATAGCACTGGCGGTGCAGCAGTACCCTATAATTACGGACGCTCTTACGTGCTTGGCCTGATTTATAACTGGGATAAACGCTAATATTTAAACAACATAAATACGATAAACATGATTAAATTTAACTCAATGATCGCTATCGCCCTTGTAGCGATAACCTTTACAGCTTGTAAAAAAGATACTAATGAACCTATAGTGGTTGTTCCGCCATCAGATGGCAGCACTTTAACACTTAATGGTTTAATCGCCTCTGAACTTGGGAGTGCAGCTGGAAACAGCGTTTATGTAGATTTTAGCAGGGATAAACAAACATCAGTTGCGAGAGCATCATGGGATTTGGGCTTTTATTGCGGGGCCGATTTTAGGGTTATTTTAAACAATACAACCAGTGCCGGTGCCAAAGTAATGACTACGGCAAATGCCAGTCTTGCAACAGTTAATGAGGCTGATACCTTAGGTCTAACCCTAGCAGTTAGTCAGGCTGATCCGGCTCCGTCTCATTTTGCTTTTTTTGATGCCATAGACGGAAATCTTTCTAATACCGTAATTCCCGCAATATCTGCTACTGCAGCAGATAATAAGGTAATTATTTTAAACCGCGGTACTGGTGGTGGCATTGCTGCGAAATCGTGGATAAAACTAAAAGTAACCCGAAATGGTTCAGGTGGTTATACTTTACAATACGGTAAAATTAAAGAAACTACCAATTTCACGACAGTTGATGTTCCTAAAGACGCAAATTTTAACTTTAAATTTGTATCGCTTACAAATGGCACTGTTGTAAGTGCTGAACCTGAAAAAACAAACTGGGACCTGGTATGGACCTATTCCGTTTATCAAACTACATTTGGTAGCACCCTGGTTCCTTACAATTTTTCTGATCTGGTATTCATTAATAAATTAGCTGGTGTTACTGCAGCCGTAGTTTCTGCAAGTACAAAATCTTATGCTGCTTTTGGTGAATCAGATTTATCAGGTTCTATAACATTTTCATCTGCACGAGACGTAATCGGTTCAAACTGGAGACTTACACAACCTGTTACAACTAATGGTGTTACTGCACCAATAGGTGTTAAAGCTGATACTTTCTTCCTTGTTAAAGATGCTTCAGGAAATATTTATAAATTAAAATTCAACAGCTTCATTTCTAATGACGGTGGCACACGTGGTAAACCGGTTATCGAGTATAAATTGCTTAAAAAAGGACAGTAGCCCTTGAGGACACCGGAGACGGATTTGTATTTCGTTTATAAAACTCTGGCGTTTCAAATAAAAAATATGTTTTGTTAGTTGGATAAGAGCTCTCCGCGATGGGGAGCTTTATCTTTTTAGGGAAGCAAGACCTCATAGCTTTCTAAGCATATTGCCTATTGAACTTAAGGTCTGATCACGATTGCCATAAACGCAAAAAGGGCCCCGGCATACCAGAACCCTTTTTGTTTCTACTCGCGAAATATTATTTTCCAGAGTTTTTCTTTTCAGTTACTTCTGCACGGATTTCTTGTGCTAAAACTTTAAGATCTTGCATTGCTTTACGCACACGAGTACCAGCAGCTGCATTGCCAGCATTATAAAATTTTTCTACATCTGCTTCAATAGCAGCAACAGCAGCTTTAACTTTTGAGAATTTTTCCATCGCTAATTGATGTTTTTAAGGTTTAAAAAATTTATTTTTTCAATAATACATATTTACCTTGAATTAACAACAGAAAGCAAATATTTATTTGAAATAAGTTTTGCACATTTTCACAATCAAAAAAATGCCCTGGCACTATTGCAGGACCATTTTTTACACTCAGGAGATCAAACTCAGTTAGACTAACCGAGTTGTTTTGATAAGTTGATGAGGTTATTAAAGGTTTGATTAGCGCTGTTGATACAATGCTCATAATCGGATTCTTCAACACGTTCGTTCAGTACAGAAACGAATATTTTCCATTTTGTACTCAACTCTTCGCCATAAACACCGTAATAATTTAAGCCATCATCTTTGTCTTTAAAGTTTGGATTAGCCAAAATATGTCTTTTAATTACTTTTCCGCCTAATGTAGCGCCTTCAAGCACATATAAAGCCCCTAAAATTTCTGCTGTGTTTTTTTGAGGAAGATAAAGTTCAAAATCTAAACCGGGCAGCGTCAAACTATCGATTCCCCAATAATTCAAGTCTTTTTCTAACGCAGAAAGTTTTAACCTGCTGTTCATTTCAAGGGCTGCCGCAATATCGGCATCGAGCATATTGGCTAAAGTATTTTCTAATTTTTGATGGATAATGTAATTAACGGTTAATAATTTTTTATACTGTTCAATGCTTAATGAATTGTTCATAATTTCATTTACAAACATCAGTGATTCTAGTTTTTTATGGTTTTCTGCTGTTTCTGTTCTCAATAAATTGGCAATCATACCGGTATATATTATTTTAAAAATGATCTTAAAAAGAAAAGATCCGGGTTTAATACCCGAATCTCCCCATAAATGTTTTATAAATTCTAATTTAGCCTTAAATGTGTGTTAAACCAAAAATCGTGTACCGAATGTACGCATTTAAGCAGGTTTTCGTAACCATCGGGTTTGGTAAGGTAAGCATTGGCACCAAACTCAATTGAAGCTTTAACATCATCAGGATTATCTGATGTTGAGAACAAGATTACAGGTATTGTTTTGAGATAAGGAATCTCCCGTATAAATTTCAAAATGTCTAACCCTGATAAACCAGGCAGGTTCAGATCTAGCAATATTAATTTAGGCCTGGTTTTACTTTCTGCAAAATCACGAAGTTTTTGCAATGCTTCAGCCCCATCATCCATGATGGTTAAATTAAGCGTATCCTTAACTTCTTGTACTGCGCTTCGCATAAAAAAAGCATAATCTATATCGTCTTCAACGTAAAATATATCCGGTGTTTTCATTTTATCTGTTTTTAAAAGCTACAAAAAAGGTCGACCCTACATTTAACTTACTCTCAAACCAAACCCTGCCATTGTGTTTTTCAACAATTCTCTTTACAATGGCTAGCCCCACTCCTGTTCCTTCTATTTCCTTAACATTATCCATACGCTTAAAAAGCTCAAAAACCCTGTCATAATAACGGTTGTCTATTCCTATTCCATTATCTTCAACTTTGTAGATAATTTCTCCTCCATCTATGTACGAAGATACCCCGACTTTAGGTTTATCTACCATGGAAGAATATTTTACTGCATTACCAATCAGGTTTGTGAACACTTGAGCTATTTGTATTTTATCTCCTTTTATATTAAATAATTGTCCTAAAACTAATTCGGTTCGATCTGCTTTAAAGGCCGACCATATCTCGCTCCTTATTTCCTGTAACAAAGATTCCATATCAACTGTTTCAGGATTTATATCAGAACGGCCCACTCTCGCTAAATTAAGGATTTCTTTAATTAAGAAATTCATTTTATCAGCTCCTATCAAGATCCTGCTTAACATTTTCTGACCATTTTCATCAATAGTCTTGTTCTTAAGCATTAATTCGGCATAAGTTTTTATCGAGGTTAATGGTGTTCTTAAATCATGCGAAATGGTATAGCTAAAAGTATCTAATTCTTCGTAGGCTACCTGTAATTTTTCATTAAGTGACCTGATTTCATTAGCTTTCTTATTAATATGGGTAATAATAATTTCGCGTATCCTTAAAACCGAGGTAATTTCTTCAGCTATCCACTTTTCAGAAGTATTATTAACAACCTGCGTCCAGATTTCGAAAGATTTACGCGGAGAAAGGTCCAGTAAGCCATTTTCGGAAGGAGCTGTTGGTTTTTCAGGGTTTCCGGCCCAATTTACTGTTGAAATCATTTCGGGTTTAAACCAAATGATCATTTCGCCAATTTCTTTATTTAACATACAGGAAAGAATTCCGGAGGCGATTGACTTGTATTTTTTAGCTGGCGAATAAATTTCAGGTAATTGATGTGTATAATACAACGATTCGTCGGTGTTCGTTTTCAGCCATTCAGAAAGTTCCCTTATCTCTTTTTCTAATGGCACATTACCAATGGTTTTCAGCTCGTTTTCAAACATAACAGCTACTCCACTGGCTTTGGTAGCCTCTAATATAGTTCTCTTGTGGGTGGTTATCGCTTCGACTAAATATTTATCGCGTGTTAAATGCTCCGAAAGTACATTTGCTGTATTTTTAAATTGCTCAATAACCTTTGCATCTTCTTCTTCCTGGCGGTATTCCAGTGCTGAGGAAAGAATCTGGCCAATCAGTTTTGCGCCCTCTCTGGCTTTATAATCTATAAACTTAGGGCTGTAGTTATGACAGGCAATTAGTCCCCATAGCTCACCGTGAGAGATCAAGGATATACTAAAACTTGAGTGTACACCCATATTTTTTAGATATTGAATATGTATGGGCGATACCGCGCGTAAACTGCCGTTGGTTAAATCGAGTGCTTCATTTTCTTTATGTGTAAGAATTGGCGAATCGTCGATGTTTACATCGGCAATTAACCGGGTTAAATTTAATTTATAAAGCGCCCTGGCCTGTTTAGGAATATCAGATGCGGGATAATGTAATCCGAAAAAAGGTTCTAAATCAGGCTCTTTTTCTTCTGCTACAACTTCACCATGACCGTCTTCTAAAAATTTATAAACCATAATCCGGTCATATTGGATCAGTTTTTTTATTTCCAGTGCAGCGCCTTTTAACAAAGCCGAAACACTTTTTCCCTGGAGCATTGATGAGGCAGAGCGACCTATAGAACTTTGGATATCAAATTGCAAGGTTACCGGTTCAAATTCCAATAACCAATCGTTCTTTGATGAAGATATAATCAGATAAAATGGAAGGCCATTAATTTCAACAGGGTGCGGACTGATGGCATCAAAGCTTTTACGGATGATACCCAGTTTAAGCAGGTCTTCGATATTAAACTCCAGATCTTGCTGTTTGATAAAGTAATTTAAAGACGAAAGTTCTTTGTTTAACAATTTTTTGGCTTCTTCTAATAAAAAAACACCTGCATTTTCGCTAATGTATGTAATTGATAGACTGCTCTTATCAACAGCTACCAAAAAGCCGTGTGATTGAATTTTACCAGGAATGTGAATGGGCTCTTTGTCGCAATTGTTTAGGTCTACAGAAAATTTAGTCATATAAGGTTGCTATTCCAGCTGATTTAATTTTACGAATTAACAAATATTAAGCCTATTTTTTTTAGAATGTATCTAATTTGATGAATTCGGATTTGGAAATTGTTTTTTATTATATATTTGCTTCACTTAAAATCATTGCAACTTTGGCTAAGAAAAATATTTTGGTTATTGAAGATAACCATGCAATTCTAGATGTTATAACTCTTATTTTAGAAAGCGAAGCTTTTAACGTTGATGGACTAAACAAAGGTGCTGATTTTATTAATCATGTTGAGGAATTTAACCCAGACATCATCATTATGGATATTATGCTGCCTGATACTGATGGAAGGGTTCTTTTAAAAGAACTTAAGGATAATTCGGCTACACAGCATATTCCTGTTTTAATGATTTCTGCCCGCTATAACGCCAATAATTATGCGTTGGATGGAATAGAGGCTGATGATTTTATGTCTAAGCCTTTTAATATCGACGACTTAATGGATAAGATTTACGCGTTATTGAGAAAATAGATTTTTCTAATCGAGCCTGTAATTTTATTCCTACCAGTTTTGCGTTTTTTGATTGTCAGGTAAAAAAACATATTCAAATAAGAGTACGGTTTAATACAGTATTTGAACCAGATTAGATTGACTATCTTCTAAAGCATACAGATTATCCTTCTTTCAGGTCTTTTAATAAACCAGGTTATATTAATCAGGCACTATTGCCCTCTTCTTGTAGTCGGTAATAGTTAAGTTTCTTCTAACCATTATCCTTATTAAATCATTATGGTTTTTTATGTTTAACTGGAATTTGTTTAGTTACATTTACCTTTTTGGCATCTTTAGCTGATGTTACTTTTTCATCAGCACCCTTGGCTTTAGTGTTTTTCGGTGCGGTAGCCTTGCTACTTTCTTCCGATGTTTTAGAATTTTTCATCTTTTATTTTTAATCTTCAGCATTTAGCCAGTTTTTTGCCTCTTCCAGTTCATCAGGCTTAAAACCTTTTGATTTACGGGGTGTTGCTAACGTAAAAACATCAGTAAACCATTCTACTCCTTTTTCAGCACTAACCACTGCTATTTTTTTCCACCTGTTAAAATTTTGCAAACCCGCTTTAACATCCTGTACCCATGCGCCAGCGGTAAAATTTTTCACATCAGTCTCTAAAACAAGTAGATACCTGATTTCCTTAAATCGAGATGCAGTTCTTTTCAAACCTGTTATTAAAACACTTTTTATATCGTCACTTGTTACTTCACCGGTAGCCCTCACACCAAAGATATGATCTGGTAACCCTGTTATTTCTGTTAGCATAGCTGTTTCATTTCTTTAAGAACACATTAATTCATCAAGAAGTTTGCTATTTAAATAAATTCTGAAAAGTTGTGTGGCCAGAAAAACATTGCCTTACTGATTGTGTTATAACAACAATAGATGTAAGACAAAAACAATCTCATGAAAATCAACATGTTAAAACCTATTGCGTTTGTGTGTGGAGTGGCCGCTTTACTAACAGCCTGTATAGATGAAAGTAAAAATACTTCGACTAGCGATTCGACTATAACGGATTCGACAGTAGCGGCGGTATTAAGGCCTGTCGGACCTGCGCCAGAATGGGGTAAAACAATAAAGCCGGAAATGCAGACAGTAATAGAAAAACTGAATGGTTACGGGGATAAGCCTTTAGAAACTTTAAGTGCTACCGATGCGCGTAAGAACCATACTCCTACAGATGCAGTAACAGATTTAATAAAACAGAACAATATGGTAATACCCACACCTCAGGTAGATACTTTGGGTAAAGATATTGATGTTGCCGGGGCTAAAATTCATTTGCGTATTTACACCCCTAAAAAAGGAAACGGACCTTATCCGCTTATTGTTTATTATCATGGAGGTGGTTTTGTTATTGCAAATTTAGATGTCTATAATGCCTCTGCTCAGGCTTTAGCCGAGCAGGTTGGTGCAATTGTGATTTCTGTAGCTTACCGCTTAGCACCAGAAAACAAGTTTCCAACGGCGCACAACGATGCTTTTACGGCATATGAATGGGCAGTGAAAAATGCAGTAGCGTTAAAGGCAGATCCGGCCAAGATTGCAGTGGCTGGCGAAAGTGCCGGCGGAAATTTAGCAGCAAATGTATCAATTATGGCCAGAAACAAACACATTATGCTTCCTGTTCACCAAGTTTTGATTTATCCTATCGCCCAGGCAGATATGAATACTAAATCTTATAAAATGTATGAAAATGCAAAACCATTAAACAAATCAATGATGACCTGGTTTACAGAAAAATACTTAAATACCTCGATCGAAATGCAGGATCCTAAAATATCCTTGATAAATGCGAATTTAAAAGGACTCCCTTCAACAACAATTATTACGGCAGAAATAGATCCTTTGCACGATGATGGGGTAATACTGGCTGATAAGCTTAAAGCTGCCGGGGTAAAAGTTGACAGTAAAAATTATGAAGGCGTAACACACGAATTTTTTGGCATGGCATTGCTGGTACCTGAAGCGAAAGCAGCTCAGGCCTATGCCGCAGATCAGTTAAAAGCTGCTTTTAAATAAGCATTTTTAACCGCAGGCGGACACAGATAAACATGGATCTAAGTATCTGTGTCCATCCTTTACATCTGCAGTTAAATTATCTTTCGCATTTGACTAACTACTGCATTGCGCAAGCCATATCCCCTTTTATACTGACTTCTAAACCTAACTATGCTCCTTTCTTCGATCCCAAACTTTGCATCAATTGATCGTACAGATCATCGCTTGTAGCTTTTTGAGGCTTCATCTTTTTAACCGTTGCCCGTTTTCCTTTGGCTTTGGCTTTAATTATCTTCAATAATTCGTTACTGTAATCGTCCTTAAATGCACTTAAGTCAAATTTTGAACTATATTGCTTAATCAAAGCCAATCCTACATCCATTTCTTTTTTGCTAATGGTAACATCATTCACATTTTTAATTTCAGACAAGCTCCTGATTTCCTGCTCAAACCTGATTTTTGTGATTACAATTACATCTTCAAGGGGATGGATAACACAAAGGTTTTCTGTATTCCTGAGCACAAACCTGGCCACACCGGCTTTACCTGATTTCTCTAAGGCTTTTAATAACAAAGCGTATGCTTTTTTGCCCTGCTTTTCAGGCTCGGTATAATAGGAAGTTTCGTAGTAAATGGGATTAATCTCCTTTATATCTACAAAATTTTCCAGTTCTATAATTTTAGTTTTTTCAGGAGCAGCCTCTTCAAAATCATGTTTATCTAAAATAATATACCTGTCTTTTAAAAAATAGCCTTTAACTATTTTCTCATAAGGTACCTCTTTATGGGTATTTTCATTCACCCTCAAAAATTTAATCTTAGCATGGTCTCGCTCATCAAGCATATCAAGATCGAGTGTACTGTTTTGGACACCTGAAAACAATTTAATAGGGATATTTACCAAACCGAATCCGATAGACCCCTTCCATATTGATCTCATAGTTAAATATTTATTGGTTAACAGGTGCCTGAATCATATTGTTTTGAGTTTATTGATCGAAATAGATTAAATGGCAAACTATTTAGATTATACAATGTTATTTAGCTATCAACCTGATGTAAATCAGATAAAACCATTATGATTATCCAGTAAAAAGGAATAAAAGGATCATAATTTGTTCATTACCATTTAAAACATTAATTAATAAAGATGAAAATAGCCTATATTTCTACCTATCCTCCCCGTGAATGTGGTTTAGCTACCTTTAATCAAAATCTAGTTAATGCTTTAAGCTTAAACCCTACTTATGATTCGCAAAAAAGCTTTGTAGTTGCGTTAAATGAATCAGACGATTTGAACGAACATCACTATCCGGAGGAAGTAAAATTTGTTATACGTCAGCAAAATCAGCAGGATTACCTCAACGCCGCTGATTTTATCAATAACAGTGATGTAGATACCTGTATTATTGAGCACGAATTTGGTATATACGGGGGGAATAGTGGCGTATTTTTACTGTCATTAATCAATAGATTAAAGAAACCATTTATCACGGTTTTACACACCGTTTTAAAAGAGCCAAATTTTATGCAACAAACCATTATCAAGGAAATTGCATCTAAATCGGCTAAATTGGTCGTGATGAGCAAAAAGGCAGTAATGTTTTTAAGCAGTATATATCATATTCCGAAAGTATCTATTAAACTGATAGAACACGGGGTTCCAGACTTAGAGCCCGTAGTAAATAATAAAATTGCACAGAGTGAACTGTTCAGAGGTAAAAAAGTGCTTTTTACATTTGGCCTGATTAGCAGAAATAAAGGTTTGGAAACTGTAATTAAAGCTTTGCCCAACATTGTAGCCCAACATCCGGATGTTTTGTATTTGATTTTAGGTAATACCCATCCTGGTGTAGTTAAACATAATGGAGAAGAATATCGTGATAGTTTGAAAGCATTGGCAAAAGATTTGGGAGTAGAAAAAAATATTGCTTTCGTTAATAAATTTGTATCTGAAGAAGAATTACACCAATATTTAACGGCCTGCTGTTTATACATCACACCTTATTTAAATGAAGCCCAGATAACCAGTGGTACTTTATCATATGCTATTGGTGCCGGTGCTGCAGTAATTTCTACTCCATATTGGCATGCACAAGAGCTTTTGGCCGATAACAGAGGTAAATTATTCGACTTTAAGGATGACACTAAACTCGCAGCCATAGTAAACGATCTTTTAAGAGATAACAATAAATACCTGAAACTAAAGCAAAATGCTTACGAATATGGCTTGAATCTTCGGTGGCCTGCTATAGGTAGTGTTTACCTTAACGTATTAAATGAAGCATTATCAGCCGAAACCAAAGCGGAGAGAACTATCCCACCTATTATTGATGTGGAAGCGATGCCTGTATTGAATTTAAACCATGTTGCTTTATTAACTGACGATACTGGAATTATACAGCATGCCCGTTTTGGTATTCCAAATTTGAAGGAAGGATATTGCATTGATGATAATGCCAGGGCATTAATTATGTCTATAATGGCTGTTGAACAGGATAAAAACCCAAGGGCTTTAGCGTTTATGCCGGTGTACCTGAGTTTTATCCAGTACATGCAGAGAGAAGATGGAAATTTCAGGAATTTCCTGAGTTTTAACAGGCAATATTTAGATGAAATAGGATCTGAAGACTCATTTGGCCGAACCATTTGGGCATTAGGCTATTTGGTTAATAGTGCCCCAAATAATTCTTACAGGGAATTTGGTCGCGAGTTGTTTTCACATTCTGTAAAGCACTTTAAAGAATTAAAATATTTACGGGGTAAGGCCAATACCATTATCGGATTATCTTACTACTTGTGTGCTCATCCCGGAGATGAGCTGATCAGTAACGAAATCAATATGTTAGCTAATTCATTGGTGGTTGCCTATAACGGAAATAAAGATGGCGACTGGCATTGGTTTGAAGACATTTTAACCTACGACAATGCGATTCTGCCTTTAGCCTTGCTTCATCATTATGATGTTAGCGGAAGCCTTGAATCATACAGGGTGGCAATGGAAAGTATTAAGTTTTTAACCGGTTTTTCTTTTGAAAACGGATACTTCAATCCTATTGGAAATGCCGGTTGGATGAAAAAGTATGGCAAAAATCCGGTTTACGATCAACAAGCTATAGAAACAATGGCCATGGTTTTATTGTATGCAAAAACTTTCGAAATTACCAAGGATGATCAATATTTGAACCTCATGCACGTGAGCTACAAGTGGTTTTTGGGCGAAAATAGCCTTCACATTCCTTTATACGATTTTGAAACGAATGGTTGCGCTGACGGATTACAGTTTAATGGCGTAAACAGGAATCAGGGAGCTGAAAGTACACTGGCCTATTTCATCTCGCATTTAGCCATTTTGAAAGCAGCAGCAGTAGAATATGAAACATTGTCTTCGCCATTGATGGAGGCAGATAAATGTAGTTAGGTTAAATCGACTTAAAATGATAAAAAGGCTGATTGTGAAGTGAATCGGTCTTTTTTGATTTTTTCTTAGAGAAATTAAGTTAAAACGAATGTTGCCTCGCACCTACTGCAGAGCACGTCCTGCCTTTTAATGATAGATTCTGAAACAAGTTCAGCTTGACGGATTTTACTAACCATTACGTCACCATGAATTTATTTCAGGTCATTGTAGTTCTTCATGATTTAGGTTCAAATTAATTGTTTTCCAGCAATTTCGTCAATAACAGTTCTAAATTTACGGTAGCAAACGATGAACTGTAGTCAGATAAACCATACGGAATAATTAATTCACCATTACTAATAATTGATCCACAGGAATAAACAACATTGGGCACATATCCCTCACGCTCATCGTTATTAGGAATAATCAACGGTTCTTTCAAATGGCCTATTTCTATATTCGGGTTTTCGAGGTCCAATAAACTCACTCCGATACAGTATCTTCGCATGGGACCCACTCCGTGTGTAATTACAATCCATCCTTTTTCTGTTTCTATAGGAGAACCACAATTGCCGATCTGTACCAGTTCCCAATCGTACCGGGGCTGCTTTAAAAGCACCGGGTTTTCCCAAACATTAACTTTATCAGAAAACATCAGGTAATTGTTCCACCCATCTATCCGGCTCATCATTACGTATTTACCTTTAATTTTTCGTGGAAATAAAGCCAGGTTCTTGTTTTGTGCACCATCCCCATAAAGTGGAATCACTTTAAACTCATAAAAATCTTCAGTTTGCACTAATTTTGGGATAATTAAAGAACCGTCGAAAGCGGTATAGGTAGCATAGTATAATACTTTCCCATCATCTTTAGTAAATTTTACGAAACGGGCATCTTCAATTCCCTTGCGCTCAAATTCTGAAATAGGAAAAATTACCCGATCAGAAATATCTGTATCTTTCGAAAAAGTTATGGTATGATAAGTATCTGATAACCAAAGTATTTTATCGTATTCAATTAAACGCGACGGATCTTCTCTATGTAAACTTTTAGAATCCTTAATGATATTGCTTAAACTGGTGTATTCGAATTTATCATCCAGCTTTGATTCAATTTCTTCCAAAACAGAAGGATCGATCTGCGCATAAGCTGCTTTTTTCAGAAACAGTTTTTTAACGTAAATCGCATTTTTTACAACCTCAGCTTCATCAACATAATTGCCTACAGGTAAGACCTGGATATTATTGTCTTTATCAATCAAAGCGCGGCGGAAGACAATAGATGAAATATGTCCCTCACCTACGGCCCTAAAGCTGATGATAACTCTTTTTTCGCCTTCAACTAAATCTGTTTGATCGGGATCATCAACAATACTCGGATTAAAAAAAGCAGCTGATTCGATGGAATATTCATGCGTAAAGTAGGCCCCAATCAGCAACCTGGTATATTCATCAATGTCTTCAAATTGGATACCTAAGGCTATAAATTGTTTTTTTAATTTTTTACAGTGCCGGGTCAGGATTTTGGTAATATTACGGTGCCTTTTAGAATACTCCTGTAATATGGGCGATATCAATGAAAATACTTTTTCATCAGAAAATTCTAAAACTTTCCTGATAACTTGTAGTGCTCTTTCTTCTCCATTAAAAAAAAAACGGGCAATAACTCTTTTGGTATCCGGGTTAACCTTAACAGGTTTACGTTCAATGTATAATCTCATTCTTAAGTTGTTTTTGAAAATAATTTTAACGCTTCCGCCCCATATCCGCCAACCTTATATTAACGAAATTTACTTCTTAATTGTTTATAGTATTTGCACATAATTTTTACCTTTAGTTATTCATCCCCTATTAACTGTATCATAATGCAATACGAAAAAATAGAACATGATATTTCTTCAGAAGAAACCTTGCGTTTAGAAAAGCTGAGAAATTATGAGATTTTAAATACGCCAGCAGAAAAGGATTTTGATCAGATTTCGCAATTGGCCGCCGAAATATTTAATGTTCCCTATTCAGGTATCTGCTTCCAGGGCGATGATATTTTTTTTGTAAAATCAGAGATCAGTGGGATGGGTTTAAAAACTGTTCGGGATTTAAATCACAATAGATTTGCTTTTTTTGCATCAGTGCCAATAGTTTCACCGGATGGTTATCATATTGGTCTGATTTACGTTGCAGATACTACCTTTAAACCGGTCGATGAGCATAAGTTAAAATTGCTGCAGCTTTTAGCTAACATGGTAATTGAAAAATTAGAGGCCAGAACAGCAATTAGGAGAACGTTAAGGGCCTATGATGATCGCTTACACGTACTTGTGCATGATCTTAAAAACCCGATGACTACCATTTCACTTCAATCTGAGTTATTGGGAAGTATTCCTGGAATTGACGATAAGGCCACTTTAATTGCAGGTAAGATTAACGCGCAATCGAAAAAGATGATCGATAAGCTGAATGGTATTTTAAGTGCTGCCCGTAAAGAAGCTACCTCATTTAAACCCAAAAAAGAGAAAGTAGATTTAAAACAAATACTTGAACAGGTAAAACAAGGCTTCAATTTATCGCTCAAACGCAAAAATCAAACAGTTTTAATTGACATCCCGGAAACTGTCGAAATTTTTGCTGATCCTGATAAAATCGCCGTTATTTTTAGTCAATTAATAGATAACGCGATCAAATTTTCGCCAATGGGAAATGAGATAACCATCACCCATCAAATAGCTGATGATGAAGTGACTATTTTGATAAAAGACAACGGAGCAGGCTTAACTGAAGAAGACCTGGGTAAAGTTTTTATAAAATTTGCCCAGCTGAGTTCAGCAAGTACCAATCAGGAAAATGCCTATGGATTAGGGCTGATTACTGCAAATGCACTTGTTGATATCCACAAAGGGAAACTTTGGGCAGAAAGCGACGGAAAAGATTTAGGCACAACATTTTACGTGAAATTACCTATAAGGTAGGTTGAGGTCAGATAAGTCGCTAAGCTTCATTTCTTCGAGTAAAACCCTTTCTGATATAGCATTTCTATGGTCCGACCATTTAATTAGCCTTATAAAACCATTATCAATTTCAATACCGGTTATATCTCCGTCACTAAAACAACAGCAACCGCTATTAAAATAGCGCGGGTTATATTTGCCGAAATGTGGTGCTTTATCTCCTTCTTTTATCCGTTTATGCAGCTCTGCATTAAAAAATGCAATATCATCAGCGTTTTTTTCTTTTTTAGCCCTGTTTAGTTTTAAGTAAATCCGTTCCAAATGTGTTAAGGATGCAAAAACAGGCTGGTGTGTATGCCCAGTAATTAAAGCTATATTATTTTTTTTAACTACCCAATTGTACATTAGTGCATTGTGAGCTGTTTTAAGCTGATTATCGTAAGCTGGTGTATTGGGGTTAATTTGCAGGTATGACTGTAATGGTGCCCAAATGGTACTCACAAACCACTTGCTAAACCAGTTTCCATCGCTCTGTAAATCCCCTTGGTGCCCGTGGGTTAGAAAAATATCAAATTTACTTTCTCCTATTGGCAGTCTTAATATTGCTCCTTCATAGATATGGATTTTAGTCCCGTAAATTCTATTTAGGTTAAAGCCAGCTAAGGGGTCGTTATCCCAATACAGGTCGTGGTTGCCAAATATCTTAGTAAAATGATTCTTTAAGATAAAGGCTTTTTCTGCTTCGAATGTTTCTTTATTGTGTTTTATTACGGATTCGAGTAAATTCTCCCAGAGCTCCTCGCTGTCGCCCAGGTTTATATAGTGGAAATCCTGCTGGTTGTAATATTCGAGAGCCTTTAGGTAGTTCTTTTCCGCTAAAGTAAAATCATCGGCATAATCGCGGGTACCTTTATGCTGGTCTGATAAAATGATAAATTTATCCGTATCGGCAACTTCAAAAATAAGCCCGCGTTTTCCGGGACTTGAACTGATCGTTTTATAAAGTTTATTCAAAGCGGCATGGATGCGTTTACGGCTGGGCCTTGAGCCGAACTTATTCGACATGCGGATAATCCAGGCACTAAGTAAACGTTGTAAAAATTTTCGCATTAATCTGTTGCTGCATTAAAGTTTAAACTTAACAAAATATAAGTTCAAACGTTTCATCATCGGCTCAACTATTCCATATATTTACGTTAATGAAATTTCTAACCTTAATTTTTATATGCTGTTTTACCTTAAGTCAGGCGCAAAAAACACCTGCTGATACTTCATTCAGTATATATTCTACTTATATTAAAGAGAAAAAGAAACGCCCTTACATTACTATTGCCTTCCCATTAGGAAAGGATAATTTTAAAGTCAAACGCAATATTGTTTATGCCAAATATTCAACAGGGAATTTATTGCTCGATGTAATTTATCCAAAGAAATCCAGAAAACCAACACCCGCAGTTTTGTTTGTTTTTGGTGGTGGCTGGCGTTCCGGTGATCGTGCTCAAAACATCCCATTGGCTCAAAAAATGGCTCAAAACGGTTATGTTGCCATTACTACTGATTATCGTTTATCTACCCACGCACAATTCCCGGCAGCAGTTTATGATTTGAAAAATACAGTGAGATGGATAAAAGCAAATGCGGGAGAATTTAATATAGATACCAATAAAATTACGGTAGCCGGATTTTCTGCAGGCGGACAATTGGCTGCTTTAGTTGGTACAACCAACAATGATTCTCAGTTCGAGAAGGAAAAAATAAATAGCCATAATAGTAACGTCCAGGCTGTAATTGACGTAGATGGGATACTGGCTTTCGATCATCCTGAATCTGCTGAAGTGAGTAAAGATCCTAACAGGAAATCTGTTGCGGCGATTTGGCTTGGTGCAGATTTGAAGGAAAATCCAGCGTTATGGCATAATGCATCACCATTATATCATGCGGGACAAAATTCCGTTCCAATACTATTCATCAATAGTTCTACCACTAGATTTCACGCAGGTAGAGACGATTTAATTGCAAAAATTAAACCTTTTGGTATCTATTCTGAAGTACATACACTTCCTGATACACCCCACCCCTTTTGGTTATTTAATCCCTGGTTCGAAGAGGTTTCCAAAATAATGATAAAATTTTTAGATCAGCAGTTTAAAGATTAATTTAATTGGTTCCTAACTAAATTTCAATTTAACAAAATATTTTGCTAAATTTGTTAGTATTGAAAAGATCAGGAAGCGCAGATTTACCCCTACATTACGGCCATGTACCGCCGTGGCTCGCACAACGTATGGCTACACTTGGTTTAGCTATAACGGAAGCAATACTATTGGAATATGGCAAGGCAGAAGTAATACGCCGCCTAAGCAGTCCGTTCTGGTTTCAGAGTTTAGGTGCAGTAATGGGTATGGACTGGCATTCTTCAGGAATTACCACATCAGTAATGGGTGCTTTGAAGAAATCGATCAATCCCTTATCAAAAGAGTTAGGAATTTACATCTGTGGAGGCAAAGGAAAGTACAGCAGGGAAACACCGGATGAACTCTTAAAAATTGCCGATAAAACGGGGTTAAACGGTACAGAACTGGTTCGGGCCAGTAAACTCAGTGCAAAGGTAGATAACACTGCCATACAAGATGGGTTCCAGCTATATCTCCATAGTTTTATTTTAAGCAACGAAGGCGATTGGGCAGTGGTTCAACAAGGCATGAGTGATAGCAGTGCAACAGCGAGAAGATACCATTGGCATTCTGAAAACCTAAAATCTTTTGTAGAAGAACCGCATACGGGCATCTGTGGCATTAATCAAGGTCAGATTCTGAACCTAACGGCTAATGAAGCTGTTAAGACAAGGCAGAGCATGATGAGTATTGCGGTTGAATCGCCTACTCGGATGCTTAATGAGATCCAAAAATTGGTACTTCCCAATCATCATGAGGTAAAATCTAAGGATGTTGATCTAAAGCGCCTGGGAAGCATATTGTGGTTGGCTCAGGAAAAGCAGCCGAAAGATTTTGAGGAATTATTATTGCTTGAAGGCATGGGGCCAAGAACCTTACAATCTATGGCTTTAGTGAGCGAGGTAATCTACGGTACACCTTCCCGATTCACCGATCCTGCCCGTTATTCTTTTGCACATGGTGGCAAAGATGGTCATCCTTTCCCTGTCCCAGTAACGGTTTATGATGAAACAATAACTGTTTTGCAAAAGGCAATTGAAAAAGCGAAGATTGGAAATACCGATAAGCAACAAGCAATAAAATCATTGCATCAAATTGCCCGGAATGCAGAAAAAGGCTTTGTTCCGAATATGGATTTTGAGAAAGTGATTCAAAAGGAACGCGCTCAAAGCTGGAAATATGGTGGCAGAACAGTCTTTGGTAAAGAAAAGCCACCTAAAAACGATCAGCTCAAATTATTTTAACTCAATAGCTGTAGCTTAATGCTATTACTTTATATCATAAAAGTGCTGAAATATGTTAGATAATGGCGATATTTAGGAACGTTATGCAAACTACAAACATACTATACAGCAACAGTATTGACATTCAAAGCAGCCCTTTTAAAGTTTGGAAGGCCTTGACAGATACAGAGATCATGCAACAGTGGATGTCTGAATCGCCTATAAAAATCAGCACCGACTGGGTTATCGGAGCTCCAATTACCATCAGGGGTGTATTATCACAAACGCCGTTTGAAAACAAAGGAAATGTTCTTCAGTTCAAAGCTGGAGAGCAATTAAAATACAATCATTTAAGCTCTCTATCTAACCTGCCAGAGGAACCAGAAAGTTATACGACCATCGAATTTCAGCTCCGTCCAAATGAAAAAGGAAGCCATTTAACGATCAATCTGAGTAATTTCCCTACAGATATTATTTATAAACATTTGGTCTTTTACTGGAACACCACCCTAAGTACCTTGAAAACATACGTAGAGCGAGAGCTTTGATCAAATCTTAACTCTACTGACAGTATATAAAATAAAAAAGGTCGTGGTTTGAACCACGACCCTAAAAATATAGAATTTAAACCTACTAAGCATACGCAACTGCATCTTTCGAAGCCAGTTTGGTTGTTCCCATTAAGTATTCGTCAACTTTACGGGCAGCCTCTCTGCCCTCTGAAATGGCCCAAACCACCAATGATTGCCCCCGGCGAACATCACCCGCGGCAAAAATCTTTCCAATATTGGTTTGGTAAGTTTGTTCAGAAGCTTTTACGTTTCCACGGTTATCTAACTCCACGCCCAGTTTCTCAATTAAACCTTCTTTTTGAGGATGTAAAAAACCCATTGCTAAAAGTACCAGTTCGCACGGAAGGTCTCTTTCACTCCCAGCCACTTCTTTAAAAGTAACCGGACGCCCGTTTGCATCAATTTCCCATTCCACATCTACCACCTTTAATGCTTTAAGGTTTCCATTTTCATCAGCAATAAAGTTTTTGGTATTAACTGACCAGGCTCTCTGTGCACCTTCCTCATGAGAAGAAGTGTTTTTTAGCAACATTGGATAATTTGGCCAAGGCATATGTTCATTACGTGTTTGAGGTGGCATTGGCATAATCTCAAATTGTGTAATTGATTTGGCACCATGACGGTTAGAAGTACCGATACAATCAGAACCCGTATCGCCTCCACCAATTACAATTACATTTTTACCGGTAGCCATAATATCTTCTGTTTCAACAGTCCTGTTCGCTACGCGTTTATTCTGTTGCTTCAGGAAGTCCATGGCAAAATGCACGCCTTTAGCCGAGCGGCCTTCAATCGGCAGATCGCGGGGAATGGTAGAACCACCAGCCAGTATGATGGCATTAAAATCTCTCAATAAGGTACCTATTTCAACATTTTCACCCACATTGGCATTGCATTTAAAAATGATACCTTCTTCTTTCATTAAATCGATACGGCGATCGACAACATTTTTCTGAAGTTTAAAATCAGGAATGCCATATCTCAATAAACCACCTGGTGCATCATCACGTTCGAAAACGGTAACTTCGTGTCCAACCTTATTTAGTTGAGCTGCAGCAGCTAACCCTGCCGGACCTGAACCAATAATTGCAACCTTTTTGCCGGTTCTGATCAATGGGGCTTTTGCTTTGATAAATCCTTTTTCGAAAGCAATTTCGATAATATGCTTCTCAATTTCCTCAATAGAAACAGGCGGACGGTTAATGCCCAGTACGCAAGCAGACTCACATGGTGCAGGGCAAATCCTGCCCGTAAATTCAGGGAAATTGTTTGTGCTTAATAAAATATTGGTAGCCTGCTCCCATTTGCCCTGATAAACCGCATCATTAAATTCCGGTATTACGTTACCCAAAGGGCAACCCGACTGGCAAAAAGGTACGCCGCAATCCATACAGCGTGCAGCTTGGTTATTTAATTCTTGTGCGGGTAATTCGTTTAAAAATTCCCCATAGTGTTTTACACGTGTTGCAGCCTCTTCTCTAGTGGGCGCAACTCTATCGTATTCTTGAAATCCTGTTACTTTTCCCATGGCTTAGTGTGTTTTTACTTGTTGGTTACGTTTTGCTAAAACTGCTTTGTACTCTTTAGGGAATACTTTTACAAAATGAGCTGATTGTGTTATCCAATCACTTAAGATAAATTCAGCTACTTTACTGTCTGTTAAGCGAATATGGGCTTTAAGTAAAGCCAAAATACGCTCTTCATCTTCAGCTTGTAACGGATCTAAATCAACCATTTCCTTGTTGCATTTACGTGCAAAAGTTCCATTTGCATCGTAAACCCAGGCTACTCCACCACTCATACCAGCCGCAAAGTTGCTTCCGGTATCACCAAGAATTAACACCTCGCCACCGGTCATGTATTCGCAACCATGATCGCCAACTCCTTCAACTACGGCAGTTGCACCAGAGTTACGCACCGCAAAACGTTCGCCAGCTTTACCACGTGCAAATAACTCGCCCGAAGTAGCACCATAAAGTGCAACGTTACCGATAATGATATTTTGTTCAGGTACAAATGTTGAATTTGCAAACGGGTAAACGGCTAATCTTGCCCCCGACAATCCTTTACCTACGTAATCGTTTGCCTCACCTTCAAGTGATAAAGTGACCCCACGGGTACTGAATGCACCAAAGCTTTGTCCGGCAGAACCTACAAATTTAAAATTGATCGTATCTGGAGGTAAGCCTGCACTTAAATGCACTTTCGAAATTTCGTTAGATAGCATAGTACCTAATGAACGGTCGGTATTTTTAATTTCGAAGCTTGCAAAAACCGGTTCGTTATTAGCGATAGCGGGTTGTGCCGCTTCAATTAGTTTATGATCTAAAACGTTGTCCAATCCATGATCTTGCTCTTCAGTATTGAATAAAGGCAAGCCATTCTCTTCTGCTTTAAATAGGATTGGTGATAAATCAAGGTGTTTTAATTTCCAGTCGGTTGCCGGCAACTCACGTACTTTTAATACATCAGCCTGGCCAATCATTTCGTTAATGGTTCTGAAACCTAGTTCGGCCATAATTTCACGCAGCTCTTCTGCAAGAAAATAAAACAGGTTTACGACATGATCCGCATCACCGGTAAATAATTTTCTTAATTCAGGATCTTGTGTAGCCACACCAACCGGACAAGTATTTAAATGGCACTTACGCATCATGATACAGCCTGAAGTTACCAGGGCAGCAGTAGCAACCCCCCATTCTTCGGCACCCAATAATGCTGCAATAGCAATATCTCTACCTGTTTTTAACTGGCCATCTGTTTGTAATACAATACGGTTACGCAGCTTGTTTTTTACCAAAGTCTGGTGTGCTTCTGCCAAGCCCAGCTCCCAAGGTAAGCCGGCATGTTGGATTGAGGTTAAAGGAGATGCCCCTGTTCCACCATCAAAACCAGATATCAGGATCACGTCGGCATGTGCTTTGGCAACACCCGCTGCAATGGTACCCACACCAGCTTTTGAAACCAATTTTACATTGATCCTGGCAGCACGGTTAGCATTTTTTAAATCAAAAATCAGCTGGGCCAAATCTTCGATCGAATAAATATCATGGTGTGGCGGAGGTGAAATCAAACCAACCCCCGGCGTAGAGTGACGAACTTTTGCAATCCAGTCGTCCACTTTGTGTCCCGGTAATTGACCACCTTCCCCTGGTTTAGCACCTTGAGCCATTTTAATCTGTAACTCATCAGCATTGGTTAAATAATAACTTGTTACACCAAAACGTGCGGAAGCCACTTGTTTAATAGCCGAACGCATGCTGTCGCCATTTGGCAATTTAGTATAACGCATTTCATCTTCACCACCTTCTCCGGTATTGCTCTTTCCGCCGATACGGTTCATGGCAATTGCCAAAGTAGAGTGTGCTTCATGAGAAATGGAACCGAAAGACATGGCTCCTGTTGCAAATCTTTTTAAGATTTCAGCTACAGGCTCTACCTCATTTAAAGGTACCGATGGGCGGTTATAGTTAAATTCGAACAATCCACGGATGGTGTAAGCCTGTTGTGTTTGCTCATTAACCAGTTTAGAGTATTGTTTGAAAATATTGTAATCGTTTTTACGTGTTGCATTTTGCAACAAGTGAATGGTTTGCGGATTAAACAAATGGGCTTCACCTTTGCGACGGAATTTATAAGTTCCTCCTGCTGGCAACAGGTTTTCTGTCTCTGTTAGCGGACCAAAACTGCGGTGATGTTTAATTAACGTTTCTTTCGCAATTTCATCCAGTCCTAAACCTCCAATACGCGAAACCGCACCAGTGAAATAAGTATTAACCACTTGTTTGTTTAAACCCAAAATCTCAAAAATTTGTGCACCCTGGTATGATTGCAGGGTTGAGATGCCCATTTTAGAGAAAATTTTAAGCAAACCACTGTTTACTGCGTAGATATAATTTTTAGTAAGCTGTTCTGTTGATAAACCAGATTCTTCTTTAAATTCATTAATGGTCTCTAAAGCCAGGTAAGGGTTAATTGCGGTAACACCAAAGCCCAATAAAGTGGCAAAATGGTGTACTTCCCAAATGTCACCGGCCTCGATCACTATACCCACTGCGCCACGGTAACCTTTACGGATGAGGTGATGGTGTACAGCAGAAACGGCCAATAAAGAAGGCATTGCAGCGTGTTCAGAATCAATGGCCCTGTCACTTAATACAATTACCTGGAAACCATCCTCAACTGCATCAACTGCATAGCGGCATAAACGGTCTAAGGCTTTCGCCATCGCCCCTGGCTTGCCATCAGCCCTGAAATAAGTTTGCAGGGTTTTAGCCTGGAAAACACCAGTATCGATACTTCTCAGTTTCTCTAATTCCTGGTTGGTTAAAATAGGATGTTTAATGGCAACACAATGTGCCTGGCGTGGGTTTTCATCTAACAAGTTACCATTGCTACCCATAAAACTGGCCAAACTCATTACCACTTTCTCACGGATGGGATCGATAGGTGGGTTGGTAACCTGGGCAAAAAGCTGTTTAAAGTACGAAGATAAATGTTGCGGACGTTGTGATAAGATCGCCAGTGGCGTATCAGTACCCATAGAACCAATCGGTTCCTTACCCTCAAGGGCCATTGGTTTAAGTAAAAGCTCTACGTCTTCCCTGCTGTAACCAAAAACCTGCTGATATTTAAAAATAGATTCGGAAGATAAACCGGTAAACATCAAACGTGGCTCAGGCAATTCTTCTAAACGAATCTGATATTGGTTAATCCAGTCGGCATAAGGACTGCCACTACAAACCTGGTTTTTAATTTCTTCATCGCTGATGATCCGGCCCTGTTCCATATCTACTACGAACATTTTGCCAGGGGTTAAACGGCCTTTTTCAATAATCGTACTTTGATCAATGGCCAAGGCACCAGCCTCAGAACCCATAATTACACGGTCATCGGAGGTGATGGCATAACGCGAAGGGCGTAGACCATTACGATCCAGAGTAGCACCAATTAATTTACCGTCAGTAAAGGCAATCGCAGCTGGCCCATCCCATGGTTCCATCAATGTAGCGTGGAATTCGTAGAAGGCTCTTTTAACCGGATCCATATCATCGTTACCATCCCATGCTTCTGGCACCAACATCATTAAAACATGTGGTAAGGTTCTGCCTGCATGAAACAATAATTCGATCACATTATCCAAACAGCCTGAATCTGAGTTGGTTTCGTCAATAACAGGCAATAACATATCCAGCTCTTCAGGGGTAAAATGTGAAGAAGCCAATGATTTAACACCTGCCCTGAACCAGTTTAAATTTCCCTGTAGGGTATTGATCTCGCCATTATGGGCAATGAAGCGGAATGGCTGGGCTAACCTCCATGAAGGGAAAGTGTTGGTTGCAAAACGTGAGTGAACCAAACCTAAGGCAGAAACCATGCGCTTATCGGTAAGGTCAGTAAAATATGTACGTACCTGTAATGAGGTAAGCTGACCTTTATATATAATGGTTTGCGCAGAAAGCGAAACAATATAAAAATCTTTACCACCGTGAACGGTGTTTACGATCAGTTTAATCAGGTAGTTCTTAAAAATATAAAGCTTACGCTCGAAATCTGCACCCGGTGCTATTGCATAAGGGCGGGCAATAAATACCTGCTCAATTTCCGGCTCAACAGAAAGGGCCATATTGCCAATATCTGTTGTGTCAACATCAACTTTTCTAAAGCCTAAAATTTCAAGGCCTAGTTTTTCGGCGGCACGATAAATCAATTCTCTACACTCTTCTCTGGATCTGATATCCTTTGGCATAAACAGCATACCTACACCATAATTATTGGTTTCTGGTAAGCTGAAGCCAGCTTTTAAACATTCATCATAAAAAAATTCGTGGGGAATCTGAATCATAATACCAGCGCCATCGCCTGTATTTGGTTCTGCTCCACAAGCCCCTCTATGATCTAGATTCTCTAAAATAGTAAGTGCATCAGAGATGATTTGATGCGATTTTCGCCCTTTCACATGTGCAACGAACCCAATACCGCAGGCATCGTGTTCAAATTGCGCATCGTACAATCCACTGTTTGGTTCCATTCTTTGCTCGTTAGTTGTTAGTGTATAGGAAACACTAAGATATGGAAAACATATCTGAAATTACAGAGTTGACACGATTTTTAGAAAAATTTTAGTCCTTAAGTAATTTAAAGTGTTTAGATTAAAAAAATGACAAATATTAGCTATAATATTTGTCAAATTCATAATAGCTATATTTTGCAATAAATGCCCTTTTTATGCTAAAATCAGATCTAAATCAGTTGAAGAATTGTTTTATTTATGAATGCATTTTTAAACAAATATGGCATTCAAAAACTTTACCTCATTAAAGTAGTCGAAAAAATACACATTTTGATTTTATTAATTTACTAATCAGTCAGATAGCAACAATCTTCAAAAAATTAAAGAAATGGGTTTTGCAAAACAACTTCTTTTTCTACCTTTGTGCCCGGGCAAGTCTTTTACGACCAGCTCCCTTTGAACTCCCCCAGGGTGGGAACGCAGCAAGGGTAGAAGGTTGTAGCGGTGCGATAGAAGGTGCTTGCCCTTTTTTACCCCCTTAATCCCCTGAAGGGGGGATACTAAATTCTTCAGGGGTTCCAACAGCAGAACCTAATAATCATTTTAAGAATTTATAAACATGAAATTTTTTATTGACACAGCAAATCTTGATCAAATCAGAGAAGCGCAAGATCTTGGCATTTTAGATGGTGTAACCACCAACCCTAGCTTAATGGCTAAAGAAGGTATTACCGGCGATGAAAATGTAATTAACCATTATAAAGCAATCTGCGATATTGTTGATGATAACGTAAGTGCAGAAGTAATTTCGACCACTTTTGACGAAATTGTAAAAGAAGGTGAAGCTTTAGCCGCTTTAAACCCTAAAATTGTGGTTAAAGTTCCGATGATTAAAGATGGTGTTAAAGCCATTAAATATTTCTCATCAAAAGGCATTAAAACCAATTGTACCTTAATTTTCTCGGCAGGTCAGGCTTTATTGGCCGCGAAAGCCGGAGCAACCTATGTTTCTCCGTTCTTGGGTCGTTTAGATGATATTTCAAGCGATGGCTTGGTACTGATCGAAGATATCAGGACTATTTTTGACAACTATGGTTACGAAACACAAATCCTGGCAGCATCAATCCGCGGACCATTACACATTGTAAACTGCGCTAAATTAGGTGCAGATGTAATTACAGCTCCTTTGGCCGCAATTGTAGGTTTATTGAAACACCCATTAACTGATACCGGTTTGGCTACTTTCTTAGCTGATCACGCTAAAGCAGCAGGTAAGTAATTTTGGAGTTTTGAGCTTGGGGTTTTGAGTTCCAGGCGCATAAAAAAGTCCTGAGTTAAATAATAACTCAGGACTTTTTGTTTAATAAATATTTTACACGAATAAGATGAATCTGAATCTCGCTGGTTGAGGACTTTGCTTACTCTAAACTCCCAACCCTGAACTCCAAACTAAACTAAAGATTCTCTTTTTAATACCTCTTTAACCTTCTCATAATCAATCTGCTCATCAGGTTCAATCAGGATACCCTTCACTCCTGCCCCGTTTGCAGCTTCAACATCGCGGGGTTTATCACCTATCATAACAGACTGTACCGGGTCAATATCGTACATATCGATGGCATCAAGGATCATTCCCGAAGCTGGTTTTCTGCATTTGCATTCGCCGCCAACAGTTGGGTGATGCGGACAATAATAAAACCCTGCAATATCTGCTCCTTTGGCCACAAAAGCATTTCTTAACATCTGGTGCATAATAGCCAGTTCCTGTTCTGTATAACGTTTCAGTGCAATGCCGCCCTGGTTAGTGATGACGATTAACAAATACCCTTCGTCGAAGAATTTTTTGAGTACAGGAATCTGATAATCTAATATTTTAAAATCTTCAACCCGGCAGATATAATCATAGATTTCGTGGTTAAGTACGCCGTCGCGGTCGAGAAAAATAGCTTTATTCATTATTGAGATATGAGTATTGTGACACTAAGAATCAAGATTAAGTCATTGTTATAATTTCGCCAAAATAACTGAAAATTAAGGACAAAAGAAAGCCCAATCTGATTAAAGACCGGGCTTAACTTACAAAATTTATTTGGTTCGTTTATTTGAGCTTTAGTCCTACTTTATGGCCTTTTATTGCAAAAAACAAAATATAAAGGTAGCATGGCAATACCGTTAGCAGATAGGCCAATTGGAAATTGATGTGTAATTTTTCATTTAAAAAAGCATACAATAACGGCATTATAGCTCCTCCTGCAATGCCCATAACCATAATGGCTGAACCAATTTTGGTGAATTTCCCTAAATGACTAATGCCAAGCGGGAATATAGCTGGCCACATTAATGAGTTTGCCAAACCAAGCAAGGCTACAAAAATTACCGCAAACCAAGTGGATATGGCAAAAGATAAAATGGCGAAAATGATACCTAAAATAGCACAAACTCGCAACGCCTTTTGCTGAGAGATGTATTTTGGAATGGTAATAATACCTACTATATAACCTATTAACATACTAAAAAGTGTAATCGACGTTAATTTTCCACTGATTTCAGGACTGATTCCCAATTCACGACCGTAAATTCCGATAATATCACCAGCCATCACTTCTGCTCCCACATAAACAAAAATACATAATGAACCTAAAAACAAGTGCGGAAACTGGAAAACACTGTTGTGTTTGATCACTTCGCCCTTGGTTTCGTCAACCACATCCTCTTCAACCTCTACTTCTGGTAAATCGGTAAATTTAATCACCACGGCAAAAACACAAAAAACAATAGCCAACACGATATATGGTATATTAACACGACCCAAAACCTCATTTAGCAATTGTTCGTGTGCAACGCCGGTTGCGGCCTGGATCTGCTTTTCAACCTCCGATGCATTTTTTAAGAACAAACTCCCCATAATTATAGGCACTATCATTCCTGCAAATTTATTGCAGATACCTGCCATACTGATTCGTTTTGCAGCACTTTCTATCGGACCAATAATGGTTAAATAAGGGTTAGAAGCAGTTTGAAGCAAAGATAAGGCAGCACCCTGTACAAAAATACCGGTTAAAAATAGACCAAAAGTACGCGTTTGGGCTGCTGGTATAAAGATCAGCGAACCTAATCCTAATATCACAAGGCCTAAAACAATTCCGTTTTTAAAGCCAACTTTTTTAAGTATCCAGGATGATGGCAGTGCTAAAAAGAAATAAGCCATATACGAGGCAAAAGTTACAAAGAATGCCTGTAAGTTTGACAATCCGAAAGATAATTTAAAGAAAGGAATTAATGTTCCGTTTGCCCAGGTTACAAAGCCAAAAATAAAAAATAAGGCGCAAATAATAATAAGTGGCTTTGGCCCTTGCGTATGACCTGATTTTGTTGTTTGTTGCATAAAGTTTTTGGTTCGGTTAATTGTTTTGGCCAAACTAAACAATATTATTTAATAAAAATAAATCAAACGTTTGTGTAATTTTAAATTTAACAAAAAAAGCTTTAGTTAGTGCTTACGCACCTAAATCCTGTGTGTTCAAGGCCAGTATCAACAGAAGTTTTCATACGAGAAGTTACGCGGTAGCCTTTACAGTAGGAGGCGTTACACATAAAAGAACCACCCCTTACCACACGCTTCGGTACAGTCGGCTCCATCGGATCGTAACTATCAGCCGGTCCCTTTGGGTTATTGGCAATTCCTGAAAGTGTAGCATAATAATCTGGGCGATACCAATCGCTGCACCACTCCCAAACATTACCGGCCATATCATAAAGGCCATAGCCATTGGCTTTAAAGCTTTTTACGGCTGCAGGGCCCTTGAAACCATCCCAATCTGTATTTTTTATGGGGAAATTGCCCTGCCAGGTATTGGCTTTAGGTTTACCTTTTTCTATATCTTCATTGCCCCAAGGGTATTTTTCATTTTTTAAACCACCACGTGCAGCAAATTCCCACTCGGCCTCGGTTGGTAAGCGTTTGCCAGACCATTTGCAGTAAGCCATGGCATCATCCCAAGATATATGTACTACCGGAAAATTTTCCTTTCCTTTAATATCACTGTTAGGACCATGAGGGTGCCTCCAATTCGCACCTTTAACCCAACGCCACCACTGTGATGCGTCATTTAAAGAGGTAATACTCTTCGGTTGATAAAAGACCAATGAGGCGGCAACAAAAACACTGTCAGGTGGTTTAGGTGTGCCTGCCGGAAGCTGTTTTTTCATTTCTTCCCAATCTGGCTTGCGCTCAGCAGTGGTCTGATACCCGGTAGCATCAACAAATTTTTTAAAACTGGCATTGGTTACTTCGGTAACATCCATCCAGAAAGAAGCTACTTTAACCTGATGTTGTGGATATTCATCTTCCCTACCCTCTTTATCACCGGCCCCCATAGCAAATTCTCCCGCCGGAATTAAAACCATACCTTCATGGCTAAGCGCTTTACTGGCGAAACCAGAAGTATCTCTTACTGCGCCAAAACGGCTGGGCATATTCTTTTCGCATGATGCCAGCGAATCTTGCTGGTACCTTGCCTCTTCTTTAGTTTTTTTGGATTGGCAGGATAACAGGGAAAGGGTAAACAAAAAAAGTAAGGCAAGAAGTGATCTACGCATGGGTGGACTTAAATTTATAGCGATAAAAGTATCAAATCTATTTAAAAAAGAGAAGGCAGATAATTAATTCGCCTATAAATCAATATACTAAGGCGTTCCATGATTTTTTATTTGCATGAAACAGTCTTTAACTCTATATTTGCACCACTTTAAAGGAAACGGACAACGTTTTAAATAAAGTAGATTCCGTAGCTCAGCTGGTAGAGCATTACACTTTTAATGTAGTGGTCCTGGGTTCGAATCCCAGCGGGATCACAGAGAAGCCTCACAGAAATGTGGGGCTTTTGTGTTTTATAAGATCAAAATATCCGTTTAATTTGCAATAGATTCTTCCTTAGCATTTGAATTTATAAATGATAAAAATTATGATTAAAATAGTTTATAAATTAAATCGGAAATTTAATTTATAAAAAACTTAACGATCTCTCAAGGAAGGATTACATCTTTTTACTTCGTATTGTTGTTTTTTTTGTGCAAGAACGAACCATGCGATGGCGGCCTTTTGCAACAGGGGAAATATCCAAAAAATGCCTATAAACTAGCGGATATGGCTTATGATGTTATTTCTTTATTGGATGCATTGAAAGTCGAAAAAGTACATATATTAGGTCGTTCTTTAGGTGGAGTAGTTGCACAAATCATCGTATCAGATTTTCAGAACGAATAAAGAGTGCCAACCCAAACCTACCTTTGGCCTGTAACAAAAATGCCCTTGTTACGTCAAAAAAGAATTAACCCGAAGCAAAATATTCTCATCATGTCCAAGAACAGCCTTTTATTTTTTATCTTGTTTCTATCAATAGGCACCGTCACAAAAGCCCAGCATTCTTTTCAGCCAAAAGACCCTGCTTTACAGCAGACTATCTTCAAGCAGGACAGCCTGCTTTTTGACGCCTTCAACAGGCAGGATATCAAAGCACTGGGCACTTTCTTTTCACAGGAATTGGAGTTCTACAACGATGGTGGCGGAAAAACAGATCTCAAAACAACCATGGAAAACTTCAAGGGCCTTTTTGCACGCAACAAAATCTCTAACCTACGCCGGGAACTTGAAAAAGCCAGTCTGGAAGTCTATCCCATTCCAGGGTACGGCGCAATTGCCCTTGGTAATCACCGTTTCCTGCACACCGAAAACGGAAAGCAGGAAATAGGCAAGCAAAAATTCATCATCACCTGGAAATTAGACAATAACCAGTGGCTGGCAACACGGATCGTTAGCCTGGGACACTAAACCAAACCGCTAATTAATGAAAGTAAAACTACATACCTATAAAATTTCTCTCTTTACGTTACTTATTTTTTGCCAGCTATCGACTTTAGGCCAAGCTAAAAACCAGAAAACGGTAAACAACGATAAACCTTTTGTACTTGGTGTGATTGACGAGATCCAATCAAAAGCACTGGCAGAGAAAAGAATCCTGAATATCTATCTTCCAGAAGGTTATAAACAAAATGATACGACGAGATATCCGGTAATTTACTTGCTTGATGGTTCTGCTGATGAAGATTTTATCCATATTGCAGGGCTTGTACAGTTTAATAGTTTTGAATGGGTAAATCAGGTTCCAAAATCGATTGTGGTAGGTATTGCAACAGTTGATCGCAGAAGGGACTTTACATTTCCTACCACTATTGAAGCGGATAAGAAGAAATTTCCTACCACAGGTCATTCCGATCGGTTTATGGCTTTTTTAGGTAATGAACTGCAACCTTACATTGAAAAAAAATATAAAACAACAACCAGTAAAACCATCATCGGACAATCGTTAGGTGGATTATTGATTACCGAAATTTTGTTTAAAAAACCCACCTTATTTAATAAATATGTAATTGTTAGCCCCAGTTTATGGTGGGATAATGGCGCTTTGTTAAATCAGGATTCGAAAATCAGTGAAAGGAGTTTTAATCAACAGACTAAGGTTTACATCGCAGTTGGTAAAGAAGGGTTAACGCCAACTGAAATCCCCCGGGTAATGGAGGTAGATGCAAATCTACTGGCCGAAAAGATAAAAGGTTTTAATAATCAAAACGTAAAAGTGTATTTCGATTATTTACCACAGGAAAATCATGCAACTATCCTTCATCAGGCAGTTTCCAATTCGTTTAAGTTTTTGTATCCCGTAGAATTAAAAGAATAATTATTAATCTGTTTTCAATTCCAGATGTATATCTTCAGGTTCTTGGGTAAATAGTTCCTGATCTAATTCCTTTACCGGCAATGCTCCCCTTTTTAAATAAAAATCGACTGTATTTTTCGTGGGGGTGGCAGAAATATACAATTTGTCGGCACCAAAGTTTTTTGCGGCCTGTTTACATGCATCTACGAGCTGGCTGGCCACTCCTTTTCCCTGGTAACGTTTACTTACGTAGAGGATATCCATTTTACAATAGTTTAGCAACAAACCTCTTTTTTTATTTTCAACTGAAGCAATTGCAATCATTTTTTCTGCATCAAAAGCACTAAAAACCTGCCCGCCGTTTTCTATTAATTTGATTTGGCGGTTAATAATTGCTTTCAATTCATTATGCTCAAAGCCCAAAACGCTTTCACGATGCGAGACAAGGTTCAACTGGTTGTTGCGAAACAGGTAAATTCCGAAAATCTCTTCTGAGCGGTCGATTTCCCTCATGCGCTCTACTTCGTGTTTTTCCAGATTTCTAATAAATACCATCGATTTATGTAAGTAGATTTGTTTACTCAATTTATAAATATTTTCTATATTTTTTTATTTAAGATAAGCCAGGTATTAATGGTATAATTTTGTACAGAATTAGTGCATAATTGTACAGAAAAGAAGGCCAGCTTCTACTCTACTTTTGTATTGCTCATAAACATGCTTTATCAGCAACACACAATGAAAAACACTAAATTTATAATATTCATGCTATTTTTTACGGCATGGAACTTATGTGTAATGGCACAAGGTAGTAATAGTATAAGCGGAAGACTTCGTGATGCAAAAACGAACGAAATTATACCATTTGCAACCGCTTCTTTATCTATTGACGGTACAAATGCACTGATTAAAATATCGGAAACAGATTCGGCTGGTAATTTCAACATTACAGGTATTCCTAATGGTATTTACCGACTTAAGGCAGAATATATTGGTTATAAAACGCTTATCAAAGATAGTATTAAAGTATCAGCAGAAAGTAATCAGGTAAATCTGGGTGAACTTAAAATGATTGCATCCAAGCAGAATATACTCAAAGAAATTACTGTAAATGCAACAAAAAACAATGATCGAGTCGGTCTTAATAAAAAGAAATTTTCGGTAGAGCAAAGCCTCATCAGTAAGGGAGGTACAGCTACCGATTTATTACAGAATATTCCTACAATTAGTATTGATGGTAGCGGGAACCTGAGTTTGCGTGGTTCTTCAAAATTAAATGTATTGATTGATGGCAAGCCTTCGTTAATCGGAGGTGGCGATATTACGCAGGTTCTACAGTCTATTCCAGCCGCATCAATTGAAAGTATAGAGTTGGTAACCAATCCCTCCGCTAAATATGAAGCCCAGGGCGATACAGGTTTTATCAATATTATTTTAAAAAAGAACCAGAAATTAGGGTTTAATGGTTCAGCAAATGCTTCAACAGGCACAAGAAATAATTATACAGGTGGATTAAGCTTGAGTTTTGAGAACAGCAAAGTAAATGTTTACACGAATTATGATTTTCAGCACAGTAATATATTTAGCAACGGGCATCAGCACCTACAGTTTTTAAATCCAACAACAGATGTGGTATTCTCTAATGAAACCTTTCCATCTGCCACCATAGCCAATACCCACAACATAAAAGCCGGAATCGATTATTACATCACGCCCAAGAGTTTGTTAAATTTCTCTGGTGGATACAACCTCAACAGCAATAATAAAAATGAATGGCTTGAAATAACACAGTTGAATGCAGCCAGCTCTCCCCTGCAGTTAATCAATAATGCCAATAAAACAAAAGGGAACGGCAGAACGTATAACCTGAACCTTGATTTTGTAAAAACATTTAACAGACCAAAAGAAGAGCTTACTTTTAGTATCGGTTATGCGCATGGTAATGGAAATACCGATCAGCATTTTTTTTCGGATATTTATAATCTACATGATCAGGCAACAACCCTGGCTACGAGTACCGTTCATCCTGTTAACAACAATCGTAACAGTTATTATAATGTGCAGATAGATTACACATTGCCGGTTAGTAAGGGAACTTTAGATGCTGGCTACCGGAGCCAATGGAGGCTGGATGAACGAAACCAGGTAGTTTACCGATTGGATGACAATGCATTGAGTTATAGCAAATATTATCCTTACAGCGCATATTTTAAGGGGCTTAATCAAATTCATGCATTTTATATCAATTATCAGAATCAAATAAAAGACTTTAGTTATTTAGTTGGCCTAAGAACTGAATATGCCAATCTGGATGGATATGTAAATGGATACAATTTTTCGGGCGATCCATTATATACTCCCGTGAAAGTACTTAATATAAGGTTATACCCCAGTATAACACTTACAGAGAAAATTGAAGCAAACAGCCAGTTACAGTTAAGTTACGCGCGCAGGGTTACACGGCCTACACCACGTAATTATAGCCCCATACCCGATATTTCAGATCCCGTAAATTATGATGTGGGCAATCCTAATATTTTACCCGAAGATATACATGCTTTCGAGTTTGGCTACCGTAAAAGCTGGAACAGGGTAAATCTAAGCTCGAGCATATATTACCGCAAAACAAACGATTATATTGCACATGTAGAAAGTACACCTGTAAATGGAGTAATTACCACAACTTCTACCAACATAGCAAATGCTTATACCGAAGGATTTGAAATAATTAGCCGCTTTAATGTGGTAAAAGGCTGGGATTTTCTTGTTAATGCCAATCTCTACAATAACCACACCGATGCGGCGCCTCAATTTAATATAGCAAAGAGCAGTGGTTTAAGCTGGAATGCCAATATCACCAACAATTTTGCTGTAGTTAAAAATATTTCTTTACAATTACGGGGAAGTTACCAGGCACCTTTTAAAACTGCTCAAGACAGAAATTACGGCAGTTTTACATTAGATGCAGGTAGCAAAATCAATCTCTTTCACAATAAAGTATCATTATCCATAAGTGGCAGGGATATTTTGGCAACAAGGAAATGGAGCTTTTTAAGGGATGGCAACGGGGTTTTGCTTGATTTTGAAAGAAAAACAACCGGTGCAAGGGGAAATATTAGTTTTGCATATAATTTTGGAAAAGAGATCTTCCAGAAAAAGAAAATTGAGCATAGTGCCGAAAAGCAGGAGAATTAAGAGCATATTCCTGATCCTCATCATTTTTATTTTATCGTTATCTTTAATATATGGCAAGAGAACATTTATACAGGCTTTTCGAAATTAGTTTTAAAAAATTCGATATTTTTCCTAAAGCGGTATACAAAAATAATTTTTTTAAACTGGTTTACATTATTGAAGGTACCGGGGTTCATACCATGAACGGGCACAGTTTTAACTACCGGCCCGGCAATATGTTTTTAAGCACTCCTGCAGATCAGTATACTTTTAGTACCCATTCTTCTACTACTTTCTTTTTCCTTCACTTTAATGATATATATATCAAGCCAAAGATGGATAAGGATAACGACTGGGTGCAGCGGATGGAACAGATTCTTCAAAATGCCAGCCATAGGCCAGGCTGTATTTTAAAAAATGGCGTAGATAAACCTTTGGTTGCGGCAATGATTGATTGCATCAGAAAAGAAATGGACTATGAACAGATTTATCACAATAAAATTATTCAGCAGATTGTAAATACACTGTTGCTCATTATTGCCAGGAACATAGCCTTAAAATTGCCAAAAAAAGTAAAAGAAAATACCGGCGAGCCTGTACTTGATATTCTTCATTACATCCAGGAAAATATATGCAGTCAGGAAAACCTAAGGGTGGAAAAAATAAGTGATAACCTTAAAATTTCAGCGAATTATTTAGGCCGTTACTTTAAAAAACAGACGGGCGAAACCTTACAACAGTATATTTCTAACTATAAAGTAAGATTGATAGAGAACAGGTTGTTAAGCAGCGATATGCGAATCAATGAAATAGCATATGAGTTAAATTTTACCGATGAAAGCCATTTAAACCGGGCATTTAAAAAACTCAGAGGGATTAGTCCTACTGCTTATAGAAAGAAATTTGCTTCTTAAAATACCGCGTTTACCTTAAATGTACCGAGTAAGTGAAGAATAGTACAGAAATGTACCGGTTCTACACTATATTTTCGAAAACATAAATTTCAAATTAAACACCATTAACATGAGAAAATTAAAAATTGCAACCATAACCCTTCTGATTATATCAGGAATTTGTGGAGAGGTATCTGCACAAAACAAAAAGCCAAGGGTAAGCCTCCCCGACACCGTAAAATCAGTGATTGGAAAAGCCAATATTACCATCGCATATAGCAGGCCATCAGTAAAAGAAAGAAAAATATGGGGAAGCCTTGTTCCATTTGATTCTGTATGGCGTGCAGGTGCCAATGAGGCTACAACTTTTGAAACAGATAGAGATATAAAAGTTCAGGGGAAAAATCTTCCTGCCGGTAAATATGCTTTCTTTATTATCCCAAAGGAAAATCAGGATTGGATTGCCATATTCAATAAAGAACCTAAGCAATGGGGAGCATTTAAATATAATATAAAGCAGGATCAGCTGCGCGTTCCTGTAAAACCAATTAAAAATAAAGAAAAGGAAAATTTACTGACGTATCAGATTACAAATAAGGGTTTTTTATTAAAATGGGAAAATATTGTGTTACCAATTGTAATGAAGTAGGTACACGTAAAATACTATTTTCAACCAAATTTAATAGCCTTCTGATCACCTGCCAGAAGGCTTTTTCTTTTAACGGCGATGTGGGAGTATTTAAAAATTCAATAAAATTTTTTAATTCAAATAAATAAACGTTAATTAGACATTTATTTATTGTTATGAGCAAAGCAAACTATGTAATTGGAGTAGATTACGGGTCAGATTCTGTCCGGTCTGTTCTAGTCGATACCGCAAACGGGAAAGAATTAGCCTCGTCGGTTTTTCTTTATCCAAGATGGCAGAAAGGTTTATATTGTAAACCCGCTGTTAATCAGTTCCGCCAGCATCCCTTAGATTATATTGAAGGTTTAACCCACACCATAAAAGACTGCCTGGCCAAGGCCGGCGGAGCAGAAATTGCACCTTTAGTAAAAGGTATTTCGGTTGATACAACCGGTTCCAGCCCGGTTGCTGTTGATGCAACAGGTACCCCTCTTGCTTTAACAAAAGATTTTGAAGAGAATCCAAATGCCATGTTTGTACTTTGGAAAGACCATACCTCAGTTAAAGAAGCGGCAGAAATTAATGAACATGCTACAAAATTCAGCACCAATTACCTTAAATATGTTGGTGGAATTTATTCTTCAGAATGGTTCTGGGCTAAATTGTTACATATTTTAAGAGTTGATTCAAGTATTAAAAAAGCAGCAGCATCATGGGTTGAACACTGTGACTGGATTCCGTTTTTACTTTGTGGTGGAAAAGATATAAAAGAAATGAAACGCAGCCGTTGTGCTGCTGGCCATAAAGCACTTTGGGCCGAAGAGTTTAACGGTCTTCCACCTGAAGATTTCTTTAGCAGCCTTGATCCTATTTTAGCTGGCTTTAGGGATAAACTTTTCGTAGATACCTATACTTCTGATATCGCTGCAGGAACCCTGAGTGAGGAATGGGCATCAAAATTGGGTTTAAGTACCGATGTGGTGGTGGGTGTAGGCGCGTTTGATGCACACATGGGAGCCGTTGGCGGTCAAATTGAACCCTATTACCTGAGTAAAGTAATGGGTACCAGTACCTGCGATATATTGGTGGCCCCTAACCAGGATCTGGATGGCAAACTGATCAGCGGTATCTGTGGACAGGTAAATGGCTCGGTAATTCCAGGTATGGCCGGATTAGAGGCCGGACAATCGGCTTTTGGCGATGTGTATGCCTGGTTCAAAAATTTAATCAGCTGGCCTTTAAATCATTTGCTAAGTGAATCTGATTTAATTGATGAGGCAACAGCAATTGCTTTGAAAGATGAATTGGAAGGGAAAATTATTGCAAACCTGAGCAAACAGGCCGAAGCTTTGGAAGATGTGGATTATGCCGAACTCGCTATAGACTGGTTAAATGGCAGGAGAACACCTGATGCCAACCAGGAATTAAAAGGTGCAATAACCGGATTGGGGCTGGGAACCGATGCGCCAAGGTTTTTCCGTGCGTTGGCTGCAGCAACATGTTTTGGAGCCAAAGCCATTGTAGATCGCTTTAAAGAACAGGGGGTTCCGGTAAAAGGTATTATAGGAATCGGTGGTGTAGCTAAAAAGTCAGCATATATTATGCAAATGATGGCTGATGTATTAGAAATGCCAATCAGGATTCACCGTTTCGAACATACCTGTGCTTTAGGTGCGGCCATGTTTGCTGCAGTGGCAGCAGGTATTTATCCAAATATCGAAGCAGCTATGATAGCCATGGGAACAGGCTTTGAAAAAGAATACAAACCAAATGTGAAAAAGCAAAAGCTTTACCGTCAGCATTATCAGCAATATTTAGGTCTGGGTCGTTACCTGGAGAAATACAATAAAAAAGAAGTAAAACCTTATTTATCATGAGCAATTATCAGGATATAAAAGTGCAGGCCTATCTGGCCAATATGCAATTGCCCAAATTGGGATTAGTACTATTTACTTTTGGTAATGTAAGTGCTGTAGATCGTGCTAAAGGTGTTTTTGCCATTAAACCGAGCGGTGTTCCTTATGAAGATTTATCTCCGGATGATATGGTGATTGTGGATTTCGACAGTAATGTCGTTGAAGGCCGTTTAAGGCCGTCGTCTGATACTAAAACCCACGCCGTTCTGTATAAACATTGGGAAGATATTGGCGGCATTGTGCATACACATTCTACCTATGGTACGGCCTGGGCACAGGCACAAAAAGCGATTCCTATTTTTGGTACCACACATGCCGACCACTTAACGGTAGATATTCCATGTGCCCCACCCATGGCAGATGAAATGATCAAGGGGAATTATGAGTATGAAACAGGTTTCCAGATTATAAATCATTTTGAAAATTTAGGGCTGAGTTATAAAGAAGTCGAAATGATTTTAGTCGGAAATCACGCGCCTTTTACCTGGGGTAAAACTGCTGAAAAAGCGGTATATAATAGTGCCGTATTGGAAACTGTTGCACAAATGGCACTGCTAACACAACAGATTAACCCCCAGGCCCCGAAATTAAAAGATTCGTTAATTAAAAAGCACTTTGAACGGAAACACGGCGACGGTGCTTATTACGGACAGGAATAATTCGCGAGTATATTGCCGGGTTTAACATGGTTAGGTTTACCTCGGTAACCTAAACCTGATTGAAGTGAACATGAGCCCAACCGCAGGTAGGCGAATAAAACGGAAAGCAGGACTAGCCTAACCCATGAAAAACAGAACCTTGCTTTTCAAAAAAAAAGAAAATGTATAGCGGTCTGTGAGCACACAGGCTACAGAAAAGAATTGAATAAATTAAAAATAACATAAGTAGTAATGATTGATTTAAAAAAATTACAAGTTTGGTTTATTACCGGCACACAGCATTTGTACGGAGAAGAAACCTTAAAACAAGTGGCAGATCATGCAAAACAAGTTGCCGATTCCTTAAACCAAAATGGAAATATTTCAGTTTCTGTGGTTTATAAACCGATAGTAAAAACAACGGAAGAGATTTTCGAAACTTTACAAAAGGCCAATACCGATGAAAATTGTATTGGTGTAATTACCTGGATGCATACTTTTTCTCCAGCTAAAATGTGGATAAGGGGATTAAATGTACTGCAAAAACCTCTATTACATTTACATACGCAGTTTAACCGCGATATTCCGTGGAATACCATCGATATGGACTTTATGAACCTGAACCAAAGTGCTCACGGTGACCGCGAATTCGGCTTTATAGTTAGCCGCATGCGTAAAGACCGTAAGGTAGTTGTAGGACATTGGCAGGATGAAGAAGTGGCAAAACAGATTGATACCTGGTGCAGGGCCGCTGCCGGATGGAATGACTGGCAAGGTGCCAAATTTGTACGTTTTGGCGATAATATGCGTTACGTGGCAGTTACAGATGGCGACAAAGTAGAAGCAGAAATGAAATTTGGTTTTGCAGTAAATACCTATGGTATAGGTGATTTAGTGGCCGTAATTAATGGAATAAGTGAAGAATCTATTCAGGCATTGTTAAAAGAATACGAAGAGACTTACGAAATGGCTGCTGATTTAAAAGCTGGCGGGGCCAGACATTCGTCTGTTTACGAGGCTGCTAAAATTGAACTGGGTTTAAGAAAATTCCTGGAAGATGGTGGCTTTAAAGGTTTCTCTGATACTTTTGAAGATCTGCACGGCATGATCCAACTACCAGGAATTGCGGCACAACGGTTAATGGCCGATGGTTATGGTTTTGCCGGTGAAGGCGATTGGAAAACTGCAGCTTTGGTGCGTGCCTGCAAAGTAATGGGTGCTGGTCTGTCTGGTGGAAACGCATTTATGGAAGATTATACATATCACTTCGATCCTTCAAACTCAATGGTGTTAGGTTCGCACATGCTAGAAGTTGATGCTTCACTGGCAAGTGGTAAAGCAAGTCTTGAAGTTCATCCTTTAGGTATTGGCGGTAAAGCAGATCCTGCGCGTTTGGTATTTAATGTTGCCGGCGGCGATGCCTTAAACGCATCTCTGATTGATATGGGTAACCGTTTTCGTTTACTGGTGAACGAAGTAAAAGCTGTTGAGGCCGAGCATGATTTACCGAACTTACCGGTAGCCCGCGTGCTTTGGAAACCATTACCTGACATGAAAACAGGCTGTGCAGCCTGGATTTATGCCGGTGGTGCCCACCATACTGCCTATAGCCAGAATTTAACTACCGAACATTTATCGGATTTTGCTAATATTGCCGGCTTGGAATATGTAAATATCGGTGCTGACACCAAAATCAATCAGTTCAGAAATGAATTGCATTGGAATGAGGTTTTTTATAAATAACCTTAATAAATAACAGGTTAACAACTTGTTGTGTCCTAAATAAGGATTTGTTATTCCCCTGAACCTGCCGAAAATTCTGCCATACCTTGAGCAGGATATTTTCGGCAGGTTCAACCTGATTTTTTTATAGAAAACTGTTAACAAATTTTATAGGCTGGATTTATTCCTGAAACTTTCATTTTAAACGCTACTACATACTTTTCCAAACAATTAATGTATTGGGAAAAAATTACCTTGTATATTTGCGCTTTAAAATAACACCATGAATAAAATCACTGCCTGTTTAGTTACTTTAATTTTTGCTACTTGTATGTTTACAGCCTGTAAACAAGAGAGAAAACTTCCTTTTTATGGTGAGCGTCATGCCGAAACCGTTAGAGATGCTGCCGGGATAGAAAAAATTGATACGGTCTATCAAACCATCCCTGATTGGTCTTTCTTAAACCAGGATAGCGTTATGACAACGAACAAGGTAACGGATGGTAAGGTTTATGTAACCGATTTCTTTTTTACTTCATGCACCACCATCTGCCCTACCATGCATCGCAATTTAATGACGGTTTATAATGATTTTAAGGCAAATCCTGATGTCATGTTTGTATCATATACTATCGATTTTAAATACGATAAACCTCATGTTTTAAAAAAATATGCGCAAAAACTAGGGGTCGATGGTCCGAAATGGCAGTTTCTTTATGGTACAAAAGATAGCGTATATACATTAGCCGAAAAGAACTATTTGGTGGCTGTTGGAGAAGACAGTACCGCTAAAGATGGTTATATTCATCAAGGGTACCTCGTTTTAATTGATAAAGATAGGCGTATTCGCGGCGCGTATGATGGTACTAAGCCAGAACAGGTGGCGCAATTAAAAAAGGATATTCCGGTTTTATTAGCGGAATATAAAAAGTAGCATTGTAATTTTATTTGTTATTTTCCATGCGCAGGTATCTCATCTATTCAATCTTTTTTCTTTCCATTATAGGCATCATAGTATCTTGCCAAAACCAAGAGACCATTGACTTGCAAAACTACATGTCGAACGGAAAAGATATTTATAAAGCCAAATGTCAAAACTGTCATGGTGAAAATGGTGAAGGGCTTGGCCAACTTGCGCCTCCCCTAACCGATTCCGTTTTCCTCAAGGCAAATAAAACACGTTTAGCCTGTTTTATTAAAAACGGAGCCAATGAATCTTTGATCATTCACGGAAAAGAATATAAGGAGAAAATGCCTGCATTTCCAGAACTGGCAGATATTGATGTGGCGCAGGTAATGGTTTATATTACCAATTCATTTGGCAATAAGCAGGGATTTGTACCTTATACGCAGGTTTCAAAAGATTTGCAGAACTGCAAATAAAAATCGTGATCCCCAATTTACTTATTCATTATATTGTGCTTCTCTTTTTAGAAAGAACCCATTAAGTTTTACAGGATTGACCTTAAGCACTACAGTTTTTACCATACAATGTTGTGTTTAATACAACGCATTCCCTGGATTTCTATTAAAAGTTATGGCAACTGATCTCAAAGTTCGCCTGCTTCGTCGCAGCATTTCCGATGTTGGTCTCAATTGCTAAAAAACGGCCTTAAGCGGATATATTTTTGTGTTGGATAGCACTATAGACACAAATTTATTCGCCATGAGCAGATACATCAAATACATTGTCGTAATCATCTTGCTTATTGCATCCCATGCAACTGAGGCTCAGAATATACCCCAGGTTTGGGATCTGAAAACCTGCATTGAGTATGCCAAAGAAAAAAATATAAGCATTAATACTTTAAAGCTAACTTCCCAGACTGCTGAACAGGACTTAATAGCTTCAAAAGCTGCAGTACTGCCAAATTTAACCGGAAATGTATCGCAGGCCATTACCAATTATAAATCTGGTCTGCAGAATACCAGCGGTTTTGGCATAAGTTCGGATATTACGCTATATAATGGAAGTTATTTAAAAAACGATATCAAAGCGAAAGAGCTTAGCTTGCATGCTGCAAACTTATCTGTAGAAGCAGCCAAGAACGACATCACCATTTCCATTACTCAGGCCTACCTTAATATTCTGCTGGCCAGAGAAAATATTACCTATTTAAAAGATTTGTTAAACACCAGCGAGGCGCAGGTTAAACAATCTGAGCAGCAGTTTAAATTCGGAACTATTGCTAAAAAAGATCTTCTACAATTACAAGCTACCTATGCCAACGATAAATATACGCTGGTTGCCGCTCAAAACACCTTACAGCAGAATATTTTAACCTTGAAACAACTGTTGCAATTACCTACAGCAACCCCTTTTGAAATAAGTACAACCGATACAATAGCGGTAGCACCGGCATTAGATAATTTAGCTTCGGCACAGGACAAGGCATTACATACCCGTCCGGAAGTTAAAAGTGCCGAATTGAATATTCAGCTTCAAACCACCGAACTGGCCAAAGCCAAATCTACCTTACGTCCGACTTTAAGTTTAGGCGGATCGTTAAACACGGGTTATAACAACAATAACGTGGGAGGTTATGGTTACCAACTGAACAATAGTTTTTATCAAAATCTGGGTTTAACATTATCAATCCCAATTTTTGATAGAAAAGTAACCAAAACCAATGTGGCAAAAGCCAATATAGGCATTGAACAGGCGCGTTTAGCACTTTTGGATACCAAAACAACGCTGACACAAAATGTAGAACGGGCTTACATCAACGTGCAAAATGCCAATAGCCAATATGAAGCCGCACAAGAGCAGTTTAATTATACCGGCGAAGCTTTGCGGATTTCGAATGCAGCCTTAAAAGAAGGCACCAACAATATTGTAGAAAACCTGCAGCAGAAAAATTTATATGTACAGGCTTTACAGGCTTTTATTCAGGCCAAATATACCGCCAGCCTTTACACTAAGATCTATAATTTTTATACGGGTGTACCTATTACCAATTAAATGCATAATGAAGGCTATTACCCGCTCTATTTAATATTTGAATTATGAAAAAGAAAACAATATTTATTATAATCAGTATCTCAGCTGCATTAGTTGCAGTTTGGTACTTTGCTTTGCGCAAAAAAGAACAAGTGCTCGTTCTTCAGACCGAAAAACCTAAAATAGGTTACATTTCTGAAAATGTTACAGCAACAGGCAAGGTTCAGCCGGTTGATACGGTGGCTGTAGGTACCCAGGTTTCTGGAACCATTAAAACCCTATACGCCGATTTTAACTCGAAGGTTAAAAAAGGTGAACTATTGGCCGAACTGGACAAAACCTTGTTCGAGGCTGCCGTGAATCAATACCAGGCCAACCTCGTAAGTGCCCAAAGTGCATTGGTTTACCAGCAGGGCAATTTTAGCCGGCAAAGTAACCTGTATAAAGTTGGTGCAGTGAGCAAAGCTGATTATGATAATGCACTTTACACCTATAATGCCTCAAAAGCATCTGTTAACAGCATTAAGGCGCAGCTTGCCTCCGCACAAAAGAACCTTTCGCTGGCCAGTATTTATTCACCTATTGACGGGACTGTTCTGTCCAGAAGCGTGAGCGAAGGCACCACCGTAGCGGCCAGTTTCAGTACACCAACCATTTTCAGTATTGCTAAAGACCTTACCAAAATGCAGGTAGAAGCTTCTGTAGATGAGGCTGATGTAGGCGACATCACAAAAGGCGAAAGGGCAACTTTTACCGTAGATGCCTTTCTGAACGATACTTTTAAGGGTACCATCCAGGAAATCAGGTTAAGTCCGTCGGTATCATCTAATGTGGTTACCTACAAAACCATTATCAATACCTCGAACGATGCAAACAAGCTTAAACCGGGCATGACAGCAAATATTACCATTTTTGCCAAAGAAGTAAATAATGCACTTCTTATTCCAACCAAAGCCATTAAATTTTCGCCAGACTCTACTTTAGCAGGCAAATATCAAATGACCTGGGTTAATCCCGACAGGAAACCTGCAGGCGCAGACGAGGCTTACGTTTGGGTACAAAAAGGCCCGAAAATGCTGATTCAGAAAAAAATTAAAACCGGTATAAACGACAATACACATGTTGAAGTTTTATCCGGCTTAACAACGCAAGATATAGTTATTACAGGTTCACAAAGCATGGGCAAAAGTGCAGCAGCAACCCAAGGTCAATCTAGTCCGTTTATGCCAAAACGCCCAGGAGGTAACAGAAGAAGATCATGAAACAGAAAATATTGGACATCAGCGATTTAAAACGAGATTTTGTAATGGGCGATCAAACCGTTAGGGCCTTAAAAGGAATCACTTTTGATATAAAATCCGGCGAGTTTGTAACCATTATGGGCAGCAGCGGATCGGGCAAAACTACGCTTTTAAACATACTGGGCTGTTTGGACAAACCTTCTGGCGGCAGCTATCTGCTTGATGGGGTTGATGTAAAAAGCTTAGACCGCGATGAACTGGCCGGTTTGCGTAATACTAAAATTGGTTTTGTTTTTCAGGCCTATAACCTGTTGCCAAGAACATCTGCTTTGGAAAATGTAGAACTGCCTCTTTTCTACAACAAAACCATTACTGCGGAAGAACGCAAAGAAAGGGCCATTAAATCGCTCGAATCGGTTAAGCTGGCCGAGCGCTTCGATCACACCCCAAGTCAGCTTTCAGGCGGACAGCAACAACGTGTAGCCATTGCAAGGGCTTTGGTAAATCATCCCGTTATGATTTTGGCCGATGAGGCTACCGGTAACCTGGATACCCGCACCTCTTATGAGATTATGGCTTTGATGCAGGAATTAAATGCGGAGGGAAAAACCATTGTTTTTGTAACCCACGAACCAGATATAGCGGCCTTCAGCACCAGAACCATCATGCTTAGAGATGGTAAAATCCAAAAAGACAGCATTAACCAGAATCAGCGTTCGGCCAAAGAGGCACTGGCCAGTTTACCAGAAACAGACGATTATTAATTAAAAAGGTCATGAGCATTATAAATTTATTGAGGATTGCCTTTAGGGCACTAAAAAGAAATAAGCTACGTGCTTTTTTAACCATGTTGGGCATTATTATCGGTGTTGCAGCAGTAATTGCCATGATGGCCATTGGTGAAGGCTCGAAACAGAGTATCAGGTCTCAGTTATCAGGTATGGGGTCAAATATGATTACCATTATGCCCCAAAGTAACGAGCCCGGTGGTGTACGTTTACAGGGAAGCAGCATTCAGACCCTGAAACTGCAAGACATTACAGCCATTAAAAAACTGCAGTCTAAAAACATAAACGGACTATCTCCCGTGGTTTCTACCAGCGGACAGGCTATAAAAGGGGGCTATAACTGGCCAACCACCATTACCGGGGTGAGTCCCGATTATTTAAATATCCGTCAGTTAAAACTTCAGGATGGTATTCTCTTTTCCGAAAACGACGTGAAACGTTTCGCCAAGGTTTGCCTTTTGGGTAAAACTGTAATCGATAATTTATTTCCTGATGGAAGCAATCCTATTGGTCAGATTATCAGGTTTAAAAACATTCCTTTTCAGGTAATCGGTACTTTAGTACCTAAAGGGCAAAGTAATTTCGGACAGGATCAGGATGATATTATCATTGCGCCTTACACCACTGTACAAAAGAGGATTACGGCTACCAATTACCTGCAAAGTATTTATGCCTCTGCAACCACTGAAGCTTTGAGCGATGCGGCAACCACCGAAATTTCGAATGCAATACGGGAAAGTCACAGGTTAACCGCGGCAGAAACTGATGATTTTCAGGTACGTACACAGGCCGAATTAATCAGCACCATCAGCTCTACCAGTAGTATGCTTACCGTTCTTTTAACTGCCATTGCAGGCATTTCGTTGTTTATAGGTGGTATTGGAATTATGAATATCATGTACGTTTCAGTTACTGAACGAACACGTGAGATAGGTTTACGAATGTCTATAGGTGCCCGCGGACAGGACGTTTTAATGCAATTTTTAATAGAGGCCGTTTTAATCAGTATCACCGGTGGTGTTATAGGGGTTGTTTTGGGGGTAAGTTCTGCTTATCTTATCTCCTACTTCTTGAACTGGCCCATTTTAATAGCCGAATCGTCGATCGTAATTTCCTTTGTGGTATGTGCCATCACCGGTGTTTTCTTTGGTTACTACCCGGCAAAAAAAGCATCCAATTTAGATCCGATTGATGCATTAAGATATGAATAACAACCAGTACCTGGGTGCAGGGTTATGCTATGCCAGACTGCTATGGCCTTAAAATATTTAATGTCATCGCCCCGGATAAATTCAGCTTGATGAAAACGCTGAAAGAACATAATAAATAATAACTTAGTGATGCAAAGCGCCAAAGAAAAAATAATGACGATTAATTTCTCCAAAAAGTGGATAAAAATTTCACTGCACATATTGGTATGGGTGGTTTTAATCACACTACCATATATTGTTAATGTGAACAGAAGCCGCCCGCCGCGTCCATTAAATAACGATGAGGAAACACAGTTTTTACGCTTAAATTTCATCAATTACTTTTACCTGATCGCTGTATTTTATTTAAACAACAAAGTTTTAATACCATCATTCTTTTATAAAAAGAGATATGTATGGTACGGTTTATTGTTTATCGGTTGTTTACTCCTGTCTATTAGCATTCATTCTATATTATTCAGGATTTTACTGCCCGATCTTAATTTCAACCTCGGCAGAACCCTTTGGTTTAACACCCCTTCTTTTTTATTGACCATTGCAGCCAGCACCGCTTTTACGATGATTTCTGATCGTATTAAGGAAGAAAAACGATCTTTACAGCGCGAACAGGAAAATATGAAGACAGAACTTTCTTTTCTGCGTTCACAGATCAGTCCGCATTTTATTTTCAATGTGCTCAACAATATTGTGGCACTGGTAAGGTTAAAAAGCAACGAATTGGAACCCACTGTAATGAAATTATCGGGTTTGATGCAGTATATGCTGTACGAAACCGATGAAGAAAAGGTTTCAATCAAAACAGAAACAGAATATCTGCAGGCTTATATCGATCTTCAGGAACAACGTTTCGGCAAAAAAGTAGCGGTAAAAGCAAACATTGAAATTGAAAGTGAGTTTGATGAAATAGAGCCGATGTTGTTGATACCATTTATCGAAAATGCCTTTAAACACGGTGTCGCGATGATCGAAAGGCCAGAGATATTTATTGATTTAAAAACAGAAGATGAGTTTTTGACCTTTGTGGTGAGAAATAAATTCAACGAAGATGAAAATGAAATAAAAGATGGCGCATCGGGCATAGGCCTTGCAAATGTGAGCCGGCGCTTAAATCTGCTATATGGAAAAAACCATCACCTGGAAATTGAAAAAGAAAATGGCTGGTTTAATGTAAACCTCAGTTTAAAATTAACCGTATGATAAAGTGTCTAGCCATTGATGATGAGCCTTTGGCCCTGCAGTTACTCGCTGATAACATTAGCCGTATTCCGTTTTTACAGTTGGTAGCCAGCTGTGATGATGCTTTTGCAGCCAATAAGATTATGCAGGAACAATCGATAGATCTCATTTTTATAGATATCCAGATGCCTGGTATTACCGGGTTACAGTTTATACAAAGTTTGATCAAAAAACCCATGGTGATTATTGTAACCGCCTATAAACAATATGCTTTAGATGGTTTCGCACTTGATGTGATAGATTATCTGATGAAACCCGTATCACTAGAGCGTTTTATGAAAGCCTGTAATAAGGCAAAAGATTTTTACGAGCTTAAACAAGCTGCCAAAAATACCAGCCTCCCCAAGCACGATTACATGTTCGTAAATGTGGGCTACAGTTTAATGAAGATCAGTTTCGGCGACATTACCTATATTGAAGGACTCAAAGATTATATCCAGATCCATACTTCAATCAGCCCTAAGGCCGCGGTGGTACGCATGAGCATGAAAAATGTAGAAGATCAGTTACCACCGTATTTTGAGAGGATCCATAAGTCCTTCATCATAAATATCAACAAAATAACTGCAATCCGGAAAAATTCATTATTTATCGCAGAAAAGGAATTACCTGTAAGTGAAACTTATAAACAGGTAATCGAAAAGTTGTTAAAATAAGTACATTTAAGAGATACAGTAACTGAAGAAATATTGCGACCTAAATTCCTTAAACCGTTTTTACTTCATCTTCACTATAATCCTTAATATCAGTAATATACCCATTTACCAAAAGAAAATCGAATAAAGGTTTTGCCTCGGTTGTAACCGGCATATTTGCAGTGGTAATTACCTGATTGGTCTTTTTATCGAGAAATGGATAGGCAAATAGGCGTACATTGGTATTAAACATATCGTTCACATAGCTCAACAACTGGCCCGAATAGTTTTCACCAGTAAAATTCTTCGAGTTAAATACAAACTTCAAGTTGTTTATATTCGTTGCTAAACCAACACTTTTCGGTTTACATCTTGCTAGATATTTTGCCAAACGGTTATGTCTCGTAAAATTAGAAACAATTACAATATTTCCTGTGTCGCACATTTCCTGAGTACGCCTGGCAACGCTTTCAAGATCTACATCATCAGGGGTTTCCTGTGCATCTGTTAAAACGTTAGTAAGCAATACCTCTATCATTACTGCCAAATTCCCTTCCTCTACTTTGTTGGTTCGTTTAAACTGGTCAGTAGCTTTATTGAATAAGTTGAAGTTAGGCAACGATTTCTGGCCGTATTTGGTACGCAGGATCATGATGTCTTTCTTGTACAAAAGATCTTTAGCCTGCCGCGGATGTGCATCTGCATCAAAAATAGCCGCTGCAGAGAAATCTTTCATAATCATATAGAGATTGAGCAAGATATTATCCACACTAGGGAATGCCGGACCTTTAACCGAAATCAGGTCAATTTCTACCGAACCGATGGTTAAGTTGTCTGCCAGCGATTCTACCATCAATTTGGGGTCCTGATAATGGTAAAAAGCCGCATAAAGCAAATTTACACCAATAATGCCCAAAACCCGTTGTTGCATGTTTACGTCGGTATCTAGCAAACGTACATGAAAGAATATTTCGTTTGGAGAGCCACCCGGATCACTTTGAAAACGGAGCCCAACCCAGCCATGTGGTTCGTTGGTGCGTTTGTAATTCAGTGTGGTAACGGTATCGGCAAAGGCAAAAAAAGTACGGCTTTCGTATTTCTCGCCTGATAAACGCTCGTTGAGCAAACCAAATTCATGATCAAGCATCCTTAAAAGCCGGTTCTGGCTTACATAGCGCCCATTGGTTTCAGCTCCATAGATAGCGTCGCTAAAAGTCATGTCGTAGGCCGACATGGTTTTGGCAACCGTTCCAGATGCGGCGCCAGCATTAAAAAAGTTTCTTGAAACTTCCTGCCCTGCCCCGATCTCGGCAAAAGTACCGTAAATCCGCGGGTCGAGGTTTATTTTTAAAGCTTTACGTTTAGTGTCCAGAATTTCTCTCTCCATGCCGCAAAAGTACAAAAAATGCCATTAAGGTAATTTTATGAATGTAACTTAAAATCGATCTAAATACTGCGCCCTTTCTATCGGTCATCTCTACCAAGGCGTCATCTCAACTGAAGCGCAGCGAAATGGAGAGATCTATGTTTTAAGGCTAAACAGCAGATTTCTCCACTACGGTCAAAAGGACGGTCTGGAAGTAAAAAAATAAGGTTAATGCCATCCAGCATTAACCTTATAAAACCTAAACCTAAATTATTATGAAACCTACATCAGGCACTCCAATCACATCTACCCTTCATCGGCCTGATGTAAGCTTCATAATCTCTAAAAAAAACTAAACTATTATGAAAAATTCCCTCAGGGAATATCTTTATTACGATACTACAATTTCTCTGTGCTGTAATTTAGCATCGTCTTTTTTGCTCACATTAATCGATAAGATACCATCTTTATATTCAGCGGTAATGTTATCTCCATCGGCACTATCAGGTAAATTAAATGATCTCGCAAATGAGCTGTAATCAAATTCTTTACGTGTAAAATCTTTAGCTACCTGGGTCTCATCTTTTTTAACTTCGGCCCAAACTGAAAGCGTATCTTTTTTTAAATTAATCTGAAAATCTTCTTTTTTTAAACCTGGCGCAGCCAATTCGATCACGTAAGCATGTTCATTCTCGTAGATGTTCACATTTGGCGATTTATCAACCATTTTATTTTTACTGATCGCATCGCTAAACAATGAATCAAAAACATTGTTAAAGTAAGGAGCCGTGTTACGTGTTCTGTTGTTAAAATTTACTAGTGTCATATCGTTTATTCTTTAATTTTTAAATTGATAATACACCATATTCAACTTATGTACCAAACCAAATATTTATGATTTTAAAGACATTTTGGCAAAATAAATCAAAAAACAAAGACAAATTGGCAGTTTTAAAGTCTTTTTCAGACAAATTCAACTATAAAACCAATATTCATTTACGTTTTATAGATTTTGATATGATGGGGCATGTAAACAATTCCGTTTATTTTACTTATCTCGAAATTGCAAGAACAAAATATTGGGAAGAAATCATAAAATGGGATTGGAAAAAAACCGGTATCGTGATTGCCCATGCAGAGCTTGATTATATTTTACCTATTGTAATGGATGATAAGATTGCCGTTCATGTAAAAACATCAAGAATTGGTACTACAAGTTTCGATCTTGATTACCAGGTTGTTAAATTAACAGGAAATGAAGAAGTAATCTGCAGCAAAGGAAAAACAGTTTGTATTGCCCTTGATTATAATACAGGCAAACCCACCGCTATTCCGGAAGAAGAAAAACAGAAAATGCTGGATTTTGAACAATTGTAAAAAAAGTAAATCGTCATCTCGGCTGAAGCGCAGCGAAATTGGAGAGATCTACATCAAAAGTATTCATGAGACAGATTTCTCGACTACGTTGCACTCCGCTCGAAATGACGGCAATCTTTCGGTGTTTACGAAGAACTAGAAACATCAGGCATAATCTTCCCTGGATTTAATATCCCATTCGGATCGAAAACTTTTTTAATCCCCCGCATTAAATTAAGATGGATTTCGGAATATTTAATCGGCATAAACTCTTTCTGCACCAAACCTATTCCATGTTCACCAGATAGAGTTCCGCCCAGAGCCGTGGTTAATTCAAATATTTCTGCAATACCAAACTTAAGTTTGTTTTTCCAATCATCGTCACTCATTCCGGCCTTAATGATGTTTACATGTAGGTTTCCATCTCCGGCATGTCCGTAACAAACACTTTCGAAACCATATTTTAAACCAATTTCCTTAATCCCTTTAATTAATTTTGGCAAGGCTGCACGTGGCACTACTGTATCTTCTTCCTTATAAACTGAATTAGACTTAACAGACTCGGCCATGGTTCGGCGCATACGCCAGAGTTCTTCTTTTTGGGCGGCCGTATCTGCAAATAAAACCTCTGTGCAGTTATGATCTTCCAAAACGATATTGGTTTTTTCGCAGTTTTTAAAAATATCGTCCAGGTCATCTCCATCAAATTCAATCATCAACAGTGCTGCGACATCATTTTTTAAATCAAACTTTATATCATCGAATTTAATTACCCATTCCACACCTTTCCGCTCCATAAATTCTAAAGCAGATGGTGTAACGCCTGCCTTGAAAATAGCCGAAACGGCAGCACAGGCATCTTCATTGTTACTAAAAGAGCCCATCATTAAAACCGATTGAGTAGGCTTAGGTAAAAGCTTGGTCACAATTTTAGTCACCACACCCAAAGTGCCTTCAGAGCCGATCATCATTTGGGTTAAATTATAACCCGATGCATATTTCAGGGTATTTGCACCTGTCCAGATAATGTCGCCATTCGGCAACACCACTTCCAGGTTCAGTATATATTCTCTGATCGTTCCATATTTTACCACCCTTGGTCCACCAGATCCATGAGCCACGTTACCACCAATAAAGCAAGAACCTTTGCTGCTTGGATCAACCGGGTACAGCAATCCTTTTTCTCCCACTGCATTGATAAATTCTTCGGTAATTACCCCTGGTTCAACAATGGCCTGTAAATTTTCGGTATCAATGTCGATAATGGCCTTAAATTTTTCCATTGATAAGGAAACACCACCGTAAACAGGAAGGGCTGCACCGCTCAGCCCCGTACCACCTCCCCTTGGGGTTACCGGAACATGGTTTTTATTGCAGATTTTCAATAAAGCAGAAATTTCTTGCGGAGAAGTTGGTTTCACAACAATTTCCGGCTGGTAATGCAAATCTTCTGTTTCGTCGTGACTGTAACGATCTAAACTTTCTGCATCAGTAAAAACTTTTTCTGCTCCGATTGCAGCTTTAATTTCTGCTAAAATTTCAGGATTTATTTTTGTAAAGGTCATTTTATTTGGCTGATGTATAAGATAGTTTAACGAATGAATGCCCGATCTGGCCCGGCATAGGCGGATTTAATTTTTTAATACTGACCTGAACAGTTTCTACAAAAGGATACAGCTTAATTACTTTTGAAATCATATTATTCAAAACCGTTTCCAAAAGTTTCTGTGTATTTTTCATTTCTGCAAGAATGATATTGTTCAGTTCCTCATAGTTTACCGTTTGTGCCAGCTCATCATCAAAGCCCTGTGGTGTAAATTCTGTTTCCAGATCTACAACAAAATGATTTCCGGTTAGTTGCTCTTCTGGGTAATACCCATGTAAGGCAAAGCATTTTACATCTTTTAAAGCTACGGTTTGTTTGAAATGGCTCATGTTTGTGCTGTAAGCTGCAAAAATAATTTTTTATTCACGAATATAATGCCCCTTGCCGTAAATTGTTACCTTTGAAATTAACGCGATTTCTTAACCAGATAACACGAAATTACATGAGCAAATCAGCAAAAAAAGACCTTTACGAAGCGCCAGATTATTATTTATTAGATGAATTGTTAACTGACGAACATAAATTGATCCGTGCAACAGCCAGGGATTGGGTAAAAAAAGAAGTTAGCCCCGTAATTGAAGATTATGCACAAAAGGCAGAATTTCCAAAGCATTTAATAAAAGGCCTGGCTGATATCGGTGCATTCGGACCAACTATACCGGTTGAGTACGGTGGTGCAGGTTTAGATTATACTGCTTATGGAATTCTAATGCAGGAAATTGAACGCGGTGATTCTGGCATCCGCTCTACTGCATCTGTTCAGGGTTCGCTGGTGATGTACCCGATTTACACCTATGGTACAGAAGAACAGCGTAAAAAGTACCTGCCAAAACTGGCCAGCGGCGAAATGATGGGCTGCTTTGGTTTAACAGAACCTGATCATGGCTCTAACCCTGGTGGAATGGTAACGAACATTAAAGATGCAGGAAGTCATTATATATTAAATGGTGCCAAAATGTGGATCAGCAATGCCCCTTTTGCAGATATTGCGGTGGTTTGGGCCAAAGATGAATCGGGCAAGATTAGAGGAATGGTAGTAGAACGCGGCATGGAAGGGTTTTCGACCCCCGAAACGCATAATAAATGGAGTTTACGTGCTTCTGCAACGGGCGAACTGGTTTTCGACAACGTTAAAGTGCCAAAAGAGAATGTTTTTCCTGAAATAAGCGGATTAAAAGGTCCATTGGGTTGTTTAAACCAGGCCCGCTATGGCATTGCCTGGGGGGCATTGGGCGCTGCAATGGATTGTTATGATACCGCTTTACGTTATTCAAAAGAACGTGTACAGTTCGGCAAACCCATTGGCGGTTTCCAGTTGCAGCAAAAGAAACTGGCCGAAATGGTGACCGAAATTACCAAGGCCCAGCTGTTGGTTTGGCGTTTGGGTGTATTAAAAAGTGAGAACAGGGCTTCGGCCGAGCAGATATCGATGGCCAAAAGAAACAGTGTAGAAATTGCACTTGATATTGCCCGCAATGCCCGCCAAATGCTTGGTGGTATGGGCATTACCGGCGAATATTCGATTATGCGCCACATGATGAACCTAGAGTCGGTAGTAACATACGAGGGTACACACGATATACATTTACTGATTACGGGAATGGACGTAACGGGATTAAACGCTTTTAAATAAGACAGGTTGAAAGATTTTAGGATTTTCATGATAAGAGTTAATTAAATAAGATACATGGATATTGAAGATTAAACTTATCGAGTAAATGGCTTGTGTTTAATTTAGAAAACTATCATTTATCATAAGCTAAAAATTATATTGTAGCCTATAATTTCAATGTGGGATTATTGATTAATTTTGCCGCAACAAGTCTCCAATTTAAAAAGATATATAATCCTACAATAAATAAATATAGATCAGGATTAAATAAGACCTAAGGATTGGGATGATATAAACTTAATCTTAACTAATAAATTAATTGGATTTGATTTTCTTGAACTGTGATCATGAAAATCTTTAAATCCTAACAAGCACGATACAGAATGGACTTTAAAAAATACACCTACATACCTGCCCCACCTGAAGAAGTTTATTTAGCCCTTACCAAAGATATCAGCATAAAATTATGGACAGGAGCCGAAGTAGAATTTGAAGAAATACCTGGCACCGAATTTTCTTTCTGGGATGGTGATATTACCGGTAAAAATATCGAATTTATTTACGGCAAACAGATTGTACAACAATGGTATTTTGGCGAAGAAAATGAACCCTCTATCGTAACCATTAAACTACATGAAGATAAAAAAGGGACCTCACTGGAATTTAGACAAACCAATATCCCTGACGAAGATTATGAGGATTTTACCGAAGGGATCCAGGAATATTATATAGGTGGACTGGTAGATTTTTTCGACGAATAAAGCAAAATCAAAAAAATGAAAATTAAAATTATCGCTCTTTCATCTTTACTTTTCTTTACCACCTTTACTTCTTGCACCTCTTATCTTACCCCTGCAATTCTTGGCAATAATATGGGCTATATGCCAAAAGCAATGGTTGCAGACAGCGTTAAAACATTAATGCATGTATCAGCAAGTTATGCCTCCTCCATTTCTCCCAGTGCCGGCACTAATTTTTCAATTGGAATGGCAAATGTAAACCGGTCGAACACTTTCGAAAAATGGAACATCTCTTATGGTATTTTTGGTTATGCCGGAAGGGCATCCGGAGGGGATATTGATAATAGTCCCAAAAATTTAAAAAATTACTTACCTCCATTCAGGAAATCAGTTGGTGGTGCAGGCTTAAGGCTTTCTGCCGGACCTCACCGCAGTTCATCTAATGGAAATACAGATTTCAGGTATTTAAACATTGAAAATGCGCTTAGTTTTGAGAGCGGAGACTATGCAAAGTTTAGAAAGGAGGTTTACAACGGCCCTATTACAGATTATGTAGCTGTTACAAACATGAAAGTCCTTTGGACCACCGGAATATCTAACGAGATCGTATGGAGGGCAAGAAACAATCACGATTTCAGGCATGCTTTCAGGCTTTTTATTGGAGGTACACCTAACTTCAAAAGTAGTTTCAGATCTGGAGCCGAAACAAATGAAATCATCAGGGGGAAAAATTCGCTGGGCTGGATTTTTAATTACTTCTTGTACATCAAACGCTTTTCGCTTTCCTATGAATTGGCTGATAACGTGAACTATGCACAAAAAATAAGTTTCGGCTATTCATTTCAATAAAACATAATAGATCAGTTACTGTTCTGATATAAATAAAATATTATGAACAGAACATTGGGACTTATATTGATCGTTGTGGGCATTGCTATGCTCATCTGGACAGGTTTTACCTATACAAAAAAAGAAAAACTAGTTGATGCTGGCCCTATTCAAATATCTGCTGACAGAGAAAAGTCAGTTAATTGGCCACCATATGCAGGCGGGATTATTTTGATTGCCGGGGTAATTGTATTTGTGGTATCCAAAAACAGGAAATAACATCCGAGATCTTTCCTGCGATCGTAACAATTAAATTCAGTAATCACCTGAATATCACATCTTTTTGCTAGGACTTTAAAGAATTGATTTACAATTAGTTAAAATTGAGTTAAAATATTTACGCAACATAGTTGCAAAATTATTGCTCTTTATTTTGCAACTATGTTGCAATTAACTAACTTAGTGCTGTTGCAACCGGGGATAAGCCGAAACCCCGTAACCACCAGTAGGCATCAACATTAATCAATTATTTTATGAAAAATCAATCAGAAAAAATCACCTTAAGCCTAGAAGACCTTCAATTAGAGAGTTTTGTAACCAGCATTGACAGCGAAGTGGCCATGCGTTTATCAGGCGGTTTGGGTAACCTATCTGAACCTACCCACACTGAACAAACAGATGATCATCACACTCCTCCTGTTAGATGTACCACAGTTATCTGTTAATTGATAATGGTGTTTTCATCTCAAGGCGCTTTAGGGCGCCTTGTTTGTTTAAGAACCATCACAAAGCCTGCTTTAATCAATAACCTGATCTGCTTAACTACTTTGTTTTCTAGCTCAATGGAAGGTTTTTCAGGTGGATTTTCTTCAAAAAGAAGAGCTTGAATTGACTTTACAAGCTCCACTCCTGTTAATCTTTTCTTAGCAATTGCATTTAAAATCATAGCGGCAAACACACCTACATTTAACTCTTTTATTCCACTCCCTTCACTGATCAGTAAAAGAACATTTTGATCGTTTAAATCATCGTGGTGATGATAAAGTTCTATATGCCCGCTTAAGCCAAAAGATTGGGCCATCAAAGCCTGATCGGTTATAGAAAGGCTTTCGTTGGACATTTTATACAAATACTTGCATTTCTGTTCGAAACTGAAATAGCCTTTGTGCTGTTTCCATAAGTCAACCAGCTTGTTTTCCAAATCGAATATTTTTTGAGTTTTTATATTATTGGATGCCAATACCAGCAATTCCAGTTTCATTTTAAACTCATTGATATCCTTCACATCAAAAACTTTTGAATCAACAACTTTTAATTGCTCTAACGTTCTTGCGTAATATTTTGAAAAAACTGATTTTTTAATTGATTTTTTGTTGTATTTGCCTCTAAAAACAGATTCCCCATAGTTTTTAGGTAATGCTGGTGTTAATATGCTGTTGATATTTTTATTATTCAAAACATTCAGGATGATATAACCAACACCCGATTTTCCGGAGAGTAAGCCATAATCGTCACATCCGCATGAAACGTAGCCATTATAACTATTCGTTTTTTGGTAAAGCATCCTGGCTTTATCCAGGATCAAAACAATTTGAGCTTTCATCTCATGGCTTAGTAAAAGTGGAATCATACCACAGTAACCACTCACCAAAGTAAAATCTGTGCGGTCTAACTTCTCCAAATCATCCAAACACCGTTGAAGCGCACTGCTGCAGCTTAATCGGTATTGTTTCTGTTTTGTAAGTTGCAGTGCCATTTGCCTTGTAATACCAGCGCCGGCCGCACCATGGGCCCAGGCATTTACATCGGTCATTTCAGGTAAAAAGGTTTGCAGTTTCCACTCATGTACATCGGCCTTATTTAAGCGGTGTGGCCCAAGGCGCAGATCTAACCAGTTTTTGGCTCCGCTGTCATAATATTGCATCTCATATTTTAAGGCTTCTTCCGCAAGATAGATCAATCCGGTAGCTTTAAAATATTGTGCAACCTGCATTAAAACCCAGGCGATACCAGCTGCGCCATGCGAAAAACCAGTCATGCTATCATAAGCTTTTTTTGAACTGGAATAATCCCATTTTAAACCCTGTTCTGATATGCGCGCTTCAGTAATCAGCCTATCAATCAATAAACTAACCATGCTTAACACCTCTTTATCATCGGTATGATGGTAAAGCGAGGTCAGCATCAATAAATTACCGCTATAGCCGCTTAAAAGATCTGCCTTCGATAAACCTTCTGTTAATCCCTGTTTATGGATCAAACTAAGTTCAAGTGCTTTTCCCTTGTAAAAAGTATTGCCGGTAACCTCAAAAACCTTTAAACAGGTATAAATTACACCACCTAATCCGGTATAAAGTGCAAAAAACTTTGGATGCTGTACGGCATCGGCATTTAAGATGCGGTGCATCCCTTTACCCACTATCTTTAAGTGATCGATGTTCCCATCAAATCGGTATAATTCCAAAAAGAACAGGATGATGCCGCAGTTACCATTAAAAAGATCATAACTTTCCCTAAACTCATACTCATCCGGGTTGATGTAAAATGGCGTTTGCCACCAGATTTCCTGTTCATTTTCTTTAAAAGCGGAAATTAATTCGCCATAAATTTCATAAAGCTGAGCTTTCAGTCTTTCGGTCTCTTCTACAGTAAACATTTCAGAATTGCTGGATTGAATTTTCATGTATAAACCGGAGGCATACGGTAATAACATACATGATATAAGCCTCCTCATCATTAGAAATACCCAAACGGTTATTGTTCATATGCATAAAGCTGGAAATCACCTGAAATACCTTATCTTTCTCAAAATCAACATTTTGATACAAACAAATTACTTTAGTAGTTTTTGACAGGTATTCCATTAAATTATCATCCACAATACCTTGGTCAAGTTGTTGCCAAAACTGCTTACCTGCCTGGAGCGTTTGATTTTTCATCGGATCAAAAACCTTCTCAAACTGGCTTAACCAAAATATACGCTGTTCTTCCTTGGGATCAGTGGGGTTGTACAATTTTGGCAACCAACCTTCTAAAAAGAAATTACAAACATCCTTCAATGCTTCATTATCCCATTTTAAAGTATGAAGTAAGATGAGGTGCAGTTTTATCGCTTGGGTAACGGCCGACTGATTTCGCTCTCTTTTTACAAACCAATTCAATATATATTGAGACGAACATTCAAAATATTGTTCGGCCCAGGTTATACTTTCATAATTTCCGTACCTCTCTATTTCTGGTTCATAGCGGGCAGTCTGAATAGTTTTAACAGCTGCATTGCCCGAACTTAACGTTTTAATGATAGACTCATGTTCATTCTCTGCTGCTTTTAACCTCAAACGGATATGATTCCCTCCGTCCCAATAACGGATAAAAAACCAGGGCCTGTGCCATTGCCGGATAAAAGGATAAATAAGTTCTATCAAAATCCTGTCAGCATTTTCATGATAAAAAATGTATAATGACAACCATTTTTCTTTCTGCTCTTCCATAAGCCAATCAGTTATTGTACCATTGAATAAGATATTCGCGCACCGTGTTCTCATCAGGTTTGGGAAAAACCTCTTCTAAAGTGATGTATTCTCCTGCTCTTAAAAGCAGTTTTTTGAACATCCCAACCAATAAAGGATGTGTAAAAGAAAGATATTGCGGTTTATAATCATCATGTAATCCTTCCCTTTTTCCGTCTCGTTTTGCCTGGTAGGTCCTTTTTCGTAAAAAAATAAAAATCTCTTTGGGTATTTTATTCCGGTCAAGCCAATTATTTAGCCTGATAAAATAAGTGAAATCTGCTTCGGAAAGCGCCTGAACCGGGATGATTTCGGTTTTTATCCGCCACGTTTTTCGCCTGATCACCACATTTTCTGCATAAACAATTCTTGGCAAGACAAATATATCTGGTGCCGGAACAGGGTGTTTATCGAGATAAAACCGGTCAACCAGCTGAATAAAAGGTTGTAACGATACGCGCGCATCGGGATTGAAATGTGCAAGTAACTGGTAAAGGTTAGATCGATTATAAAACGACTCCAGGCTTAAATCGTAGCTATATAATTCCAAATCGGCAGAATGTAAGCTAAGCGCCTTTCTTTCCTTATTATAGCTAACTTTTAAGTCGCGGATATTAAAACGCCGAGCTAAGGGATATATATTATTCCCCCCGGGAAGCTCAAGTTCGTGCGCCAACAGAGGCGGGTGAACGTTGGCATTGAATGTTGAAGCGTCGTTAAGCTCTACCTTCATCTGAGCTGGAAAAAGCTTTTCGTTATACTGAACAAAACTTCGGGTAACTTCCGGATCAAATAATGACAAAAACCTGCCGCTTACTTTGCCCATACCGGGTAAAAGTGAATTGATCACACCGGAAAAACCATCTTTGTTGTCTGAAAACTGAACGAACATACCCAGCGATGATTTTTGAGCCAAATTTTGGCTTTTGGGCAGATCAGCAAAAAAATCGGCATTAAACCTGATCAGATCTTCGCTGGCATGATCTAATTGGGCAATTTTTGTTAAAACAGCCTCTTTCCAATGTCTGAGTGCTAAAAAATCATGTTCTTCTTCCGTTTTATGTTCTTTTTCGGGCTTTTTAACGTATAGATAATAGTCTTTATAAAAAGTAGTCAAAGCTAAGGCATCATCATTTGGATATTGTTTTAGAAAGAAACTGATCATTTTTTCCCTTTCTTTCCGCATTACATCGAGCGGAAGCAAATAACTGATCAGTTCATCGATTTTCGCTACAAAATCTTTAACGGGTTGAGCCGGAAGCACCAAATTCTCTGAAATAAAACAATCTTCGTAAAAAATATGCCTCGCCGAAAAATAATAAGGTACAAATTGATGCATTGAAAAATTAGTTATTTCTGGAGGTTCAGCTGCCAATTTTCCATCTGATGTGGCGTTATACAAAGGAAGACCAGCTTCATTCTGCAGTTCTGCAAAAACGGTATTCAGCTGCTTCTCGGCTTGCTGTAGAAGATTAAACCGCTCAATAAGATTGGTGCTTTGGTATACTGTTCCATAATCTTTTAGGCTTTCAAAAAGCGAAATGATCGCTAAAACCGAGGGTTCTTCACTTTCTAAGTTTTTGAGAAAAAGCAATAGCTTATCGTCCCAATGCTCATCCATCCCGGAAAATCCGGGATCCATTTCAAGCATGCCGCTTTCAACCAGCTTGATCAGGTAAATCTTTATGCTTTCGTGACTGGGATTTTCCAAATACACGGCACATTGATCGATCAGATTTTTCAGGTTAACAGGTTTGTGACAACTTTCAAGATGTTGGTATACAATTAATTGCAAGGAATTTGCATTGATCTGCTGAAAAGATTCGATATTATTGAAATTGCTTAGAAAACAGATCTTATCTCCCTTTATTTCTGCCGTTAAATTTAATTTAACAAACAAATGCTCATTTAATAAGGGATGCTTTTTGATAATGGCTTTAAGATATTCGAATATGGAGTTGTTTAATTTTAACCGGCTTTTAACCTGCACGGCAGCTGCAGGACTTTCAGATGTACCCGACTGCTCTAAAGTCATTAACCCTGTATAGGTGAAACTGCTAAAAGGCGAGGTTTTAAAAGCCATCCTGCTGAGATACCTAAGCAAACTGAACAGGATACGCTGCTCCTTTTGTTTAAAAACCTGACTGTCTTTTTTTACAAAACTTTTCAACTGTTCGTAAAGCAGCGGACTGGAAAGCAAGAGCCCGTTCTGCAGTTCTGGATGGAGTGCCATTTGCTGCATCCATTTCCGGTTCTGATCCTGTTCTGCTTCAAATTTTAATGTCTTTTCTTCTAATAAAAACGCCAGCTCCTTAGCTTTATCCAGGTAACTTTTTAGATCATTTCTTACCGCCTGAGGCAAGTGAATAATATGCTCAATATTTATCTTTTTATCATTGAATATCTGCCTCTTAATATTAATCAACTGCTGTCTTACTTTATCATCTTGCTGTTCAGTAATGATCGGATATAAAGCATCACAAAAGCTGTTTTTTAACTGCTCTTTTTCATCAATGAGCGCTCTTAAGGATTTCAGCAGTTTTTCAGTATCATTAAACTTCAAATTGTCAAAAAGTTGATGGTGTAATCCGGCATAGCGCACCAATGAATAAGAAAAAATCTGTAAGCTCATATTAATTAGGTATTTATTTGCCTAGTTCGAGTTGGTTTTTGATCAGCTTATAGTAGCTTCCTTTTTTAAGAAGCAAACTTTCATGGGTACCCTGCTCCTGGATTTCGCCCTGGTGCAACACGATAATCTGATCGGCATGTTTAACGGTACTTAACCTGTGTGCTACAATCAGCACCGTTTTGCCTTTAAAAAAAGTATTCAGGTTATTTACGATCGATCGCTCATTCTGTGCATCAAGTGCGTTGGTGGCTTCATCCAGGAATACATAATCGGGATTACGGTAAATCATCCTGGCAATTAACAAACGTTGCTTCTGTCCTTCGCTAAGCCCATAACCGTCCCTGCCAACCACAGTGTCGTAACCAAATGGCATTGAAGAGAAAAAATCGTGCATATTAGCCATTTTAGCAGCCTCATAAAGCCTTTCGTAATCTTTTGTAACCGCGCCTGCAAAAATGTTATTCGCAATAGAATCCATAAATACGTAACCATCCTGCATAACTACCCCACAATGTTTCCGCCATGATTTCGCATTCACCTGAGCTAAATTTTGTTGTCCAAGGCTTATTTCGCCCCCTGTTAAGCCATAAAATTTCAATAAGAGCTTAATGAGTGTTGTTTTACCGCTACCGCTCGTGCCCACAATCGCTGTAATTTTGCGGGCTGGAATGAAGAGGTCTATATTTTTCAAAACAAAAGCAGAATGCCTGCTGCCGTACTGAAAAGAAACCTTTTTCAGTGAAATATCAACCGGGCCAGGGTTTTTCAATTCTTCTTTCTGTTCGAGGTCTTCTTCCTCTTCTTGCTGAACTTCCTCCATCCGCATTAAACTGAATTTGGTGTTTTGAGATACCCTCGAAAATTCGACCAGCTGATTTACCGGCGCATTAAGCTGACCGCACACATAAGTAACGGCAAGCATACCGCCCAGTGTAATCTGATCATTGATCACCAGCATCGCTGCAGCGTAAGTGATCAATACGTTTTTTACCTCATTGATAAAAGAACCCACGCCTTGCATGCGCTGATCGAGCTGAAGCGCTTCAAGCTTTAAATCAAACGACTGATCCTGAAGGCTTTCCCAAAGGTCTTTTTTATCTTCTTCGCTGCCGGTGAGTTTGATTTCCTGCATGGCATAAAAAATTTCCAAAAGCAATTGCTGATTGGCAGAAAGCACTTTAAACTTCTTCTGATCGATGATTTTACGTTTCTGCTGAAAAGAGTTGGACCACAAGATGCTGATCCCTGCCCCTATAATGAAAAGCAGGCATATCTGCCAGTTATAGTAAAATAATACCCCACCAAGTACCAATAAGGTAATAGCTGAAAGAATAAAATTGATAAGAAAATTAGTTAAAAACTCTTCTATGCGCTGGTTATCATTTACCCTTTGCATATTATCGCCTGCCTGGCGGTTATCAAAGAAAGAAAAAGGCAGTTTCATTAATTTGGCCAAAAAATCTTTTAGCATGATGATGCTGGTTCTGGCTCCAATCCGAAACAATATCCGCGCACGCATAAAATCCATCAGCATCCGGCCCGAAAAAAGCATTAACTGACCAATGCATATAAGCAGAAGCAGGTTCGTATTTTTTGCACGAATGCCTTCGTCAACCACCATCTGCGTAAGTAAGGGGATAATAAGCGAAAAGCCGCTGGCCAGTACTAAACTCACCAGTATCGGCAACCAGCCTTTACGGTGCATTTTGAGGTAAGGCAGCAATGACCATAGCGAAGTTTTATGCTCAGGGACTTCTTTTAAATCATCAAAAGCATGATCGGGCTGCAGCAACAAAACCCTTCCAGTCTTATTTTCTGTGCTGATTGCCCAGCCAGCTAAAAAATCCTCAATACTGAGTTTAACCTTACTGCTTAAAGCGGGATCGGCCAGATAAACGTAGTGATCTTTTACTTCATAAAGAACAACATAATGTTCTTTATACCAGTGTAATACACTGGGCAATGGAACATTGCCGAGTTTATTAAAAGGCAGTTCAGCAGCAAGGGTTTTAAAGCCTATGTTATCAGCAGCATCGATAAGATCGAGCAGGCTTGTTCCCTGCTTGCCTATCCGGCACAGCTTCCTTAAATACTGCATGGAAAGATTTTTGCCATAATAAGCTGCAACCATTTTTAAACAAACCGGGCCACAATCCATTGCATCGGGCTGCTTATAAAACGGGTACTTATTTCTACGGATAAAATCTTTAAACATGGCGTAAAGAAAATTTGTAAATGCAATATAGTTGCAAATATGTAAAATATAATGCAACTTTGATGCATTAAAAAATCATAAAATTTCAGATGCATAAAAAGGATTTTGCTGATTGGTTAATGCTGATCAAAAAAGAATTATTGCTGAATTACCGGAATAAGACGGTTATAATTTCTACTATTATGATATGGGTATTGTTTATAGCTGCCACTATATGCACAATTTTAAATTATCAGACTGATCATAAGCAACGCCAGGCTGCAAATACACTTTTCAGGCAACAATGGGAACACCAGCAACGAAATCCGCATGATGCAGGTCATTTCGGAACCTACCTGTTTAAGCCCGTTAACCTGCTGAACGCTTTTGACACAGGCATTAACGATTTTACAGGCAGTAGCTACCGGGTTGAAGCCCATATACAGCACGAAATCAGCGATGACGAAGCAGTAAATAATGATACAGCCATGCGTTTCGGGAAACTCACCTTTGCGCTTATTCTACAATTACTAATCCCCCTATTTCTACTGTTCAATACATCTACCAGCATTACCAATGAAAAGGAAAACGGAACACTTAAAATGCTTTTAGCCCAGGGCCTGAGTAGCCGAAAGATTATCTGGACAAAAGTTTGGGCTAATTACCTGCTCATTGCAGCGATTGTGCTGCCTGTTTTTATATTGATGGCTGCTGCAGTTTTATCTTCATCCGATTCTGCCCTCTTACTGCCCAGATTGGGATGGATCCTGATTACTTTTTTATTGTATTTCCTAATCATTTCCTTAGCCGGCACGCTTATTTCAGCCATCAGCAGCCACTCTGGCAAGGCATTGTTAATGGCTTTATGCCTATGGATTTTTACCGGGATCATCTTTCCCAAAATAATTACGGGCATTGCAAACCGAAGTTATCCATTAATGTCGCGCGCTGCTTTTAGCGACCTGGTTGAACAGGGCTATAGAAAGGGTTTAAACGGAAACGATCCTTATGCAGTACGCGGCGAGCGCTACATTAATAGCTTGTTAAAAAAATATCGGGTAGACAGTGTTGCGGCATTACCTTTTAATATCAATGGTTTAACACTTCAGTTTAATGAAGATTACCGAAGCATGGCCTTTAATCATTATTTTAAATCAGTCGAAAAGAGCTTTGATCAACAACAACATTTTTTAACTATAGCTGGTATTTTCGATCCTTTTCTATCTACAAAGCGTTTATCGATGGCTTTGGCAGGATCTGATTTCTACCATCACGGACAATTCTTTAAGCAGGCACAAACTTACCGTAACGAGCTCATCAGACGGCTGAACATGCAACTGGCCATGCATGGTAAGGGTGTTAAGGGCGAATATATTGTTGGTCCGGAATACTATAGCCAGCTTAAAGATTTTAAATATCAACTGCCTGAGCTTAGCCAGGTATTAAATTTAAGAAAGGTAGCTTTTTTATCACTTGCGGGCTGGATTTTGATCCTTGTATTGTCTCTTCAGTTTATTGCTTCACGTTATTTAGCCTATCATTATGCAGCTGCTTAAAACCATCTTTTTATTTGAACTCAGACTGCTTGCCAGGCAAAAATTTATCCTGTTATTGATCAGTTTTTTCTTCCTGACCGGAATTTATAGCATTTACTACGGCTACCATTTCACTGAAAAGCAGTTGGCAACAATAGACAGCCTGGAAAACGGATATCAAAAAAAATATAAAGAAATAGAGGCCGCTTTTTCGGCAGATACCACCACTGCTGACGGTAAAATCCTGTTTAATCAGGCTGGCATTCCTTCGGTAATTGAGTATAAAAATCCTTTAAATGCCGTATATAAACCTCAATCAATAAGTATTTTATCGATCGGTCAAAGTGACCTGCAACCTTATTATGATGTGATTACCCGCCGACGCAATTTTATGCAGGGTTCTAATGCTGAAATCTCAAATCCGGAACTGTTAGCTTCGGGAAATTTTGATCTGGCTTATGTGATTATTTTCCTGCTACCTATACTGGCCATTGCATTAAGCTACAATACATGGTCTAAAGAGAAAGAGCAACAGACCGATAAATTACTTTCATTACAGGGAATCTATTTCGGGAAGATTATCGGTTACAAACTCGTTTTTCGTTTTCTCCTGGTTGGCTTAATGGTTTGGCTATTGAGTATCATTGGATTTATCAGTTCTGCCTCACTTATTCCATTTGATCTTGGTGCAGCTGTATTTTGGCTGTTGATCACCAGTGCTTATCTTTTCTTCTGGTTTGCTGTTACCTTTTTTATATTGAGGCTGGGGAAAAGTTCCGTGCATAATGCACTGTATCTCTTGGGCTTGTGGTGCACCCTGTTGATCTTATTACCGGCTTTATGCAACACAGTTGTACGCTTGTACTACCCCATTCCTTTAAAAACCGGGGCTGCAGTGGCTTTGAGAGAAAACAGTGAAGCCATTTGGGCCATACCACCTAAATTATTAATCGATACCTTTTACCTGAACAATCCTAAATACAAACCTTTAAGGGAAGCAGCAGATACAAGCGAGACCAGTAATAAACGCTTTGCAGCTTATTACGATCTTTTGGGCAGGCGTATGACCAGGGCTATTGAAAACTACAACCGGTATCCTGCTGCACAAAACGAAGCCAATCTATGTTTGAGCTGGTTTAACCCGGCAATTAAAACACAATACCTACTGAATAGAGTAGCTGGTACAGGCCTTAACGATTATCTCTCTTACCAAAGACAGGTAAACGATTTTCAAAAAACATGGGTTGATTTTATGACCGGCTATATTATTTCTGATAAAAAATTAAGCTTAAATGATTTAAAAGATTTACCTCAATTTAAACTTAAGTATTCAAAAAATAAATACCGGGAAATTGTTACAAGTATTTTATACCTCTCCGGCATCAGTTTCTGCATCATGTTCCTTTCCAGGAAAATCATTGTTAAAATATAATTTAAACGATAATACATCCCAATCACACAAAAAATGAAGAAAACACTTTACCTGATTTTACTCTTATTTATTTCGGTACAACATGTTTTTGCACAACATGAAAAACGGAATAGATCAACGCAGGATTCTGTTATAAAAACACGCCAGCTTAACGAAGTGCGCATTGATGGTCAGAAAGCCATTAAACTTAAAAAAGATACCCTATCTAACACCTTAAGGATGCAGGTCCCGCTGTTGCAGATGCCACAGAATATCATCAGTATTTCTTCAGCCCTGATACAGCAACAGGGTGCATTGCAGTTAAAAGATATGGCCAGAAACGCCAGTGGTGTTTATTTTGGTTATAACAGCTCTCCTTTTGATAATTCTGCTTCTATAAAAGTAAGGGGATTTAATGCTGCTACCACAATTAATGGTATGCCAAACCGCCTGGTTTTGGGCGCAACGCTAGATGATGAATCATTAATCGAAAACCTTGAATTTATTAAAGGTCCGGCAGGCTTTATAAGTGCTTTAGGAGAACCCGGAGGGACTTTAAATATTGTGACCAAATCGCCAAAGGAAAAACTATTGAATGTACAGCTTACAGGTGGTAATTATAATCTTTTGCGCGCTACTGCAGATATTGGAAGTGCTTTAAAAAGCAAAGGCTTTTCTTACCGTTTTAATACGGCGTTTCAGCACCAGGATTCGTACCTGAATTACATGAAAACCACCAAATATGTATTTGCACCCGTGCTTCAATACAATTTCAGTCCCCGCACTTACCTCATTGCTGAATACAATTATATCCGTGGAGAGGTTAAAAACGGCTCATCCATTAACAAATTACGCCAGGATAAAGATATATTACAGGATCCGGTCGGTCTAAATTTCAGTGCAGGCATCGGATTGCCATTGAGTGTTTCGCAAACCCATACGTTCAGGTTTAGTGCCGTTCATAAGTTCAACGAGAACTGGCAACTTACTTCCCAGTCAAATCTTGTCAAATCGCCAGCCAACCAATGGTATATGGTATCGGCAAATAACAGAACATCCATCAGTTTTAACGATCAGGGCAAAACCAACCGCATTGCAAGCAACTCAAACCTGTTGGGCGAAACTTATAATACCAATCTGTTTTTATCAGGAAAATTTAAAACCGGTGCATTTAAGCATAATTTACTGATCGGAAGTGATTACACTAAAGGAAACGACTCTTTATCTACCTATTACGGCACCATTTCTTCTCCATTTGACAGGAATAATCCTAATTTTTATATAGACCCGAATACGGTAAGCATTACCAAAAGATCAATCAGGCAGGAAAATCACATCCACTATTCTGCAGCTTATATTTATGACAATATCGCATTGGATAAATTTCTACTCACTGTTGGTGCGCGTTATACAGATTACCGCAACCGCAATATTTTAACCACTACCAGGGGTCCGCGTGTGCCCGACTATTATAAACAACATGCTTTTTCGCCCAGGGTTGCATTAAGTTTTATGCCTGATTCTACATCTTCCGTTTATTTTCTATTTGACCAATCCTTTGTGCCCAAAACAGGTCAGGTAGTTACCGAAACTGTTGATGGTCCGCAGGCCGGACAAAAAACGGTTACAGCATCAAAGTCTGTTGAACCTGAATTAGGCACCAACCTTGAACTTGGACTTAAAAAGAACTGGTTTAATGGTCGTTTGTTGACAACAATAAATGGTTTCCATACGGTAAAAAGGAATGTAGCAGCAAGAGATTTCAGGAATTATGCCGCCTCTGCAGGGGCAATTGCCTATTATCTTCAGTTAGGCGAAGTAGTGAGCAATGGTTTTGAAGTTGACGTAATCGGAAATATTACCGATTGCCTTTCACTGATTACCAATTACACTTATGTAGATGCCAAAGTTACCAAAGAGAATAACCTAAATCCTACAGCCGATGATCCTTCAATTGTTGGCCAGAAAATGCCCGATGTGCCTCAACAGGTGTTTAATACCTGGTTGCAATACAGCATTCCTTTAAAAGGCTATAACAAAATTTCAATCAGCGCAGGCCAAACCACCATTATCAAACTTTCAGCTATTAGCCAGCGCGATACGTACTTGCCCAATTATACCAAATTTGATGCAGGGTTGAGTTTTAGCAATCCTAAATATATGTTCAGGCTTATTGCCGATAATTTAACCAACAAACGTTATATGGCTTCAGGCGATATTACTACTGATTTCCCTTATCCGGGCAATAATTATTTCTTTATAGAGGGCGAGCCTTTTACCATCAGGCTTTCTTTGGGCGTAAAATTTTAGTTTTTGATATGTTAGAAGCGATTGGATTAACCAAGAAATACCAGGACCACGTTGCCTTAAATAACCTGAATTTAAAGGTAGAGGCTGGTGAAGTATTTTGTTTGCTTGGACAGAACGGTGCGGGCAAAACCACTACCATCAACCTTTTTCTTGGCTTTACAGCGGCCAGTAGTGGCGAAGCCAGAATAAACAATATATTGGTTAGCCCCAACAATGAGCAAACCAAACAGTTTTTAGCCTACATTCCAGAAGTAGTAATGCTTTATGGCCACCTGAGTAGCATTGAAAATCTCGATTTTTTTAGCCGTATTGCCGGCTATACTTACAAGATAAATGAGCTTGAGGCATTTTTGCTTCAAGCTGGTCTTCAGCCTGATGCTTTTCATAAAAGGCTGGGCAATTACAGCAAAGGCATGCGGCAAAAGGTAGGTATAGCCATTGCAGTAGCTAAAAATGCCAGGGTTATTTTGATGGATGAACCAACGAGCGGTCTTGATCCTAAGGCAACTAATGAGTTTAGTGAAATTGTAAAGCAACTTTCGCAGGATGGCCGGAGTGTTTTTATGGCCACACATGATATTTTTAACGCGGTAAACGTAGGGACCAGGATTGGAATTATGCGGCAGGGATCTCTTGTGCACACCCTGGATGCTAAAGATATTTCAGCCGTTGATCTTCAGAAACTGTACCTGGAGACGATTTAATAGAAAACCGTCATCTCGACCGGAACGCAGTGGAGCGGGGAGATCTATCTCGAGACAGATTTCTCGACTCCGTTGCACTTCGCTCGAAATGACGATCTTTTTTTAAAATGGTTAACTATATCTCGTAGCTATAAACCGATTTTATTGCATCTCTTAAGTTGTATTTTGAAGCCATTACTTCTCCATAAGCACCAGCACTGCGGATGGCAAAAATATCACCCCTGAAAGATTCAGGTTGTTCTACTTCTTTGCCAAAACAATCGGTACTTTCACAGATTGGCCCTACTATATCGTACTTAACCAAGTTTGAAGTTTTGGGTTCGGAGTTTGGAGTTTTTGAAAGATTCTCGATTTTATGATAAGCCTGATATAAGGCTGGGCGCATCAATTCGGTCATACCTGCATCTAAAACGACAAAATTCTTCTTCTTTCCGTTTTTAATGTACAGTACCCGCGTAATTAATGAAGCCGATTGCCCTACCAATGCTCTTCCCAGCTCGAAATGTACTTCCTGACCGGGTTTAACCGTCAAAAACTCATTAAAAATCTTAAAATAAGATTCAAAATCAGGAATTTGATGATCAGGATGGTAATAATCGATGCCTAAGCCACCACCAACATTTAATACCTTAAGGTTAAATCCTTTATCTTCAAACCAGGCTGCAAATTCATTTACACGTACACAAAGATTTTTATATACATCCAGGTTGGTAATCTGCGAACCGATATGAAAGTGGATACCGATAAATTTCAGGTTTGGCGAAGCTTTTAAAGTTTCGGCACATTCTGTCAAATCCCAGGAGTTGATTCCGAATTTATTTTCATCCAGGCCTGTAGTAATGTTATGGTGGGTATGCGCATCAACATTAGGATTGATGCGGATGGCTACCTGGGCTATTTTGCCTTTTTTACCGGCAAGTTCGTTAAGCACTGCCAGTTCCTGGATAGATTCTACATTAAAGCAGAAAATATCAAGATCAAGTGCTTCATTTATTTCTTTATCTGATTTACCGACTCCGGCAAATACGATTTTTTTATTGTCGAAACCAACCTCAACAGCCCTTCTCACCTCCCCGGCACTCACGCAATCTGCACCGAAACCGATTTCTTTGATCTGGTTTAACAGTACAGCATTGAAATTTGCCTTTAATGCATAGTGGATATGGAATTTATACGGAGCTGCAGCAGCTGCACAGGTTTGCAAGGTTTCCTGTAACAGATCGGTATCATAGTAGTAAAAAGGCGTTTCAATATTGTTAAACTTTGATATATCTTTATCGGCGAACATGTTCAGATTCCTTATTATAATTTTAATTTTATTCTTTGGGCTAATTTATTTAGGTAACTACCTGGATTTGAAGCATGGAAGAATTACCCGGAAGCAATACAATGGAAAAATCAGGTTTTTTATTGTTTTACTTCTTATTGTATTGTTTCTTTTATTTATCAAAAAATGAAGATCGCGGCTGCCATATTTATTATTCTTATTCTCTCTGCGGGATTATTCAATTCCTACAAAAAACATAAAAATGGATTATTACCAGCAAGCTTTTTATTTTTTCATTTCCTAATCGGCCTGCTGGTTGTTATCGGAGCCTTTTTCCTCTTATTCGAATAGCCTGTTATGCAGGCTCCTTAAAGCTTCGGTTTTATATTCGCTCAAAATCAAAAGCGATACATTATAGTTACTTCCACCATAAGAAATCATGCGAATCGGAATGTGTTTTAAGCTTTCCAAAACCCTGCTGGCAAAACCATGTTTTTCCGAACCGAAATCGCCTACCACACATACAATGCTGTGATCGGTATCTACTTCAACTGTTCCGAAGCTTTCCAGTTCTGCTATAATCTGTGGCAAATGAGCGGTTTCATCGATGGTTAAAGATACGGCAACCTCCGAAGTGGTAATCATATCAATTGGGGTTTTATAACGCTCAAAAACCTCGAAAACCCTACGTAAGAAACCATAGGCTAACAACATACGGCTCGATTGGATGCGGATTGCTGTAATGCCATCTTTGGCTGCTATTGATTTGATCTTTCCTTTTTCGCTATCGTGTGTAATCAAAGTCCCAGCAGCAGAAGGCTCCATGGTGTTTAATAAACGAACAGGAATTTTATATTTCTGTGCAGGGAAAACAGATTGGGGGTGTAAAATCTTTGCACCAAAATATGCCAACTCAGCTGCTTCATCAAAAGATAACTGAGCAATAGGCTTAGTACCTTTCACGATACGCGGATCGTTGTTGTGCATGCCGTCGATATCTGTCCAGATCTGAACTTCCTCAGCCAGAATTGCAGCACCTAACAAAGATGCGGTATAATCGCTTCCCCCACGGCGTAGGTTGTCTACTTCGCCAAAACTGTTACGGCAGATGTATCCCTGGGTAATGAACAACTTATTATCTTTATGCTGCTCAAGTAAAGGCGTTAAATGTTTGGTGGTAAAAGGAATATCAGGCTCATTGTCTTCATCCGTTTTCATAAAATCGAGCGCCGGCAACAATACCGATGGAACACCGATTGATTTTAAATAAATATGATATAAAGTTGTAGACAATAACTCACCTTGTGCCAACACTACTTTTTCTTCAATTGAAGTGAAAATATCATTCGCTAAGCCTGCTAAGAAGCCAAAGTGATAATCGATCACTTCATTTCCCTGCTCATGAAACTCAGCAGCAGGTAATAATTCAACAACAAAAGTTTTATATTTTTGATACAGATTTTCGACGCACTCGCTTCCCTTCTTCTTATCTCCAGCTAAAAAATAATTTGCAATTTCTACTAAACTATTTGTAGTACCAGACACGGCCGATAAAACTACAATCTGCTCTTCATTTGGATTAATAATATCCAACAACTTCGTCATGCGCTCGGGACTACCTACAGAAGTACCCCCAAATTTTAATATTTTCATTTTTAATACTGGAATATGTAATTTTTTTTATTATTGTATCGGGGCGTGAAAATAAGCAAAAGCAGCTTAAAAGCAACACCCTCAACAAAATAAAATTTGGATGGATTAAAATAAATGGCTTTAAACCAAACATCATCCGTTAAAATTTGTTCAACACCAGAAATTAAATTAAATAAACAGCTCAATGCAAGCAATTGACCAGTCAACGCAAACCACAATCAATCAGTGGTTAAGTGGGAATTATGATGAAAATACCAAGGCAGAAATACAGGCCCTTGTAGATAAAGATGCAACTACCGAATTAACTGATGCATTTTATAAAAGTTTAGAATTTGGTACAGGTGGCTTGCGCGGCATTATGGGCGCAGGTTCCAACCGCATCAACAAATATACCATTGGTACTGCCACACAGGGGCTTGCCAATTATTTAAATAACAAATATCCTGGTGAAAAAATCAGCGTGGCCATTGCCCACGATAGCCGTAATAATTCTGATTATTTTGCTAAAATTACAGCAGATGTTTTCTCTGCTAACGGTATCCAAGTTTATTTCTTTTCTGCCTTAAGACCAACACCGGAACTGTCATTTGCAGTACGTTATTTTGGTTGTAAAAGCGGGGTAATGCTAACAGCATCACATAACCCTAAAGAATACAACGGCTATAAGGCTTATGGTGCCGATGGTGGTCAGTTTACTTCTCCTGACGATAAACTGGTGATTGATGAGGTAAATAAAATTAAAAGTATAGACGAGGTTAAATTTGACCGTGTAGATGCCAATATCCAACTCATTGGCGAGGATGTAGATAAAGCTTACCTTGATGGCATTACTGCACTTTCTATTTCTCCGGAGGCCATTAAAAGACAGCACGATTTAAAAATTGTGTACTCTCCTATCCACGGAACAGGTATCACCCTGGTGCCTAAAGCACTTGAACAATTTGGTTTCACCAATGTAACCATTGTGGAAGAGCAGAGCAGACCGGATGGAAATTTCCCTACGGTAGTATATCCTAATCCGGAGGAAAAAGAAGCTTTGACTTTGGCCATGAACAAGGCAAAGGAAATTGATGCCGACCTGGTATTGGCAACTGACCCTGATGCTGACCGTGTAGGTATTGCCGTAAAAGATAATAATGGCAATTGGGTATTGCTTAACGGTAACCAAACCGGTAGTTTACTGATCAATTATTTGTTATCAGCCTGGCAAGACAGTGGTAAATTGGATGGAAACCAGTTTATTGTAAAAACCATTGTAACTTCCAACCTGATCGAAGAGATTGCCAAAAAGAAAAATGTAACCTATTATAATACGTTAACAGGATTTAAATACATTGGCCAGTTAATGACAGAACTGGAAGGTAAAAAATACTTTATCGGAGGTGGAGAAGAGAGTTATGGTTACCTGATCGGTGACCTGGTACGTGATAAGGATGCCGTGGTTTCTGCTGCTTTCATTTCGGAAATGACAGCCTATTACAAAGATAAAGGTGCGAGCTTATATAATGCATTGCTTGACATGTATGTAGAATATGGCCTTTACAAAGAAGATTTAGTTTCGTTAACCAAAAAAGGCAAATCAGGAGCCGAAGAAATTAAAGCGATGATGGTTAAATTCAGAGAAAATCCTCCTGCGAGTTTAGGCGGATCTAAAGTTTCGGTATTGAAAGATTACGAACTAAGCCAGGAAACTGATTTAGCAACAGGTAAAGTAACTAAATTGGACTATCCAACTTCTGACGTTTTACAGTTTATTACCGAAGATGGCAGTATTGTTTCTGCACGTCCGAGCGGCACAGAACCAAAAATTAAATTCTACTGCAGTGTTAATGCACCTTTGGCTGACAGAAAAGACTTTGATGCAGTTAACGCGCAACTTGGAGAAAAGATTAAAACAATAATGGCCGATTTGCAGGCATAGTTTTACCCTAATTTGCCCCGGTACACCGTACATTAAAGAATAAGCACAGGTAAATAATTTTTACCTGTGCTTTTTTGTATCGTTCCATTATCCCTTCAGGATAGCTGTCAGATAAGGAAGGACCAAAAGAACCCACAAAAAAAGGTCTTAGCATATACTAAGACCTGTAAATCAAGTTAATATATGATCTATAAATACTAATCTGAGTTCGATAATTGATATTACCTTTTAGCAGCTTAAATTGGATTTTTAGTTTAAAGCGCTCGTCACCCTGAATTTATTTCAGGGTCTTTCCTGCTAAAAAGATGCTGAAATGAATTCAGCATGACGAATCGGCCTAGTCAGTGGTATTTATAAAGCAATTTTTCACTAAATAATTATCGAGTTCAGGCTACTAAGCTTTATATTTTTTAAAAATAGTACTCGCTGCATGCCCACCGAAACCAAAAGTGTTATTTAGTACATAATTGATTTCTTTTTTAATCGGCTCAGCCAATACAATCTTTAGTCCTTCCGGAATGTTTTCGTCAAGATTTTTAGTGTTAATGGTAGGTGGAATTACATTATCCCTGATGGATAAAACACTGATTAAACTCTCAACGGCACCGGCAGCGCCCAATAAATGACCTGTCATGGATTTAGTTGCACCAATTACCACGGGTAGCCCATTAAAAACAGTATTAATTCCCTGTAATTCACTTAAATCGCCTAAACCGGTTGAAGTGGCATGTGCATTAATATAATCGATTTTATCTGCAGTAATGCCTGCATCCTTTAATGCTTTTGTCATCCCCAAAGCAGCACCTATCCCATCAGGTGGCGTTCCGGTAAGGTGATAGGCATCTGCAGCCATTCCACCACCAACAATTTCAGCATAAATATGCGCACCACGTTGTAAAGCATGTTCCAGTTCTTCTAAAACCAGGGCCCCAGCACCTTCGCTCATCACAAAACCATCCCTGTCTTTGTCAAAAGGCTTGGACGCACCTTGCGGATCCTCGTTATTTTTAGATAAAGCCTGGGCAGCATTAAATCCTCCAAATGATGATTTGGTCAGGGCCGCCTCCGAACCACCAGCTATCATTACGTTTGCCTTACCTAAACGGATGGTATCAAAAGCATTAATAATTGCAGTATTTGATGAAGCACATGCCGAAACCGTACAATAATTCGGTCCGCGTAGTTTATGGCGGATAGAAATCGCTCCGGCGGCAATATCAACAATCATTTTAGGAATGAAATAAGGATTAAACCTTGGTGTTCCATCTCCGGCATGAAATTCTTCCAATTGCGATTCAAAAGTACCAATGCCGCCGTTCCCTGTTGCCCAAATTACCCCAACTTCGGCTAGCTGGTCATCGTTCATATTACCGAAATCCAACCCTGCATCTTTTATTGCCTGATCACTCGAGCCAATCGCATATTGCGTAAAAAGGTCGTACTTTTTAATTTCTTTTTTCTCCAGGTATTCTTCAGGATTAAAATCCTTTACTTCGCCTGCAAATTGCGTTTTAAACTTAGCCGGATCAAATTTTGTAATCGGGCCAATACCACTTTTACCAGCTAAAATCTGCTGCCAAAACTGCTCAACAGTATTGCCAAGCGGGGTTATAGCGCCCAAACCTGTTACTACTACTCTTTTCATTTTATTTTTTTTAGTCACGAAGCTCAAATGACCACACCATGTAATAGATTTGATCATTTGAGCTTTTTACACTTATTGCCGCGAAAGTAAACATTCCTGCGGTGAAAAATGTCATAATAAAAGCAAAGGAAATCCTTGCCTGTTATTAGAAGTTAATGCTGGATAGAATCAATCGCGGCCTTTCTGCTGGCATTCATTACATTTAAAGCATCAATGGGCGACTGCCTGAACAATTCGTATATCTTTGCCGTATCGCCCACCCTAATTTCATATTCGTCATTGGCCAAGGCAGCCAATAAATCATCTGCTACAACAGATGGTTTGATACCATTGTGTCCACCTATTTCTTTTGAAAATTCAGTATCTACCAAAGGAGGCATCAATTCAAAAACCTTTACAGGCGTTTCCTCTAAACTTAATCTTAATGAAGTACTATACGAATGAAGTGCGGCTTTACTGGCTGCATAGGTAGGCAAACTTATTCCCGGGACATAAGCCACAATTGATGAGACATTAACAATTGCAGATGATTCCTGTGCTAACAAAACAGGCAATAACTTTTGGTTAATCCTGATGATAGATAGGTAATTGGTAAGCATCTCATCTTCAGCATTAGTAAAAGCATCCTGGTTTGGATCGGCCAGATTGTAAAGAATTGCCCTACCCGCATTATTGATCACGATATTCAATTGAGGAAATTCAGCTTTGATTCTTTCTACCAATAGATCTACATCTGCGGCCTTACTTACATCAGATAGAATAGTGGTAACATTTTGGAGTGATGCAGCAACTGCGTCCAGTCGTTCCCGGTTTCTGCCGGTAATAATGACATGGTTGTTTAAAGCAGTTAATTGTTTGGCAATTTCTAAACCAATGCCAGCGGTGCCGCCGATCAATAAAACGGTATTTTGTGAAGTTTTCATTTTATATTTTTTTTAAAATTTTAAGATTAAACAAGTGCTCACTGCGTGAGCATAGACAATATTATTCTCATCAAGTAATTGTGCTTCTACTAAAGCGGTACGGCCGCCGAGGTTGATCACCTTACCCAGGGTTTTTAGTTTCCCGGTTTTTACGGTAATGGCTTTCAGGAAATTTACCTTCAGCTCTAAAGTGGTATAGCCTTTACCGGCAAGTAAAAGTGAATGGACCGAACAACCCATAGCCGAATCCAAAATAGCGGTGATTACCCCACCATGCACGGTGCCAATCGGGTTGTAATGAAATTCCTGAGGCGTAAATTCAAAAACTACGTTTCCCGCTTCAATTAGGCTAACACTAAAATCTAATGTATGCAGAAGCGGTGGCAAAGGAAGTTTATGATCGCTCATGGCTTGTAAATAAGCAATTCCATCCATTTGCATGGCTTCTTTTGCGCCATCCATGGGGTCTTCCCAGGTAATTGTTCTACTTCTTTTCATATTAAAATACCAATCGGTATATTTTTAGTTAAAAATTTTTAGCTGAGGCTATCAACATATTTTTTTAATGAATCCATAATTAAATTCCAATGGGCAGGTTTTGCGGTCAACCTTGAAATCATAATTCCCCCTTCTACCATGGCAATAATGGTAAGTGCAACCTGCTCGGCATTATGCGCAGCATTTATTTCTTTGGCAGCGATACCAGCTTCAACCAGTTTCATAATGCTGTTCTTCCAGGAAATCACAGCTTTCACAGCCCTTTCTCTTAATGCCGGGTGGGTATCATCGGCATCAATTGCGGTATTTAAAATCGGACAGCCACCTTCTGTTACCTTACCGCTAATCACATTTTGATAAATATTAATGTAAACCAATAATTTATCCTTTACGTATTTTTGCTTGTTAATTTCCTTTTCTACCCTCGATAAAACATTTTTCAGGTTATAATCGAAAGCAGCCAATGCCACTTCGTCCTTATTGGCGAAGTTGCCATAAATACTGCCTTTGGTCAGGCCTGTAGCAGCGGTGATATCATTTAAAGAAGTGCCCGCGTAACCTTTCATATTAAAAATTGGTGCGGTTTTCTCTACAATGAAATTTCTCGTTTTTTCTGCCTTGTTCATCTTCTTTGAAATTAACGTTACAAATATATACCGATCGGTATATTAAATACAAATATTTTTATCATAAGAATCTCCTTTTAATTACATCATGGGGTTTCTTCAAATTCGAAAATTCATTTTAGGTTTGAATTTTGTAACTTTGACTTATGAACAAGCCAGAAACGATTGAGGACTTTTATCAGAACAAATTCAGTTTTCTCCCAGATAACCTACAGAATGGTGTTGGCCACTTTAACGTTTTTAAGCTGGAAGATTGCTTAAGGGATGATAGTAAGCCGATGAGCTATAACCGCAGGGATTATTACAAAATCTGCCTCACCCGCGGCCATAATGTTTACCATTATGCCGATAAAAGCATTGAGATTAACGGCACAGCTTTAATTTTTTTCAACCCACTTGTACCTTATACCTGGGAGCTTGCCAGTGGTAAACAAAGTGAGGTAACAGGTTATTTCTGTATTTTTACTGAAGCTTTTTTCAAGGAAAAGATCCGTGGAAATATAGGCGACCTGCCTATGTTTACCCCAGGTGGAAAGCCCGCATATATTTTAAATGAGCAGCAGGACAAACAGATTGAGGCCATTTTCGCTAAAATGTTTGATGAAATTAATACCGATTATATTTATAAATATGATCTACTCCGCAATTACATTACAGAAATCACACATTTTGCTTTAAAAACAGAACCTTCAGAAAATTTATTCAGACATACCGACGCCAATGCACGCATTACCTCAGTATTTACAGAACTGTTGGAGCGCCAATTCCCAATCGAAACCACTACCCAAAGGTTTACCATGCGTTCGGCAAAAGATTATGCCGCACAACTTTCGGTGCATGTAAATCATTTAAACCGGGCTATTAAAGAAACTACCGGCAAAACTACTACAAACTATATCACAGAGCGTTTGTTAAGTGAAGCAAAGGCCCTGTTAAAACATACCGACTGGAATATATCGGAAATTGGTTATTGCCTGGGCTTTGAAGAACCGACACATTTTAATAACTTTTTTAAAAAATTGACCAACCATACTCCTACTTCTTATCGAATTGTTTGAATTTCGTAATCATACGTTTGATTAACGTAATAAACTGAAGCCACCTGTACTGTAATTTTGTGTTAAGAAAAACAATAAAATTATGGGCATGAAAAAAGTTTGGTTTATTACCGGGGCTTCAAAAGGCTTAGGATTAAGTCTGGTAAATCAATTGCTTAAAGCTGGCCAGTCTGTTGTGGCTACTTCAAGAAATATTGATGAACTTAAAAAAGCTGTAAATACAAATGCAGAAAAATTCCTTCCACTGGCTGTTAACCTGGCCGATGAAAAAAATGTGGAAGAAGCAGTACAGGCCACCATTGCAAAATTCGGAAGGATTGATGTGGTGATCAATAATGCCGGTTATGGTATCGGGGGCAGCATCGAAGAATTGACTGATACCGAAACACGCGATAGTTTTGATGTAAATGTTTTCGGAACATTAAACGTGATCAGAAAAGCTTCGCCTTATTTAAGGGCGCAACACTCTGGACATATTATCAATATTGCATCAATTGCAGGCATTGCCGGCGCAACAGGCTGGGCTGTTTACGCTGCAGCAAAATCGGCTGTTATTGCTTTATCTGAAGTATTGGCCGAAGACCTTAAAGAATTTGGTGTAAAAGTAACTGTTGTGGCACCAGGAGCTTTCAGAACCAGTTTCTTAACTCCTGATTCGTTGATTTTGGCAGCCAATCCTATTGCCGAATATGAAGAAGTAAGGGCCGTACATGCTAAATATTTAAAAATGGATGGCCAACAGGCCGGAGATCCGGAAAAAGCAGCAGCTGCCATGATTTCTCTGGCCAGTATGCCTAATCCACCACTACATTTACTTTTAGGGAATGACGCTTTTCAAAGGGCAAACAATAAGGTAGAGGCTTTAATAAAAGAGTTTAAAGACTGGAAAGCCATCACAATTTCGACAGATTTTGACGAAAATTAATTTTACACATACAAAAAATTATCATGGAAAATCAAAAAATTTGGTTTGTAACAGGTGCATCAAAAGGCCTGGGACTTACCTTAGTAAGAACATTATTAAACAATGGCTTTAAAGTAGCCGCAACTTCAAGAAATTTAAGCGATTTAATCAAAGCTGTAGGTGAACACGAAGACTTCTTACCGCTCAGTGTTGATTTAATAAACGAAGATAGTGTAGAAGCTGCAGTGAGCCAGACCATTAGCAAATTTGGAAAGGTAGATGTGGTAGTAAACAATGCAGGCTATGGCATGCTTGGTGCGTTGGAAGAGTTAAGCGATAAAGAATCGCGGGAGAATTTTGATGTAAATGTTTTCGGTTCCTTAAATGTGATCAGAAAAGTGCTTCCTCAGTTACGAAAACAAAAATCAGGTCACATTTTCAATATTTCATCCATTGGTGGCTTTTCAGGCAATTTCCCAGGTTTTGGTATTTATTGCGCCACTAAATTTGCGGTAGCGGGCTTTACCGAATCGCTGGCTGCTGAAGTAAAATCAATGGGGATAAAAGCAACAGTTGTGGAACCGGGCTATTTCAGAACTGCGTTTTTAACCGAAGGATCTTTAGCTGTGCCAAATGAACCGATTGAGGCTTATAAAGAAGTACGTGAATCGCAGGCTGCACACCAGAACGACATCAATAACCAACAGCCTGGCGATCCGGCCAAAGCAGCTGAGGTGATTATTGAAGCTGCAAAAAGCGAAAATCCGCCAATTCATTTATTCCTTGGACCTGATGCTTACCAGGTTGCAGATGCTAAAATTGCAGATGTACAAAGAGATATGGCCAATTGGAAATATTTAGCAACTGCCACCAATTTTGATGAGGTGAATGCTTAAATTTAGTTTATCACGGATTAATCGTCAATTGATCCGTGATAAATTACCTGATAACTATTTTTAAATTACTCCATTTGTCCATAAAAAATTTAATCACCAACATGGCCATTAAGTAAATCCACAAGTTTATCAAATAAAAAACAAAAATATTTAATTCCGGGGTGATGAAATATGATAATGGGAAGCGCCATCGAACCGCTCCAATAAACTAGTTATAAAAGAAATTGGAATTATAGCCAATAATCCATTAATAAGCCTATACCATCTGGATTTTAAGAAAAAATTAATCCAAATTAATTGACTTAATAAAAGATACCATATCAAATCTATATAAAAATGGATCAGGTCATTTCCGAAATAATAATCAATATATCTGTCTCTATCCTTAGAATTGTAAATATAAAACAAGGCGGTACTCATTCTCACAACTAAGTAAATAATCCCTGTATATCTAATTACTAAAACAGGTGTCCTATCTAATCTCTGTATGGTTGGCGATACATGAAAGATGCTATACCAGATACTCCAGAAGCCAAAACCTATAAACTGTGACTGTACAAAAAACAATATTAGCAATTGGGACATATCAATTAAGTTTAATGAAGATAAGCTAGTGTTGTTTTATTTATTATGCTGCCAGCAATAACCGCTACCATCGCTGCTTCTTTTGCATCTAGTGCCTTTTTTGGTTAACGCCCTGCATTGTCCAACATAAACTGAAGCAGAATTACCAGTTTTATTCGGTCTGCGATACTGACTTTTAAATCCTGAACTTTTCGAGCTACAGATGCCGCAAGATCCACCATTATTGCAGTATTTACAAGCCGAACAGTTAGAACATGCACCGCAAGGATTTAGCCCGTAACAAGTAGCAACTGGCTCCTTTAGTGTATTTGTTTTTGGAGAAAAGCTATCGAATAACAATAAGCTGCCCAATAGGAAAGTATAAAATATCTTCAATGATTACAGGATTAAGAGCTTGTATTAAATTTAGATTTCTAATTTATGATTAAATATTGAAAATCTTAAACACTAAAATATCTCCTGCTGAACCATTTCGCTAAATTCACCAAAGCAATTAGAGCAGGAACCTCTACCAAAGGGCCAATTACACCGGCAAATGCCTGGCCTGAATGGATGCCGAATACACCAATGGCCACAGCAATAGCCAATTCGAAGTTGTTGCCTGTGGCGGTAAAAGCAATAGCGGTACTTTTGCTATAATCAGCGCCAAAATATTTACCTGTGAAGAAACTGATTACAAACATTATCACAAAATAAATGATTAAAGGTAAGGCAATCCTCAACACATCAAGCGGGATCTGCACAATTAATTCTCCTTTTAAACTGAACATCACCACAATGGTAAATAGCAAAGCCATTAGCGTTACAGGGGAAATTGCAGGAATGAAGATTGTGCGGAACCATGTTTCTCCCTTCCATTTAATAAGGATTTTTTGACTTAAAATGCCTAATACAAACGGAATACCCAGGTAAATGCTTACGCTTTTTGCAATCTCTAAAATTGAAATAGATACCATTAAGCCTTTTAAACCAAACACAGGAGGTAAAATGGTGATAAAGAAATAAGCAAATACACTGTACAACAATACCTGAAAAATACTGTTGAGGGCAATCAAACCGGCAGCATATTCGCGGTTTCCCTCTGCCAGTTCATTCCACACCACAACCATTGCGATACATCTTGCCAGGCCGACCATAATTAAACCGACCATGTATTCGGGATAACCATGTAAAAAAATAATTGCCAGAAAAAACATTAAAAATGGTCCAATAACCCAATTTAAAACCAAAGAAGCCCCTAAAATCCTAGTGTTTTTAAATACTTCGCCCAGGTTTTGGTAATTCACTTTTGCTAAGGGCGGGTACATCATCAGAATTAATCCAATTGCTAAAGGAATGTTCGTGCTTCCGCTGGAAAAGGAATTGATCAATATGGCAGATGAAGGGAATAAAAAGCCCAGTGCTACACCTAAAAGCATTGATAAGAAAATCCAGATCGTTAAATACCGGTCCAAAAAACCTAGCTGTTTCCGTTTAGCTACCGGAGTACAATTATTTGCCGACATCTTATTTTTTTAAATTTTCATTTACAAAATTCTCGATGTAAGCTTTAACCAAATCTCTCGTACTTCTGAATTGTGCCATAATTTCTGCTTCAGTACCTACGGCTTTGGCAGGGTCGGGAAAGTTATGGTGCAGCTTTATGGCTTGAGTTGGAAAATACGGACAGCTTTCTCTGGCATGATCGCATACCGTAATCACATAATCAAAAGGAACATCAAAGTATTCTTCGATGTTGTTTGATGCTTGACTGGAAATATCAATCCCATCTTCTGCCATTATTTTTATTGCCTTGGGGTTTACCCCATGCACTTCGATACCCGCGCTATAGATTTTTGCTTTGTTTTGAGCGAAATATTTTAAATATCCTTCTGCAAGTTGACTACGGCAGCTGTTTCCGGTACAGAGTACTAATACATTTTTCATTACTTTAAAATTTAAATTCTTAACAACAGCCGCTGCCTGGTGTACAACTATTTTGATCAGCAACAAGGTTCACCAATTCAATTTTTCTTTTTTCAGGCTGAGCGGGTGCACAACATTCTGCACCAGTTGTAGTTGTACCACAACTTCCACCGCGGTTTATCGCCTTACATTGTGTAGCATCCGGTATTAGGCTTATAACCAGGTTTTTACCCTCTACTTTAAATTCACCAGGATACATCTGTCTGGTATCAAATCCTGAATTACCGAATTCAATTTTCACAATACCTTTGGGATTTAAAGCCAGTTTACTTTCTACCAGGTCTATGATTGACAGTGCTTTTTTAACCTGCATTGCCCTGCCCTCCTCCTCTTGTGCAGGCTCCCATAACTGCACAATAATTTCTGTCCAGGCATTCATTACGCCTCCACAATCTACCGAGGTAATCGGTGCTTGTTTAATTTCAGTAATGTGGTAATTCGCATTTACCCACTTATCAGTAGCATATTGGAACTGCAATAGCAATTCTGGACGCTGTTGAAGTTCAGTTTTGAAGCTGCTCCAATCTATAGAAGAAGTATTAATCATAATATTGCAATTTAACGATTGATTTATATAAAAAATTTTAACAGCAGTTTTGTTCGCCTTTATACGATGAGAAGAAATTACCCAACTGATTCTGGAGCAATTTCCAGGTTTTAGGTTCGATGCAATAACAAACGCTTACCCCTTCAATAGTGCCCTGTATAATGCCAGCATTCTTAAGTTCCTTTAAGTGTTGAGAAATGGTTGCCTGTGCTAAACCCAATTCATCAACCAGATCGCCACAAATACAGGTGCTTGATTTCAGGATACGCTGCAGAATGGCTATCCTGGCCGGATGGGCCATCGCTTTTAGCAAAGCAGCCATTTGGTTCTGCTCTTCGGTAAAGATTTCAGTTTTGGTAAGTCCCATAATTTATATCGCAATATTACGATAAATAAAACATGTATCAAAATTTATATTTAACTTGTCCGAAAACGCTAAAGAATTCCTATCGGGATGTATAAATATTCGTATTTTGAATTAAATTTTAAATCATGTGGAAATTTTATGCAATACTCTCTGCTTTATTTGCAGCCGCAACAGCCATTTTAGCTAAAGTTGGGCTAAAAGGTGTAAATGGAAATATTGCAACAGCTATCAGGACTATAGTCATTCTTTTTATTGCCTGGGGTATCGTTTTAGCAACAGGAGAAATTTCCCAGCTTAAAAATTTGAGTAAAAACAACCTGATATTTCTGGGATTATCTGGATTGGCAACAGGGTTATCATGGATTTTCTATTTTAAAGCACTCGAAACGGGAAATGTTTCTAAAGTAGCTCCGATTGATAAGTTAAGCGTGGCCATTGCAATGGGCCTGGCTTTTTTGATCTTAAAAGAACCCATTGATGCTAAAACATTAATCGGCGGCAGTATGATTGTAGCCGGTAGTCTGGTGATTTTGCTTTGAAGATTTGGTGCTAGTCTTTTATCATTAAGAAGTTAAGAGTATTAAGCTTTACTAAATAAGTTAATTTAAGGTTAATATTCCGAAATCGGCAGTACCGAAGTATATTATAACTTCTGGCTATCAACTATCAACTTATTACCCATTGACTAATGGACCATAAAACAAAACGCCGGTTAAAATTGGCCGGCGTTTTTGTTGTACAGGATGAGAAGAAATTATTTCTTAGGCTTTGCGCTCATGTAAAAAGTAAGCTTTCCACCGTTAGTGATATCTGCGTGTTTAATTCTATGATCGGTAATTTCTTTTCCGTTCAATAAAACTTTCTCTACGTAAATATTTTTATCACTTTGTTTAATGGCTTCAACCGTAAAGGTTTTACCATTTTCTAAATTAATTACGCCATGGTTTACTAATGGGCTACCTAAAGAGTATACATCAGAACCTGGTGCTACCGGGTAAAAACCTAATGAAGAAAACATGTACCAGGCACTCATTTGTCCGCAATCATCATTTCCGCCCAAACCATCAGCAGTAGGTTTATACTGCATGTTTAAGATGTGGCGAACCTGGGCCTGTGTTTTCCAAGGCTGATCGGTCCAATTGTAAAGATATACAATGTGGTGTGCAGGTTCGTTTCCATGTACATAACCGCCAATAATGCCTTCGCGGGTAATATCTTCAGTATGCGCAAAAAACTCATCGGGCAAATGCATGGTGAACAAAGTATCTAAACGCATGGCAAATTTTCTTTTACCACCCATCATCTCGATCAGTGTGGCTGGGTCTTGCGGCACAAAAAAACTGTAGTTCCAGCTGTTCCCTTCAATAAACCCCTGACCCTCTGTGTCTTTTGGATCAAATGACTTTTTAAAAGTGCCATCGGCCAATTTCGGTCGCATAAAACCGGAAGCACTGTCATAGTTGTTTTTCCAGTTGTTTGAACGTTTAATAAATTCGTCGTAAATATCCATGCGGTTCAATTTCTTAGCCAATTGCGCAATTGACCAGTCATCGTAAGAATATTCCAAATTATTGGAGACCGAAATTCCAGATTTTTCGGCAGGAATGTAACCTTTATCCATATAATAACCAATTCCCTCATAATCGCGATGTTTAGCTGTAGCAACGCAGGCATCCAGTGCTTTATTGGCATCACCGGTATAAGTACCTTTAATAATGGCATCAGAAATTACCGAAACACTGTGGTAACCACTCATACACCAGTTATCGTTGGCATAATGCGACCAGATCGGCAACATGTGCAGGCTGCTCTGATCATAATGTGCCAGCATTGATTTCACCATATCGTTACTACGTGCAGGCTGCGTAATATTAAAAAATGGGTGTAAAGCACGGTAAGTATCCCAAAGAGAGAATGTGGTATAATTGGTGAAACCGTCTGCTTTATGTATTCCCTGATCTAAGCCTTTATATTCACCGTTTACATCCGTATAGGTGGTCGGATTGATATAGGCATGATATAAAGCAGTGTAAAAATTTATTTTATTATCGTTAGAAGTACTTACCTGAATTTTATTCAATTCTTTATTCCATATTGCCTGTGCCTGTGCTTTTACTTTTTCAAAATCCCAGCCCGAAATTTCTGTGCGCATATTCTGCAGGGCATTTTCCTGGCTAACCGGCGATAAAGCAAATTTAATTTTGATCTTCTCTCCTTCCTGCGTATCAAAATCGAAGAACATTTTTATTTTTTTGCCTGCAATTTCCGGGAAATTCTGTTCCTGGTTAAATTTACCCCAAAATCCCCTGTATGCCTGCTTTGCATCATAGCTTTTACGTCCGTAGCTCTTAAAAGGTTTAGAAAAACTCATTGCAAAATATACGGTTCGTGTTCTGGCCCATCCATAGGTTTGACGGTAACCGGTAACCAGGGTATCGTTTACCACCCGAACGTAAGTCCACACGGTTTTATCTTCGTAATTGTAGATACCTGCCATTAAATCGAGGATAATGTGCGATTGATCAGATTTAGGGAAAGTATATTGGTGCATGCCTACTCTAGTGGTTGAGGTCAGTTCTGCCGTGATGTTATCGTCATCGAGCTTTACCTTATAGTAACCTGCCTCAGCAACTTCATTGGTATGAGAGTAGGCAGAACGGTAGCCGCCCTTAGGATTTGAAGCTACACCGGGATTTAACTGTAATTTGCCCTGTGTAGGCATAATGAGAAAATCGCCCAGGTCAGAATGGCCGGTGCCGCTAAAATGGGTATGGCTAAAGCCTGTAATGGTTTTATCTTCGTATTTGTAGCCTGCACAATATTTATATACATCGCCATTATATTTGCCATTTACCTCGTAAGATAAAGTATCTGTTTCGGGGCTTAACTGCACCGCACCAAATGGAACGGTTGCTCCGGGGTAAGTATGCCCCATTTTTGAGGTGCCGATAATGGGCTTCACATACTGCACCAGGTTCTGCTGTGCCGATGCCATCATCGATGAAAGCAAAAGACAAGGCAGGATAACTTTTTTGATCATATTGGTTTAAAATTAGCTTGTTTTGTTGAAAATTCTAAGGTATAAATTTATCTTCAAATATGCATAAATCACAAGACTAAAACGTTTAAGTAAGATAAAAAATACATTTTAGATTCCTGAAGATACATTTTATTGCGGTATCAGAGTCTACAGATTTGAAAAACAGGTTCTGCGGTTCGTGGATTGCAGCAATCCCACCTCCTGCTTAGTCCCTATTGAATATGTTTTTCAATTAAAACTGATCTTTAGATCGGGATAACGTGGCCGGTCGGGTTTATTGAATCCAAAACCATCGTTCTTTTTTATGGAAAACCCCCGCAGGTTTATGCCCCCAACTTTTGTTTAATAAACCTGATAGAACGAAAAAACCGGAGCGAAGTATGAGTGAGGATTTGTAGTGATAGCAGGACTACAGACCGCCATTAAAGCAGAACCGCTCATTTTCAAAAAAATATTAACCTCCTTAGTGCTCCCTTTTACAAACTACCTCATTTAGCAACCGCTTTTTACAAGTAACTGACTTCCTTTAAATAATTTCAGCTAAATAAACCTTATTTTTGCATCCTTATATTTTTAAGATGAGTAAACACGGTAGAATTCTGGTTGCCATGAGTGGCGGGGTTGATAGTTCGGTAGCGGCTGTAATGTTGCATGAGCAGGGTTATGAAGTTATTGGTTTAACTATGAAGACCTGGGATTATGCCAGTTCTGGCGGTAGCAGTAAAGAAACCGGCTGTTGCTCGTTGGATAGCATTAACGATGCACGTACACTTGCAGTAAATTATGGTTTTCCGCATTATATTCTGGATATACGCGATGAATTCGGCGATTATGTAATCGACAATTTTGTGGATGAATACCTTGCCGGAAGAACGCCTAACCCTTGTGTATTATGCAATACCCATATTAAATGGGAGGCACTTTTGAAACGTGCCAATAAACTCGACTGCGAATTTATAGCCACAGGACATTATGCTAACATCCGCCAGCAAGATAACGGGCGTTATGTAATTTCGAAGGGAAAAGACGAAAACAAAGATCAGTCTTATGTATTGTGGGGTGTTTCTCAGGAAAATCTATCCAGAACGAAATTCCCTTTAGGCAGTTTTGCCAAGTCTGAAATCAGACAGATGGCCCTGGATATGGGACAGGAAGAACTGGCAAAAAAATCAGAGAGTTATGAAATCTGTTTCGTACCTGATAACGATTACAGGGCATTCTTAAAACATAAAGTGGAAGATTTAGAAGACAGGGTTGCCGGCGGAAATTTCATTTTAAGCAATGGAATGGTAGTTGGACAGCACAAGGGTTATCCTTTTTACACCATAGGGCAGCGTAAGGGCCTTGGGGTAGCATTCGGCGAGCCAATGTTTGTAACCCAAATCCTTCCCGAAAGCAATACCGTAGTTTTGGGCAGAGCTGAAGAACTGGAACGTAAAGAAGCGATGGTGCGCAATATAAACCTGGTTAAATATGCCAGTATTGAAGAGCCCATGAACGATGTTATTACAAAAATACGTTATAAAGATGCGGGGATGTTGAGTACCATTGTACAGGAGAAAGATAAAATGCGCGTGGTATTCGACCACCATGTTTCAGCAATTGCTCCCGGTCAATCAGCTGTATTTTATGAAGGTAATGATTTATTGGGCGGAGGCTTTTTAGTATAAAAAAATTTATATACAGCCCCTAAAAGCCAGAGGGGTGACTACTAATAAAACAAAAAACGAGTTGCCGGAAGGTAACTCGTTTTTTGTTTTATCGATTACCAGACATGATGAATTTTGTTCAGCGTCTTTTAAAGGTCATTGAAATAATGAAACTATACCATATAGTTATTCATTCCCCTTAAAAACATTAATTGCAGCCGTTTTCCATTCTATATAACCTAAATTACCACAAATTTGGGCTACAAACCCCTCTACTTCTTCGGGAACATCATTAACCACACGCCACCTAATTTTATATTTTGGATTATAACTTATATAAACCACTAAATCATCATTACGCTGCCCAATTGCATGTAAATGCTGTAAATGGATATCCTGTAAATCTGCTGCAGCAATCCTCAGTCTTTCATTCATGATCTTGCCTAATGAAAGATCTGGTTTAAAATCTGTTTCGAATATGGCTAAAACGGTAACTGTCATAAAAAATAAATATATCAGCAAGCAAACCGAGCTAAAAAACTGAGTAAAAATCTTCAACTAATACAAGAAATAATCTTTCCGATATTTCCAGTATCCTTGTCTCTCTAAAAGCAAATCTATACTAAAAAAATTAGTATTAAAATTTATTTTCATATTTTTTTTAGTTAAAACAAAAATTATAGAAATGCATGACATAGCCCTGCTATCAGGTTAATAACTCTGAAATTGTGAATAAATACCTTAAACAACTGACAGTTAGGATAGTTATACATATAGTAAACAATGAAGATTATGAAAAAGTGCATTTATGTGGTAGAAGACAATCCCAGCATCAGGGAAATCATCGAATTTTTATTAATCGAAGAACTTTACGAGGTAAAGACCTGCCAGAATACAAGCGATTTTTGGTTTCAAATGAGCAAACACCTGCCAGATATGGTAATTCTCGATATTATGTTACCTGATGGCAGCGGGGTGGATATCTGCAATACGCTGAAACATAATATCAAAACACACCATATTCCGGTAATGATGATGTCGGCCAATAACCATTTGAATGCTGTTAAGGCAAAATGTGATGCTGAAGATTTCATTAACAAACCTTTCGACCTGAACGATTTTGCAAACCGGGTAGATAAATATTTACTCAATTAAAAGAAATCGTTACAAGGCCTGGCATTAAACACCAATCTTTTGATGAATTCTGGCATCAAAGTTTTTCAAAATTACCCGTTAACCACTTCGCCACCGTTGACATGTATCACCTGTCCGGTGATAAATGAAGCATCATCAGAAGCGAGGAATACATAAGATGGTGCTAGTTCTGAGGGTTGTCCTGCCCTTTCCATTGCCGTTTCAGCTCCAAACGACTTAATCTTTTCCTCATCAAAAGTAGATACAATAAGTGGTGTCCATACTGGTCCCGGTGCCACAGCATTTACACGGATGCCTTTTTTGGCCAGGTTTGTAGCTAAAGAGCGGGTAAAAGACGTGATCGCTCCCTTTGTTGATGAATAATCGATCAGGTTTGGCGAAGAACGGTAAGCTGTTACAGAAGTAGTATTGATGATGGTATCGCCTTTGCTAAAATATTCCAATACTTCATGTGCAAAGTAGAAGTAGCCAAATATGTTTGTACGGAAGGTATCCTCTAATTGTTTATTGTCGATCTTTTTTGGATCTTTTTTAGGAATCTGCATCCCGGCATTATTTACCAAAATATTGATTTTGCCCAACTTTTTAACCGTCGTTTCTACTGCCTTTTTGCAAAATGCAGGCTTTTTAACATCTCCTTTAATCAATAAACACTTTTTACCTTCAGTTTCAACCATTTTCTGCGTTTCCATTGCATCTATATCTTCATCCAGGTAAACAATGGCTACATGTGCACCCTCTCTGGCAAAATGTACTGCAACTGAGCGACCAATCCCACTGTCTCCTCCGGTAATCAACGCAACCTTATCATTCAGTTTACCCGCTCCCTTATAAGTCGCCTTAATTACTTCAGGTCTAGGATCCATCTTAGCCTCTATTCCTGGCTGTTTGTTTTGTTTGGCAGGTGTTTTTTGAGTTTTCATCGCTTCTTTTGTCTAATTAGGTTCTAACACAATACTGATCTTTAAACAAGGCTAACTTCTTCAAAGTTTTAAGAACTTCAACCTTACGCACCAGTATTTAAACCAATTTAACTTAATATTTTGCTCATATTCCATCATTTTGAAAGGATATACCTCAGTAAATTAGCCCATTAAATGCTAACCAAAAGAAACTGAAATGAGAAAGACAATTTTATCTGCTTTGCTCCTGTTGGGCTTAACCTTACCCGGCCTGGCCCAAAAAAGATTAGGCAATGAAACCGCTGCTCAAAAAACCAAAAGAATGGAATGGTGGACAGATGCCCGCTTTGGCATGTTTATCCACTGGGGCTTATATGCGCTGCCAGCCCGCCACGAGTGGGTTAAAAGCTATGAGCACATTAGCGACGAAAACTACCAGAAATACTTCGAGCAGTTTAATCCCGATTTATTCGACGCCAAAAAATGGGCTAAAGAAGCGAAAGCCGCTGGAATGAAATATGCTGTACTGACGACCAAACACCATGAAGGCTTTAATTTATTTGACAGCAAATACACCAATTATAAAGCAACCAATACACAAGCCAAAAGAGACCTGGTAAAGGAATTTGTTGATGCTTTTCGCGCAGAGGGCATTAAAGTAGGTTTTTATTATTCGCTTATTGATTGGCACCATCCTGATTTTACTGTTGATAGGTATCATCCACAAAGGCCCAATAATGATAACGAAGCTGAATATGCGGCACTGAATAAAAACAGGGACATGGCCAAATATCGTAAATACCTCTATGATCAGGTAACGGAGCTTTTAACCAAGTATGGAAAAATCGACATTCTTTGGGCCGACTTTTCATACCCTGGTAAACATGGTAAAGGCCGTGATGATTGGGGTTCGGTAGCGCTGCTTAAACAGATCAGAAAGCTGCAGCCACAAATTATTGTAGATAACCGTTTGGATCTTAATGATTATGAGGATGGTACAGATTTCGAAACACCTGAACAGGTTAGTACAAAAGAATTGGAAAAATACCGTGGAAAAGTTTGGGAAACCTGTCAAACCTTTTCAGGATCCTGGGGATACCACCGTGACGAAAATACCTGGAAGAGCAATAAAAAATTATTGGATCTACTCATTACTTCGGTGGCCAATGGAGGTAACTTATTGCTCAATGTTGGTCCTACCGCGCGAGGTGAATTTGATAACCGGGCAAATATTGCTTTGGATAGCCTAAGCCTTTGGATGCACGCCAATTCGAAATCTATTTACCATTGTACATTTGCCCCTGCAGAATTTAAAGCGGCTGAGGGAACAAAACTCACTTATAATAACGACACCAGAAAATTATATATACACCTGTTTGAATATCCAAATACCGGCTACATTACGCTTGATGGATATAAAAACAAGGTAAAATACGCACAGTTTTTACATGACAACTCTGAAATACAGATCGATACCGAAAAATCTACCGGAAACACACTTGTATTAAAACTACCTAAGAAGAAACCGGATTTCCAAATCCCGGTAATTGAATTGGCACTGAATTAATCTACCTATATTCATCAGCGAGTTAACTGCATATAGTATTCAACTTGTATTTATCACGTTGAGCGCAGTACAAACTGAGTTTAACGTGATAAATTCGATGTAAAGTTGTAATTTATGTTCAAACGCTGACTAAACATATTGAACGCGATAAATGTTAATGTTTTATGAAGTTTATTGCATTGCCATTTTGCCTTTTGCTATGCTATTTTAAATTATGTGCCCAATATACGGATAGCACCAGTTATCATGTCGTGCTCACTTCAACCGGATCCATTAACCGTACCAATGAAGACCGTGCTTATTTATTAAACAATGCGCTTAATTTTGGCATGAAAAAGAAAAGCTTTGTTCTAAATTCCAATACTGCATGGCTTTATGGCAAACAGAACAGTGATTTAACCAATAATGATTTTTCTACCACGTTAAACTTTAACCTCTACAAAACTTTTCCGCATTTTTATTATTGGGGTTTGGTGAATTACAACACGAGTTATTCGTTAAAGTTAAAAAATCAATTGCTTGCAGGCGGAGGTATTGCCTACAGCATATTAGACAAACCTAATGCATATATTAACCTGAGCGATGGTGTATTATTTGATCAAAGCAGCTTAATTGTAGGCGATAGCTACCACACTTACCGTAACTCATTAAGGCTGCAATATCACTTTGCCATAAGGGAACTGATTACGATTGATGGCAATTATTTTTTGCAAAATGCTTTCGATAGAAAAGGCGATTATATTATCCGCTCAACCACCACACTTGGATTAAAACTCCGTAAATGGATAAGCCTTACCACTGCATTGAATTATAATAAACTCAATATTACCCATAGCGAAAACCTGAACCTCACGTATGGGTTAACGCTTGATAAGTATTTTTAGAACAATCGGGAATCATCAAAATCTTGAGTCGATAGTCACTGATTAATAGTTAAAGGGCATACATCAATTATTACGGAATTAAGAGGGTAAGGTTATGAAAGTTACCAGGTAATTACTCATTAATTTCCTCTTGTGAATTAAAATTACCGAAACACCTATAATCCTGTTTTTCGAGGGCAGCTTCGCAGACCTTTAAGTTACTTAAAACGTATTTCATACTGTGTTTGGCCAAAGCATCCGTTTGAAGTAATTGTACAATTTTTTTCAACCCTTTGGCTTTATAAAGACCACATAAAGGTTCTTGCTGGCCATCTTTGCTGAAAATATAAGCCTCAAAATTGTCATCCGGCTCAAACAGATTTATAAGTTTTTCTATTAGCCTGATTTCCATCAGTAGCATATCGCAGGCCAATAAAAACAAATCTTCTTCCGGGTTTGAAAGGTGAGCAGAAAGTACCCCCAATAAAGGACCTCTTACGCCAAGCAAAGTATCGTCAATGATTAACTGCCCTTTTCCAAGATAAGCAGCATAAACTTCCTGTTGAGATGGATTGACCGAGAATTTTACTGGAAGATTTAGTGACGCGAGTTTGTCAGCCGCTACTTGTACCCAAAGCTTATTTTGATGTTTGAGCAAGCCTTTATCGCTACCCATGCGCAAACTCTGTCCACCACATAAAACGATTCCTAACATATTTAAGATCTAATACTAAAAAACTTATTGTCCATCGCAACTACTATTTTCTTCATAATTTATAACGGGTGCTGGATAAAAATAGCAAATGATTATAAATTTTATCTAATTACACACAGATTCAGTATTTCTTCACCATTGTTGAAAATTTTATAAGAATAAAACTCATTGAATTAGAACACATAGCATTTTTTATGTGTTGGCTTGGCCTAAAGAAGTTTAAAGATATCTCATCAAATCATAATTTTGTGTTATGGCAAATACTAACGTTAGAAAATCAATCCAAAATAAGATCGAATCAATAAGTAAGGAAATTGAAACCTTGCAAGGAGAACTCAAAAGATGGGAAAAAATAGCGACCGATTATGAAACAAATTCGGAAAGTATTGATTTGATTTTATCGATACAATTACCTGAAAAATCTGAACCAAAAGCGAAAAAAGTAAAGTTGTAAAGAATTTTTAAAAAGAAATGTCGTCAATTGTGAGGAAGAACGACGAAGCCTACCTGCTGCAGGTAGGCTTCGTTTGGTGAAAAAGCTTTTTCGTAATGATTTTATACAATAAAATTATCCCTTCAGGATTGATAATTCTTTATTTACCTTAAATTTCTGGCGGGGTATGCCAATCGACAAAGGTTTTCCTGCTTATCATTTTTAAATAAGGGTAATTTCCGTTTAATTGTTTACGCTGCTTTAATTCGTACAGAAAATGACCACCTAAATCAATAATAATTTTAGCTGTGGCCGAATACCATACGCTATGTGGTTGTTTCCAGCAAAAAGAATATAGGTTTGAGGTAAATTTAATCCCCTTAAGTTCGGGATGATAAAAATTGAGTATTTTCGGATTGGGTATTCCCTGTATAATCTCCGTTTTCCTGACCATCGAAAGGTGATCTGAATGGCAGAATTCATATTCATCTAATTTCGGATCATCCACATCCGGTAAATGTTTCAATATCTTAAAGCCCTTAAATTTTTTCCCGTTTAATACCCATATCAAATTTGGATAAAAAGCCTCCCTGCTATTGAGTTCTGCAAGTGTAATTGGCGAATTTTGAAACTCGATGGTGTAACCTGAGGGCGTAAAAATGTCTGCCCGGTGAATATCGGTATTGGCTAAATCATAAAAAGCAACTTCTCTAAATGATTGAGGGAAAGCCAATTTCCAATCGCGGTGCCATGCGGTTTCTTTTCGGTAATATTCTTTTCGACGTGAAATACCTGGAACAATTTCAACACCAGGAATATCTTTTCTCATTTCGCTATTATCCATTCTCTGGCCACACCATAAAAAACAATTAGTTGGGAACACAAATTTAAACTAAAATTTTCAGTACTAAAATTCAAACTTGGGGTATTTATAACCAGGGCTAAAATTTATTTAGATTGAACACGAGACACATACTTAATAATGCTTTATTTTATTTAGCCCAATTCATCACATAATGATAACTTTGCAGCATGACTATCCAAGAAATACAGCAGCTGGAAGATTATTTTACCCAAGCCGGAAAGCAACAGGTTCCAATTTATCTAAATCAGGCTACTGTGATTACCGATTATGCTCACTTTTTAGAGAGTCATTTTACGCCATTAAAGCTTAATCCTGATGCAAAAGTGAATCTTCCGCTTATTCATCGTTTAAAGCTCTTAAAGCTCCTGATTGAATCTAATGGTTAAGAATGTTTGTAAAAACCGTTGATCTACAATAACGTAGTAAGATGTAGAGGTATATGAACCGTAGCTAAATATTTTTTTCAGCAGAAATAGAGCAACTGATGGCAATTCGCGGCGATCAGTTACTAAAAACCTTCCCCCTTTTATTGTATTGATTTATAAACACAATGCACTAAACTTACACCGTTTAGTATCCAATTTATTCGCAAAGAACCATCAGATTCAGGTTTTTTAGTCGAGAAATAAAAACTTAACCTGCTTTAGTTTTTAAAGTAAATATTTCCAACTATATTGAGCATAATTGGTTATTTCTCTACATTGATCCTTATTTATGACTAAAAATATATTTATTGCTTCGGCCGAACCTTACACTGGAAAATCAGTAATTGCATTCGGGATGATCAATATGCTATTGGCAAAAACCCAAAAAGTGGGTTATTTTAAACCCATTATTGCGCAAGACGACCAGGATAAAAAAGATGAGCATGTGGAAGCCATGCTGGATTATTTTTCGCTGCCTGTTAACTATGAGGATGCTTTCGCCTTTACCCGGCAAGAAATACTGCATCAATCTGATGATAGTGGCGCGATTATCAATACCATTATCAGCAAGTACAAAAAACTCGAAGACAACTATGATTTTACCGTAATTGAGGGAAGTGATTTTTTAGGTGAAGGTATGGCATTTGAGTTCGAATCGAATGCACTCATGGCCAAAAACCTGGGGGCTCCTGTTTTAATCGTAGTGTCAGGAAAAAATAAAACAGCAAGTCAGCTTTTTAAATCAGCCATCAATATCTACCGAAACTTCCTGTTGCGTGATGTACAGGTGTTGGGTGTAGTAGCCAATATGGTAAATCCGGAGGAAGCCGAACGGATTAAGCAAGCTTTGACCAATCAATTGCCAGCTGAATTACTTATTGCTGTGATTCCGACTGAAACAGGCCTTCAAAGCCCGACAATGAAAGAAATTACATTGGCACTTGGTGGCGAAGTGCTATTTGGTACTGAACTGATGGATAACCAGGTTGATAATTTTGTAACCGGCGCCATGATGCTGCCTAATTTTTTAAGGCACATAAAAGATAACGTGCTGATTGTTACCCCAGGCGATCGTGGAGACATTATTATTGGTGCACTCCAGGCCAATTTATCAGCCAGTTACCCGAAAATTGCAGGCATTGTTTTAACTGCAGGGAGCTTACCTGATGAACCGATTATTAAACTGATTGAAGGTTTGCAGACCATTATCCCGATTATTGCCGTACAAAAAGGAACTTTCGAAACCACTACAACCATTGGAGGTATCCATTCGAAAATTACAATTGAAAACAAAAAGAAAATTGCCCTGGCCATAGAACTTTTTGAAAAGTACGTAGATATAAAAGCACTTGATGATAAAATTATAACCTTTAGTTACCAGGGTATTACACCGCATATGTTCCAATACCAGCTGGTTAAATGGGCCAAACGTGATAAAAAACACATTGTATTACCTGAAGGAAATGATGAACGCATCCTGAAAGCAGTTGAAAAACTTATTGCACAGGATATTGTAGACATTACCCTTTTGGGAGACCCAGTTGAAATTACCGGCAGTGTAAAAAGACTTGGGCTAAGTTTAGATCTTAATGCTATAAGAATACATGATCCTAAACAATCAACACAATATAACGATTATGTAGAAACCCTGTATGAGCTGCGTAAAGCTAAAAACGTGAATATGGAAATGGCGAGGGATATGATGACAGATGTTTCCTATTTCGGAACAATGATGGTTTACAAAGGCGATGCCGACGGAATGGTTTCTGGTGCAGTACATACTACTCAACATACCATCAGGCCGGCCCTGCAGTTTGTAAAAACCAAGCCTGGGGTATCGGTAGTTTCTTCTATCTTTTTTATGTGCCTGCCCGAGCGTGTAGCCATATTCGGCGATTGTGCGGTTAACCCCAATCCTACTGCCCAGCAATTGGCAGAAATTGCAATTTCTTCTGCTGAAAGCAGTGCCAAATTTGGTATTGAGCCGCGTATAGCCATGTTGTCTTATTCTTCCGGCACATCAGGCGAAGGTGAAGATGTAGAACGTGTAAGGGAAGCAACTGCCATAGTTAAAGCCAGGCATCCGGAATTAAAAATTGAAGGACCGATACAGTATGATGCTGCAGTAGATCCATTAGTAGGTAAACAGAAATTACCGGGATCGGAGGTGGCTGGCAGGGCAAGCGTACTGATCTTCCCCGATTTAAACACAGGAAACAACACATACAAAGCCGTGCAACGCGAAACCGGTGCTTTGGCCATAGGCCCGATGTTACAAGGCTTAAACAAACCAATAAACGATTTGAGCAGGGGTTGTACAGTAGATGATATTTTTAACACCGTTGTCATTACAGCAATCCAATGTCAAGACATTTAAATATGAACATTTTAGTAATCAATTCGGGAAGCAGCTCTTTAAAATACCAGCTTTTTAAAATGCCCGAAAAAAATCCCATTTGCAGCGGATTGGCAGAGCGGATTGGCATTGAAGGCTCTTTTATAAAACATACCGTTTATATCCATAACGAAAAATACAGCATAGAAGAAACCGGTTTTATATCCAATCATGGTGAAGCACTAAAACAGGTATTAGCATTATTAACCCAGGGAGAATACGCTGTAATTGCAAGTCCGGATGATATTGCAGCGGTTGGTCACCGCGTAGTACATGGTGGCGAGCGTTTCTCTGGTCCTACAATTATTACTGACGAGGTAAAGCATCAGATCAAAAGGCTATTTTCTCTTGCCCCATTGCATAATCCTGTTAATTATAAGTGTATCGAAGTGGCTGAGCAAACTTTCGTAACAGCTAAACAAATTGCAGTATTTGATACAGCTTTTCATCAAACCATACCAGAACAGGCTTATCGTTATGCCATTCCTGAGTGGTACTATAAAGAATACAGCATCCGGGTATATGGGTTTCACGGAACCAGCCATAAATATGTAAGCGAACAGGCCATTAACTGGCTTGATAAAAAAGACAGCAAAATAATCAGCATTCACTTAGGTAACGGCTGCAGTATAACGGCAATTAAAAATGGCAGATCGATAGATACCAGTATGGGTTTTGGCCCTTTAAGCGGGTTAATGATGGGTACGCGTTCAGGAGATATCGATCCGTCGGTTATTTTTCATTTAATGGAGCATTCCGGATATACCTTAGAACAGCTGAGTACCCTGGTTAACAAACAGTCAGGACTTTTGGGTGTGGGTGGCTCTAGCGATATGCGCGACATCAGAAAAATGGTAAACGAAGGCGATACAGCTGCAGCTTTGGCTATTAAACTATATGCTTACAGGATCAGGAAATTTATTGGTGCCTATGCGGCTGTTTTGAACGGTATTGACGCCATTATATTTACTGCAGGTGTTGGCGAAAACGACAGCAACATGCGTGAAGCTGTATGTTCAGAACTCAGTTACCTGGGTATTGAATTGGATCCAACTCGTAATACCGATTATAAAGGCGAACTAAAAGAGATTAACACGACAGATTCAAAGGTTAAGATATTGGTTATTCCGACTAATGAAGAATATGAAATAGCGCATCAATGTTTTGGGCTCTTAACTTGACATCTGAATTATTTTTTTAGTGCAGAATTCCTTTAAATTTGAATATGAACCTATCTTTCCCGATCCTCAAAGAATATACCTACCTCAATACTGCCAATTCAGGCATTTTATCGACTAATCTGGCTGAGTGGCGAGCGCAACATGACCAAGCATTTATTGCAGACGGAAGCATTTTCAGAATGGAAAACCTGCCCCTCATTACCGATCTCAAGAACAATATAACGACACTTTTTGGCTCAAAACCAGAAAACACCTATCTCGTTCAGAATTTTTCAGTGGGCTATAATATTTTATTGAACGGACTGGATAAAAGTCATCGTTTTTTGCTTTTAGAAGAAGAATATCCATCGGTAAGTTACCCGGTAATCAGCATGGGTTTCGATTATTACAGCATCAAAATTGATGAAAAACTGGAGGAGAAAATCATTCATGCCATTGAGAAATTTAAACCGACCATACTGGCATTTAGCATGGTGCAGTATATTAGTGGTTTCAGGATGGACGATGATTTTATCCAGCAACTAAAAACAACCTACCCTAGCCTGTTATTGGTTGGAGATGGTACCCAGTTTTTGGGTACTACTGCCTTTAATTTTGAAAAATCAGGTTTAGATGCATTGATTGGCAGTGGATACAAATGGCTTCTAGCAGGATATGGAAACGGATACGCCTTTCTTTCCGATCAGATGAAAGATGTTATATATGCAAAAAACAAATTGGCTGACCTACCTACAGCACCTTTTTTAAAAGGAAAAGATCATTTATCGATGTGTTTCGAACCTGGACATCTGGATACTTTAAATTTCGGCACATTAAATGAAAGTTTAAATTACCTTGATTCGGTCGGCTTTGATCAGATTGAAAAAACTACGCAAAAGCTAAGTAATCAGGCAAGATTGGAGTTAAACTCAAGAGGGTTAGTACCTGACTGGACGCTTGACAGAAAGTATCAATCAACGATTGTGAGTATGCCCTTGAACCAAAATACAGTAGATAAACTTTCCGCCGCCAAAATACTTTGTTCACCACGGGGAACTGGCACAAGGATTTCTTTTCATTATTATAATACAGAAGAAGACTTAAATTATTTATTACAGGTTTTGGATAAGCACAGGTAATCTATTTTCAGGGTGATACAAGCATAAAACGATTGATTTAAGCCAACAATTAAAAAAGTTACAAACTATATCTAAAAAGAGACGTTAAATAGTTTTAGACAATTAATTGATAAACATAAATCAGCCCAATCTAGTATGTACACCCAAGCCACAGAAAACACAAACCTAACCGTTTATATCCAGGACGATATTTCTATTGAAGATAAAAGAGAAATTTTATTGAATGGTTTATTGGATGACCTCAATAACGAAACCGAATCTTTTAATTAGAAGGCCGATTGTTAGCTCCAATTTTTTAATGCGGGGTATAAATGTAAACCCGTTTCGCACCATACCGTTGCACTGAACCTGGCATTGGTGAGCTCATCATAGGGATGCTTAAACAAGTTAAGCATGATGGTTACAATGATTTAAAAAAGAAAAGGGCAAACAACTTAATGCTTACCCTTTTCAAATCTAAATTAACGCTCTCGCGACAAAAGTATAAATTCTTTTCAAACCTGCATGTAACAAATTTAGTTACGTTCAGTGCATGATCTTCTGTGCACGCGCAAGGTTATCCGTAGTTTGCAAAATCTTATTTTTCAGTTTTTGATTGTATCCTGGATGGGATTTTAAAAAATCCTGTACCACTGCATTGGCTTCTTTGCTGTTATAATTCGAGAAGATAGCGGCCAGCCACGATTGTGGGAAAAATATATCCCCTGTTTTCTGTATTTCTGCCAGCAGGTCTAAACTCTCTTTCAGGTAACGAACAGATGTTTTTTGCCTGATGGGGTGATGCAGATAAGATAAAGCTGTGGTTACCCATGCTTCTTTTTGGCGGTTTTTCCGCTCCTTCAAACCATCAAAGAAATGATCTCTTTCCTTAACGTCTAAAGATAATGCAGGCATTAAATAAATCAACCGGTTTTTACGGTCTTCATTTTTGGTTCGTGCCAACTGCTCTTTTAAGATGGTATTGACCGTATCTGTTTTAAGTGCCAGTGTTAAAGCCAGCGCACTGTAATCATCTTCCAACAATTTAATTCCATCAGGTGCAATTTGCTTAAGCCAGATATCATACATGCGCTTTCCGGCTCCGGCACTCAGATATACATTTTGATAGGTATTAAACAAAATTTTCTTGTTATTTTGTGTTTGCTGTTGTTCCATTGCACTCCATATCGTTTTCTCAACGCTTTCATGCATGGTATGGCGTTCTTCAGTAGTAAGAAAAGTCCAGTAAATATTTGCCAGATAACCTACAATGAGCCTGAGGTTCATTTCGTTTTTCTCAACTGCCAGCCCCTTTAAAAATACGGTTAAAAGCTCTTCAGTTTTATTGCTTTTGCCCGATAGCATATTTTCGTAGGTATTGATATAGGCAGCAGCCCGTTCTAATGGTTCAGTAATATGATAAAGATTTGCCATCACTTCCTTATCAACAGGGAAAAGACCATAACCTGCCCCATTTGCATTAAATAAAATATACTGCGGTTTTGGAAGTCCTTTTGCTTCCATTAAATCTGTTTTAGCAGTGCTGGTATTTACAACCAAAAGCTTGCTATATGTTGGGTAAACCAACTTAACGGTAAAAGACTGTGGCCATACACGGGCCTCTCCCATCTCACTGTTTTGGCTAATGCTTAAACTGCTTATTTTATCTTTGTCATAATCAATATTATAACTAAAAACCGGCCTTCCAGGTTCATTTACCCAAACCTTATTCCAGCTTAGGAGATCACTTTTGGTATATTTACTTAAAATGGCAATCAGGTCGTTCCAGGTGGCGTTGCCATAGCTGTACTTTTTCAAATATTCCCTTATTCCCTGTTGAAAATTTTGCTTGCCCATTAATAATTCCAATTGACGCATCATAATTGGGGCTTTATGGTAAATTATATTTCCATACATCGATCCCGCTTCCTGTAAATTATCCAATTGCTGTCGAATAGGGTTAGCCCCTAAGGTTCTATCCACCCCATACGCTGCCGGATAGTGGTCTTGTAAAAATTTAAGATCGAAGGTGTTTTTACCCATTAATTTTTCGGTTACCTTATCGGCCATAAAATTGGCAAAAACCTCTTTCATCCAAACATCGTTAAACCATTTCATGGTAACCAGATCGCCAAACCACATGTGTGCCGTTTCGTGTGAAATCAGATTCGAACGCGAAATAAACTGGTCTTTAGTAGCCCCCTGATCTAAAAACAACGACGATGCTTTGTATTGTACCTCACCAGGATGTTCCATGCCACCAAACTGAAAATCAGGAATGCTCACAAAGCCTATTTTCTGAAAAGGGTATTTTATCGCTGTCCAATCTTCCAAAAAATCGATAGCATCGCGGTGTGCAAGAAAAACAGAATCTACGCTGAACTTTATTTTAGCAGAATCGGTTTCACGGTGAAGAAACTCCATCTTATTGTTTTTCATTTCCCGGTTTATCAGGGTGTATTTCCCAGCCGTAAAAGAGAACAAATAGGTGGGTAATTTATCCGAATTATTAAAATGATAGGTAATGGAAGTACCTTGTACCAATGAATCTTTTTTAACAGCATTAGCCATTACTTTCCAATCAGTTGGAACGGTTAATGAAAGTAAAAAGTTAGCTTTTAAATCTGGTTGGTCAAAACATGGGAATACTGTTCTGGCATGATCAGGAACAAAAAGTGCATATAAAAAATCCTTATTTCTGTTTAGTGATTCGTTACCTGCTATAAATTCAATTTCGACATGGTTATATCCTTTCTTTAAATACTCTGGCCTCACTAAAATATGTTCTGCCCTAAAATCAATTGGTATAGCTTTTCCATTAACCGATACCTGTTTTATGTGATCTGCATTTTGTTTAAAGTCTATCTGTAATTCAATTACGTTATTCACCTTAAAATCAATACTTTCAGAAGCTAAAATTGCTGCTGTTTGCACTTCAGGTACAGTAAAATGAAGCCGGTATTGAATATTACTTATGGCTGCGCTTCTGGAGTTTGCCAGGGTAAGAGAAACTCCAGGTTCAATGGTTACGGGATTTGTACCCTGCTGCGCAAAACAGGTTGCACTCAATAGTTGCAAAAAGCAAAAGTATTTGGTAATCGTATTCATTTTATAAAAATTTATTCCCCGTTTATCATTTGTATAATCGTACCATAACTCATCCAAACCATCGTTAATACGACAGCTAAGCCCGTTAAGGTTAACCAAAACGGTTGTTTATAACTTGCGATAATTTTGGTTTTATAGGCAGCAATAAGCATAATACCTAGTGCAATAGGCAAAATAAAACCATTTATGGCGCCTACGGCAAGTAGTATTTTAACAGGTTTACCGATAAGAATAAAAATAATACAGGAAATAGATATAAAAGCAATGATAATCTCTCTGTTAAACTTTAATATGAGCGGATGAAAGCTTTTGATAAAAGAGATGGAAGTATATGCCGATCCCACAACCGAAGAAATCCCTGCAGCCCATATCACTACCCCGAAAATCTTATAACCTATTTCGCCGCTGGCCAGTTTAAAAACCGAAGCCGCCGGATTAGCTGGATCTAAAGTAAAACCTTTACTTACTACTCCTAAAGCGGCAATAAATAACAACAAACGCATAATAGATGCAAGTCCGATGGCACTTAATGCCCCTTTATTTACAGCGGGTAAATTCTGTATTCCGGTTTGCCTGGCATCCAATAAGCGATGGGCGCCCGAAAACGTAATATAACCACCAACTGTGCCTCCAACTATGGTTAATACTGCCGTAAAACTGAACTGTGTAGGGTTTACAGCCCTTAGTGCCGCTTCTGCCAATGGCGGCGAGCTGGTGTAGGCGATAACCAAGGCAAGAATAATTTTAATGAGCCCCATGGTTTTGGCAAAAACATCCATCGCTTTGCCAGCCTCTTTGTAAATAAAGATTCCGATGGCCATAATGGCACTTATTACTGCGCCCTGCCCTACACTGATGCCAAATAATACATTTAAGCCCAGGCCAGCGCCGGCAATATTTCCAATATTGAAGGCCAGCCCACCTAAAAAAACCAGGAAAGAAATAAAGTAACCCAGGCCCGGAAATACCTTATTGGCAATGTCTTGTGCAGGTTGATCTGCAACTTCAATAATCCGCCAGATATTTAACTGTGCAATGGCATCCAATATGATGGATAACAATATCACAAACGCAAAGCTTGCCCCCAACTGTTGAGTAAAAACTGCTGTTTGTGTTAAAAATCCCGGACCAATGGCCGATGAAGCCATTAAAAATGCAGCTCCTAAAAGTACACTCCAGTTATATTTTGCTTTCATATTGCCGGGGCTTTAATTACAATACCTTCTTTTTGCAGCCTTTCGGTTATTAATCTGGCAAAAGCAACGGCGTGCTCGCCGTCGCCATGCAAACAAACCGTTTCGGCCTTAACCCGAATGTGGTTCCCATTTACGGTTCTTACTTCCTGCTTTAAGGCAAATCTCAGTACCTGGTCAATAGCCTCTTCTTCTCTGGCAATCAAGGCGTTGTCTGCAGATCGTGGGGTGAGTAAACCATCATCCTGGTAGCTGCGATCGGCAAAAACTTCTGATGCGGTTGCAAGCCCTTTTTTTTCAGCTTCATCTATCATCTTGCTTCCTGCTAAGGCGTATAAAATTAAACCAGGGTCGAAATCAGAAACGGCCTGTACAATAGCTTTAGCCAAAGCCGAATCCTTTGCGGCCATATTGTATAATGCGCCGTGGGCTTTAACGTGATGCAACTTACTGCCGGCAGCTTTTACAAAACCGCTTAATGCGCCAATCTGGTATAAAGTAAGCTGATAAGCTTCGTTTGGGGTAATTTTCATTTCTCTACGACCAAAACCTTGTAAATCTGGCAAACCCGGGTGCGCACCAATGGCTACTCCTTTTTTTAAAGCTAAAGCCACAGTTTGCTGCATGACAGCAGGATCGCCGGCATGAAAGCCACAGGCAATATTAGCTGATGAAATATAGTCCATCAGTTTTTCATCATTGGGCATGGTATAATTCCCAAATGCTTCTCCCATATCACAATTAAGATCGATCATTTTCATGTTTTAATATATTTAAGGCTTATTGCCATGCTAATCAACAATAAATCGTGTTCACGCTCAAGGTAAAGTTCTTCTGCCTCATCTCTCGAAATTTCAGAAAATTGAATTACATCGCCAGGTTTGAGCTGTGCACATAAAGGCAAATCTACTGCTGCAACATGAGCAATACGCGGGTAGCCGCCCGTTGTCTGACAGTCGGCCAAGAGTATAACCAAATCGCCACTCCCCGTTACCTGAATAACCCCTGGTGTTACTGCTGTACTGAGCAATTCTTTTTTAACCTTCCTTACCAATGGCTTTCCGGATAAATGATAGCCCATACGGTTACTCTTTAAATCAATGGTATAGGTATTGGTTAAAAACGAAATGATGGATGGCGCGTCGAACCAACTGATTTCATTGGCCAGAACAACCCTAAGCTCTTGCCTTTTCACCGTTAATAAACTTTCGCGCGAAATACGCCAGTTTGGATAAGTCAACGACCGTTCGATCAACTGATTCAATATTCGATTTGATACTTCGCTAAGCAAGTCGCCACTAACCAAAATATCTCCTTTTTGTAATGCCCTTCCCTTAAAACCTCCAAAAGCGGCAGTAAGATAGGTACTTTTACTTTCCATTACCTCAGGTACATCCCATCCACCGGCAATAGCCAAATAGGTACGCATCCCCACGGGGTTATTAATCAATGTTATAACAGAGCCTGCCAAAAATAACAAGGGCTTTTCTGCGGGCATTACGTCATTATTGTAAAGCAAAAAAGCACCATCGCCAGAATAAGAAATCAAAATTGTTGTTTCTGCTTTAAATGATGCATCGGCATAGGTAAATTCGATAGTAGCATCATGATCATCGTTTCCAATGGCTTTATTGGCTAAACGGTGAGCCAGCTCATCCATGGCCCCAGAAACAGGTACAGCTTGCGAAAGATACCTATACCGCCCCATATCCTGAACGGTACTTAACAAACCCGGTTTAATGATGCTGATTTTCATACTCATATTTCAACATGGCATTAAACTCTTTTATATCAATGGCTTTAAAAGTAACCCTATCGCCTCCCTTTAAAAGCGACGGCTGCGAACGGTTTACATCAAACATTTTTAACGGTGTTCTTCCAATAATCTGCCATCCACCCGGTGTTTCCATGGGATAGATACCGGTTTGGTTGCCTGCAATACCGACCGATCCGGCAGGGATTTTAGCATTGGGAATCTCCTTTCTGGGAGTTGATAATCTGGCATCCATTCCACCCATATAGGCAAAACCTGGTACAAATCCGATCATAAAAACGGTATATTGTCCGGCCGTATGCATATCCATTACCTCAGCTTCGCTAAGGTTACACGTTCTGGCTACTGTTAAAAGATCGCGGCCTAAATCGCCTCCGTAACATACCGGAATAATCACTTCATTTGCTGTTACTTTAGATTTTTCTCTTTTAACCTGTGCAATCTTATGTACATAAGCCGATACCTTTTCGAAACAACCTTCGCCAGGAAGATCGGATAGCATAACACTTAATGGATCAAAAAAAACAGTCAGCGTAGTGTAGGCCGGAACGGTGGTTATTAAACCAGCAAAAGGATCTTGCAACAGCAATTGATTAAAATCGGTAATCAGGTCAAGCAAATCGTTTTCAATCGCTGTTCCGAATGTTATTGTAATTGATTTTTCACTTAACCCGTAAATTTTTATGGGAATGTTCATTCCAAAAGACCCTACCTGCTCATTCATACAAAAACGGTAAGATTTAATAATAAGTGATCATCATAGGGCGTACATAACAACTAAACCATTGCTATAAAAATGACTATATAATCCTGAAATCGCAAAGATTTCGATAATAGGTCATACAATACTATTTTATCAGCCACAAATTACTAAATTACTGATTAATATCAGTCTATTTTTTTGCCTCTTCAGGGCCTTTTATTAATTTCGATAACTCATCCCGCTCCTCAGCTTCTAATTCGATCATGCCGTTGAACATTTCAAAAATTTCATCGCGCAGGTTAGAGTGCATTAAAAGATCGATCAAGCGCACAAAAGTTTTCTTCTGATCGGTATTTAAATTACTAAATAATTTAGGTTCCACTTCATATAATACCTTAATTAAATCAACCAACACGGGTTTTCTTAATTCTTTTTCTCTTTCCGTAGCATAAACCGGAAATATCTCATCCTCTTCATAAGTTTCAATCAGGCGGTTAGCATATTCTTTTAAAAAAGGCTTACGTTTACTTTTAAGATATTCTGTTAAGGCTTTAATTAGAAAACGGTACTCTGCCGAAGATTTAGCGGCACCAAATATGGCCACCTGTCCTTCATTTTCGAAACTCTTAAAATCGAAGTCACGGAAAAAATCACTATCGATATAAACGCTGTGGAAATAATCGTCGCTCTTTTTATTTAAAGTGGTGTAATCTTTATAAATTTCTTCCCCACCGGCCAAAAAATAGTATTTAGACAGTTCTTTGTGCAGGTTCTCTTTCCAGTGAACATATTTAATCTTAAAAGTAACAGCGGTATCGGGATAAAAAAGACTAAATTCTTCTATGGTTTTAACATTGCTGCTAAAATCTAATGCTACTCCATTTACAATAATCGAGTAATTTTTGTGTTTGTTTAATTCTATAAACCAGCAGAATTCGTTTATCAAAAAGGGAATTACTGTTTCTTCTATATCTTGTTGGCTGATCTTTAAATTAGTAAAAGAAACACTTGTTCCGGTTTCACCGGTATTGCTCGGAACAGTGGAAAAATCGTAGCTATAACTGTTTAATCCACCCGTATTAATGTATATTTCGCCATGACGGAAGCGTTTTTCTGATTGGTAAGTGGTATGCCAAACCGCATCGTGTGCAAAGGTAAAAAAGGTAAGCCGCCCCACCCCATTACGGCCGTGCATTTTAGAGGTATGCTTTGGCGTAACGATCTGAATGGATTTTTCGGATTCGAAAAACGGATCGAATTTTTGTTGTAGACGGTCGAAATTAATTCCATAACCATTATCAGCAATAGTTAACTGCGCTAAAAGGCCAAGTGGGTTAGTCACATAATCTACACGAACCGTATTGGCATTGGCATCAAACCCGTTCCAAATATACTCAGCTATAGCCTGTTTTTCATTGTAATTTTTAAGTACCTTTTGTATTCCTTTCGAAGTGATATTAACTTTTACTGACATGATTACTAAATTAATTAGCAAATATATCATTATATTTTAATCATTTAGGATGTTACTTATACTGAGTTATACACACAAAATAAATTAGCCAGTTTTTAGTGCGCTAAAAGAGTATTTATACACCTCTATGAAAAATGCCTGCGAAGTTTTTCTTCTTCAAGATCGAGCAGCTCTAGCTGTTCTCTGATCAATTCATCATTAATCTGCTCTTTTTTATTTAATCCTTTCAGTAAAATACGCTGTTCGGCCATAATATCTTCAAGTGCGACGCGATAGTCGTGATAAAAGCCTTCAGACCTTGAAATATTCTCTTCTTTTTCCCAATCTCTCAATAATTCCATTTCTGCTTCAAGACGGATTTTTATCGACCTGATCATATCGTTATGCAATAAAGCTTCGTGGTATTTTTCATCCAGGATTTTAAGCGATAGCATAGATAATTTCTTTCTTACCATTTGTTTTTGCTGTTCGAAAGAAACAGTATAATCGGGATCAGGCATGTCTACCCATTTTATTAAAGCAGGTAATGTCAGGCCTTGTAAAACCAAAGTAACCAATATCACACTGAAAGTGATAAACAGGATTAAGTTATGCTGAGGAAAAGCTTCACCTGATTTTAAAGCTATCGGAATAGAAAGCGCTGCAGCTAAAGAAACCACTCCCCTCATTCCCGCCCAGCCGAAAAGTAAAGGAGCTTTCAAATTTGGATTGGGGTCGGCAGTAGTGATAAAACGGCTAATGAAACGCGTAAAATACAGCGCACCATAGGTGCTCGCGAACCTTGTTACGATTAAAACAAAGCAAATGATAGCACTGTAACGGATGGCTGGCCAAAGACCGTCAGTACCCAAACCACGAATAATTACTGGAAATTCTAAGCCAATTAACAAAAAAACAAAGCCATTTAGTACAAAAGCTACGGCTTCCCAAACATTTATACCCTGCAAGCGGCTTCGATGGGTAAGAATTTGGTCTCTTCGGGCAGAAAGAAACAGACCACCACTTACTACAGCCAAAACACCGGAAAACCCAAATTCCTCTGCGGTGATGTACATTACATAAGGCGTTAAAAAAGTAAGAATAATATCAATATTTGTAGTGGTGGGCAACCATCGGTGCAAAGCATAAAAAACTAGAGCTACCGCTATCCCTATTAAAATACCCATTACAATAACCAGCACAAAATTGCCGGCAGCCTTACTAAATACAAAACTTCCCGTCATTACTGCAGCTAATGCAAAGCGGAAGACCACTAAACTGGATGCATCGTTTAGTAAACTTTCGCCTTCTATAATTGTGGTAAGCCTTTTGGGCACTTTAACACTTTTAAGTATAGCTGATGCCGATACCGCATCTGGTGGAGAAATAATACCACCTAGCAGAAAACCAAGCGCCCATGTAAAGCCTGGAATTAAACTTCGGGAGATTAAAGCAACAATACTAGAAGTAAGAATAACAATTGGAAAAGCAAAACTGCTGATCACTCTGCGCCACTTCCAGAAGTCTTTCCAGGAAGTATTCCATGCAGCTTCGTATAACAATGGCGGTAAAAAGATTACAAAAATGAGTTCTGGTTCAATCTCAATATTGCGGAGTATAGGCAAAAAACTTAATGCTAAACCCGCAATTACCAACAAAATAGGATATGCCACACGGATTTTCTGTGCCAGCATTACTACAAACAGAATAATTGCAAGCAAGAAAGCGTATTGTATAATCAGTTGGTGCATATAATTTCGGGCTTGATCTAAAATACAAATTTGAAGCGAATGCCAAGTCATGAAGATTGCATTCTTTTTTCATATAAAATTTGGATTTTCTATTATAAAACTATAATTTCTACTTTGTAATAAGTCATCCCAGCTTTTTTACATTGGTTAATTAATGAAGACCATTTTTATTCTTATCGCCTTCGTATTAGAAGGTGGCCTTTGCGTAGCTCAACCCTTAATTCAGGTAGAAAAACAAAGTTTTGTTAACGTTGGTAAAGCAGGATATTTTTGGCAGGACACGCTCAAAACAACGTCTTTTGAAAAGGTAGAACAATTTAAGGCAGACCGTTTTTCGAAAGGTAAATCAGCAATTTTTAATGGCGGATCAAGTGGAAAAGTGTGGTGGATGAAATTCCGTTTTACAAAGAACAATCAAACCACGCCCTATCTTTTTATCGATTACGCCAATATCGACACCATCAACGTATTTTACCGTGATGAAAACGGAAAGATAAACCAGATTAACGCTGGTATGTTTAACCTGAAAGAGAATGATAACATTCTGGGTACCGGTTTTGTATTTCCTTTAAGGCAAGTAAAAACACCTATTGGCGAAGTGTATATAAGGCTGAGGGCAATGAACACTTTACTTGTACCCGTAAAGCTTGTTACCGAATCGGTATTAAACCACGGTTTATTTAAAGCGAATAGCGTGCAGCCTATTTATATAGGAATTGCATTGATGATTGTTATTTTCCATGTTTTTATGTTTGCTGTTACCCGGAGTAAACTCTTCGCACTTTATATAGCGCGGATCATTTTGCTTTATTTCATCGTAATGGTATGTTACCTTCAGGGCTATGGATTATTGCTCGGCCTGCCAATAGCCAGGTTTATTCTGGTGCATGCCCATTTTTTTATTGCAGTGGGTTACCTTTCAACGATTTTGTTTAACAGTTATTTTTTAAAGCTTAAGCGTCAACTTCCTCAACTCAATAAATTCTTCAAGGCTTTAATGGTTGGATGGGGGTTAATCCTGATCTGCTCTTTATGGGACGCCAGAATCCTCACGAATATACTCACCCACGTTTTATTTTTATTAACCTCATTGCTTTTTCTGTTTAGCAGTGTTAAAGTGATTATCGTTCGCGGATATGCCAAAAACAATCCCCTCATCTGGTGTTACGTACTGGGATGGATTCCGGTAGCCATTGCTTCCATTTACCTTGTTTTTTGTTTATCGAGGGTTATTCCTTTTCAGTCATATAGTTATAGCTTACTCTCTTTAGCAGGAATAATTGAAGGCATACTCATCAGCCTTGGCCTTTACGGGCAACGGCTGAGGTTGCTAACGAGGCATAACGCACATTTTCGGAGACAACGTATCCTGCTTCAAGAACAGGTAGAGGGTTATCGTAAACAACTTGATGCAAAAAAAGAAAAAGTAAGTGAACCGATTTCTTTAAAAGCACTGATCGAACTTGCACGCGCCGGAGACCCATCATTTATGAAGAAGTTTTGTGAAGCTGAACCGGTTTTTATCGAAAAACTTCGTCAAATCTCACCTCAATTGCTACCTGCAGAATTAATGCTTTGCGCTTACATCAGGTTAAATTTTGACACTAAAGAAATTGCCAGGGCCTGTAAGCTCAGTGTACGTGCCGTAGAAAGCAGAAAATATAGAATCCGCAAGAAACTTGGAATAGACAGCGAAACAAATGTGCATACCTGGATGTCGGCGATCGCTAAAACGTCCTAAATAATATACAAAAGAAGTCACTGATTTTTTTGAGCGATAAGTTAACAAATAAATTGCATAAACAACACAACAGGCTTTATTACAAACACTTGTGAATTCATGCGTAGAAATGCGTATTATCAAAATCAACCTGCCGCACCCTCTTTGCATATAAGCATTAGAGTGCAAGCGGTGCGATACCGTTATTTAAACAAACAAGCTTAATGCTTTTGTCTGATTTGTACTTACATTTTAGCCATGTCGACAGAAACGGTCTTTTCCGGGATGATTTGTTACACGCCTGACGGCATGGCTTATTTAAAATGATAATTGATCAAAAATGATATATAATGAAACGAACAACAATCACATTTTATTTCCTGCCTTAAATCCAAACATTTAAAGCTGAGCCATTACTACCCGGACAAAACTTTGATAGACCGTAGTACGCTATTCTTTGTCCCCAATTATTTAAAGAAAATATTTAAAAATAAAATGCTGTGTCGCAGGAGGTCTAGACAATGGGCGATATACCCTTCTGCACAACAGCATTCGCAAAACCAAGCATGAAAACGAATAACACCCCTGCTATAATTATTGGCAGCATACAAGAATTTTATAACGGTAGAGAACCCGAGGAAATTTATACTGCATTAGAAATTGATAAGAATTGCTTTGACGGCTGGATTAGAGATTTTGGCGACATCGCTAATGAACTTTTAAAGCTCAAAGATGAAAATGAAACACTGAGAACGATGTTTACCAATTTAAGCCTGGTAAATCATAGCCTACGCAACTCCCTCGACAGCCTCACCAGAAAAGATGCGAATGTACTTGATCTGTTGTTAAAAAAACGAAGTAAAGCTAACCTTAGCTATCCTTAATTGCTAATAAAAAATGTTCTCACTATCCCAACCAAAAATATTAATTATCGAAGATCACCCTGCAACGCTTGATGCCATAAAGATGATCTTCGAATTTGAAGGCTATATTACGATGAATCTTTCCGATGCGATAGATTTACATGCCAAAATTGCTGCCTTCCAACCTGATATTATTTTAATCGATACTTTGCTTGGCATGACTGATGGAAGGGCGATATGTACAGAGTTAAAGTTATCTGTGCATGGATCCATTCCTATTTTACTCATGTCGGCACGCAATGGCATTAATAATAGCGTTTATTACAGAACACATTGGGATGATTATATAGCAAAACCCTTTGCAATGGATGCCATTACCCAAAAGGTTCGGATGCTTTTATCAAAAAAGGCCCAACAAGATTGATAATTTTTGCTCAACCAAAAAGATCGCTGCTTAGGTAGCGATCACCCCGATCGCAGGCGATAAAAACAATGGTTCCCTTATCCAATTCGCCGGCGAGTTTCAGAGCAGCAGCGCAGGCACCGCCAGAGCTCATGCCGGCAAATAAACCTTCTTCTTTAGCCAATCTTCTCGACATTAAGGTTGAATCTTCCTGTGCAATATCAATGATCCGGTCTACCCGTAACGGATCAAATATTTTTGGCAGGTACTCTTCAGGCCAGCGCCTGATACCTGGAATGGACGAACCTTCTGTAGGCTGGCAGCCTACAATCTGAATATTGTTATTTTTTTCCTTGAAAAATCTCGAACAGCCCATAATGGTCCCTGTTGTTCCCATAGCACTTACAAAATGGGTAATCTGCCCATCCGTATCTCTCCATATTTCCGGGCCGGTTGTTTTATAATGGGCCATGTAATTATCCGGATTAGCAAATTGATTTAACAAAAAATACCCTTTTGAAGTGCCTTTTTCTTCTGCATAATCGCGGCATTCCTCTATACTTTCCAGCAAGGTAACCTTTGCACCAAAAGCTTCCATCGTTACTTTACGTTCGCGCGTTGAGTTGGCTGGCATAACCAGTTCGATTTCCAGATTAAATAAACCTGCAATCATGGCCAATGCAATTCCGGTGTTACCACTTGTTGCTTCCACCAATTTGGTTCCCGGAGTTATTTCACCACGCTCTATTGCACTTCGGATCATGTTGAGCGATGCTCTATCTTTAACACTGCCGCCCGGGTTGTTTCCCTCTAATTTGGCAAATATCCGCACAGCTGGATTAATATTCAGCTTTTGAAGTTCAGCCATTGGTGTATTCCCGATCAGATCTATTATCCCTGCCATATTTTAATGTATTTAATTCGTTTCCTTGTGGTTTCTAATGTTAATTACTGGCGAATGGTAAGCTGTTGAAAAAGCTGGTATACTTTCGGTAAGCCACACGTTACCACCAACAATACTATCATGTCCAATAACGGTTTCGCCACCCAATATCGTCGCACCAGAGTAAATCACAACCCGGTCTTCTACCGTTGGATGGCGTTTGCTGCCGGCTAGTGTTTTCTTAACACTCAATGCACCTAGTGTTACCCCCTGGTATAATTTTACATAACGTCCAATTGTGCTGGTTTCGCCGATAACAATCCCGGTTCCATGGTCTATATAGAAGTATTCCCCAATACTGGCTGCCGGATGGATATCAATGCCAGTTTTAGAATGGGCATATTCGGTAAGTATTCTCGGGATAAGCGGTATTCCGAAATTATACAGCATGTGAGCAATCCTGTAAAAACAGATAGCATAAAAACCTGGATAAGTCCTGATTACTTCATACCTGCTCTGTGCCGCCGGATCGCCTTCATAAATGGCTACGATATCGGTGTTTAAGACCCGGTATAGTTCGGGTAGCTTTTCAAAAAACTGACCAGCAGCATTTTTACATTCGTTATTCTTAAGTTTGCAACTGGCTGATATAATATCATAAAGCTCAAGCTCCAAAAAAGCTATATATTCCTTTACTTCTGCAATTGTTAAAAATACCCTAGGGGAATTTTCCTGAAAAAGTACCTGAATTAACTTTTCGGCCCAAAGCGATACCGTTTCATTGGATGGAATATTTGGTTGTTCAAGAGGATTCCTGATAATTTGTTCAAAAAAATGGTCTTCCATAACTGGTGGTCATACCTGCCCGATCTGCTCATCGACTAGGTATATAGATTTAATCGCTAAATGTAAGTTTTGTTTTTTTAAACCGAAACAACCAGTGCAATTTTATTGATAAATATTGCCTAACGATAACAATAAAATATTGATGAATATCCTCTTAAAAAGAATTACAGATAATATTAAGCTTCAGCACGCAGCATTGAAATACGTCGGCGATTACGCTTATTTATTTTTGGGCCAGCCGGCTATTGGTTTAGCCGAAAAGCTTTTTTGTGGAGGATTCCCGGCGTCCAGAAAAACGGATATGGCCTGTTTGCTATTGGCTTTGAGTTTTACTTCGAATCCTACAATAGAAGTTCCAGGATTCTTAGCATCATAAGAGGTACCCGGATCAGTTGACCAGGTTTTTAGTTTAACTTCACTTTCAGCATCTACCGAGAGGTAACATTTTTTATTTTTATAACTTAACTCGATAGTATGCCTGTCAATAATTTGTGCCGTTGCAGGTGTAACCATCGACCACCGGAGTGTAACATCCGTATCTCCTACCGTTATTTCATCCCGGATTAGTACCATAGTCTGATCAACCAGGGCTACCCCCCGAATTGATTTTTTTAATTTATCGGTATATAAGGTGCTAAGATCGGCAACAGCATTCATAAACCGGTTATCATCAGAACTACTGACAAAAGTGGCATTTCCCTTAACATTCTGCAAAGTACTGTCAATTGAAAGGGTATTGTGTGCAAGATTATTATAACGGAATATTTTCCAGCGCTGTGAATTTTGTTTACTGTCCCAAAGGTTAATACCCTTTGATTCGAGCGATTCGTAATCCTGCATCCCAAAATCCATTGCCCATCGTACACCTTGCGATTCCATGATGAAAGACCCTGCATCCATATGGCCATGACTAACTGATGGCGAACCACCTTTAAAGCCTACAAAAGTAGCCAGGGGATCGGTCCACGAACTTCTCATTAAAGCAACCGGATTTGGACCATTTCCGATCCAAAATTTAGCATTTTCAGGCTGAATGTTACTTAGTGATAGTTTTGCCCCCCAAATCATTGCCGATGGCAATAACCTATTCTTTAATCGCATTTGCTCATCAAGTTGTTTCTGGGTTATCCAGAGTAAATGAGGATCGTTCAATTTTGATGCAAACCAAAAAAGCGCAGGATTAAAATCAGCATTGGTCCCACAGTCAGAATAGTTAAATGGCTTGCCCGAAGGCGCCATCATATTATCCAGATAATCAGCTGTTTTAAGAAAACCAGGCTGGGCACTTAAACCGAAATCCTGATGAAAAATTCCTTCCAACGCACTAATAAACATCACATTAAAAGTGGTACCATACTCCCAGTACCCATAACCCTCGGGGTATGCGCCGTCAGGGGCGTATTGTTTCATCGGTAAGGTTACACTTTTTATTGCCCGGTTAACAATTTTGGCAGACAAGCCCGTGTGTTCTTCAAAAGTAGCTATTGCCCCAAATGAAATCCCTGTATTGCATACCTGATTCCAATTGTTGGTAACATTTAACCAGTTATTGTATTTGTTATCGGTTGAAGGCTGAATTCCCTTTTCGAGAATGGCAAGGGCAACTGTATTTCGGGTTGATTGGGCTAAATCCTGATATAACCAATCGTAACCTATTGACAAAGCCATTGTCATTTCACCCACATCAAGAAAATGACTGGGGTTCCAGTCTTTAAAGCCAGATACGGCAAGCATTTCTTTTTCTGCCCTGGCAGCATATTTTTTATCATGGCTGAACCTAAAAGCATAAGAGAGGTAATAAATCCTTTTAAGTGCTTCTCTTGATACATCCAGTAAACGTTTACCGATCATCACCCGTTCCAATACAGGTTTGTTTAAAACATCATCTGCTCCTGATAGTATGGCTTGATGGATCTGTTTAAACTTTGCATCGCGCTTTATGTTTTCCGAGATCTGTTCTTCAAGGTCATGGCTTATCAATAACCGGGGATGCGGAGGCATCTTAAAAGTTGAATCAATTTCCTTGTTTTGCCCAACTGCAAGCGTTGAGCAAAACAAGGTTATACTGGTACATATAATAGTGACAAGTTGATTTTTTTTAATAAGCCGTATCATCCTTATCAAGTTTAAGTACTGGGAACTATTTTTTCTGTTCAGACAAGAAAGAAACCAATGAAGCCAGCTCTTCGTAAGACAATGAATTGGCCAAGCCTTCAGGCATCATAGAGTTTTCCATTTCTTTACGTGATAAAATATCGCCTGTTTTAATGGTAAAAACTTCACCGGCAATATTGCGCATAACTATTTTAGCTGCAGTTTCTTCGGTAATAAAGCCCATATAAGTCCGATCGCCCTTTGCGGTAATCATTACAGTGGCAAAGCCCTGAGATATAGAGGCACTAGGTTTTAAAATCGATTCAGCAATTTGTTCGCGGTTCATGATCGAACCAATTTGCCCCATAAACGGCCCCTTCATTTTTTCTGTTTTGCTTAAGCTGTGGCAGGCAATACAACCCTGGTTATTAAAGATATTTCTTCCCTTTAATGGATCGCCCTGTAATTTATTGATGGCCAAAAGCACATCTTCTATTGACGATTTACCAACCTGTCCTTTTTTGTTTTTAATTTTCTCCAAATCAATTTTAGGCTCTTCGGCTGTGGCAGTTTTTTCTTCTTCGGCAAATTCGGGAATATCCATCCTTTGACGGGAATTTAAATCCACGTAAAATTGTTTTCCCTGTGCCCCGGCTTTTGCAGCCTCCTCTTTCAGAAATTTCTCAATAACAGGAGAACCTTCCCATGAAACAGCCTTGAAATACGGACCATGAGAATCAGGCCGTGTACCCCACCACCATGAAGCATCATAGGCGATTTCTTTTTTATACAAACGCCCTAAGGTAACCAGGATCTGTTGCTTCAATTTCTCATCTGTTGATTGTTTGTAATTGGCAATTAAACCATTAACCACTTTTTCGTCATGCATGTAACGCAACGCCCAAAGTGCAAGAGTTGAATTTTCAGTTTTAAGGGCAGCGAGTAGCGCATCAACAGCATTAAGCTCAACTAAAGCGCGTACTGCAAGGTGCGGCAAAATAATGGCTGAATTTGGTGTGGCATGGGGTCCTTCTGTACCTTTTGCAGGCGCTACAAATGAAGCCGGAACTTTGGTTTGTAAAAGTGCATTGGCAACTTCCGGCCTGCCTAAACGGTTTAAACCAATAATCGAAGCGGCATGAACACGCGGTGAAGCATCTTTTAGCCCCTCTAAAAATGGTTCAACAGGTACCTTATCAATGTAGGTTTTACGGTCGGCAAGTGCTTTTAAAGCAAACTCTTTTAATGCACTATCTTTCGTAAATCCGATTAAAGTTTCAATACCGTTTTCTTTGGTCAGCTGTGCATAAGTATACAGGCCAGCAACACGCACATCCAGTGCTAAACTTTGGTCGGCAGCAGTTTTTAAAGCGGCTTCGATTGCCTGTTTATTATTCCGCGAAACCAGTTCCTGCGAAGCATTTAAACGCGCCACTGCACTGTTTGACTTTAACAGTTCTGTTAACTTTTTAATGGAAAGTTTCTTAACATCCGGAAAAGCTTTATAAGTCCAGTTGTTAGGTACAGCGCGAACGATATAACCTTTATCTGGGCTTCCTGAATAACCTGCACCATCCCAGGCCGAAAGATAAAGCCTTCCTGATCCATCTACATCCAGATCGGTAATCTGTGCAAGTTTGATAAACTCTTCGTCTTTTTGCGTAAAAGTTGGCCCATCGGTTGTAACCCTGTGGATATAAAGCATACTTCTGCCCCAATCGGCCATCATGGGTACGTGGTTATATTTTTCAGGCCAGTTCGGCTCATCCATAAATAAGGCGCCTGTTCCCGATCCGCCACCTAAATCTGCCAGTGCCGGAATAATTTCGTCAGTAAAATTCTGGAATAAAACTGGGTAACCATATTCTCCAGATTGGATATGATGCGAAAAGCGAACGTTCCATCCCCCGCCATCGTTGGTATTTTCCCTGGTAAAAACATTCATATACGGATCAATGGCTACATCGTATACATTACGTGTGCCATGGGTAAAAACCTCCATCTCTGTTCCATCGGGGCGTACACGCAAAATACCACCACCCAACATGGTAAGTTTTTTACCTGAGCGATCTACTGCATCGTGAAAACCAAAATCTCCAACAGAGATGTAAATCCACCCGTCGATCCCCATCCTGATACCATTGGTGGCATGGTCGGTACCGCGCTCGCGGATATATTTTGCATTACTAATGTGTTCAATAAGTGGTTTTTCAGGACCATCGGCTTTTCCATCGCCATCTTTATCTTCGAAAACAACTAAATTCATGCCTGTGGCCTGCTTAGTTTCTTTTGAAAAAGTAGTATGTAATACAAATACCTGGCTTCCCTGTACAATGATACCACGGGGATTATCCACCTCAGCAAAATCGATATGTTCATCCATTTTACCATCATTGTCTTTATCAATGAGTTTAAGAATATGGCCTTTGCCCGGCTCTTTACCCAGCGAGCCGATCATATCAACACCTACATACACCTCACCTGTAGGGGCAACTGCCAGACAAGCGGGGCTGGGTGTAACATCGGGACCTGCAAAGTTGGTTATGGTTAATTCTGATGGTGGTACAGGCTGTACCTTTGGTTCGTAAAAAAAGCTTTTTATTCCAAAAAAGAACAAAGCGAAAGAAATTAAGCTAAGAGAAAATTTGATCATTTGTGTGTTATTGTTTCTTGGTTGGTTGTGTCGGTAAACTTACAAAAAAATATAACTCTCCCAATGCCACAATTTTATGATGTTCTACCCAATTATTATCCAATTACTCCCCATTTTCATCAAATTCAAACAGACTACATGTTTTTAATCTGTCAATAGCATTACAATTCTCAATTTCAAATTAATTTTCGCTTAATTTTAAAGTAAAACCGCTTTATATACGTCTTCCAAACTAAAGCCCGATTTAAATTCAGCTTAGAACTGAAATGTAAACATTTCAACACTGCAATCTTAAGTTATCAAGCTCTCAACCAATTAAAAAACAGATAAATGAACATAAAACATCATACAAAAGAGATAATTAAGCCATTTTATCACATTCTGGTAATTTATTTCTATAAAAAATTGATTCTAAGGAGATATTTTATTATATTTACTAAATCCAACATTCAATAAATCAGTACGTTATGAAAAATATTTTTTATTTCTTCCTGACTGCCCTGATCTCCTCCATTGCGTTGTTACTGACCAGGGATTCATTTGATCCTGAATTGGTTTACAGCACCGTGGTGTTAATATGGATTCTGTACATTTGGTACCATGTTTATGCTGCTGATAAGAGGAACTACAGTGAGTAGTCTTTAACCAATTAAAGTTTAAAATCTCTGCTTAAAATAGCTGGGGACGGAAATCTGGTGGGTTTAAAAGTCTACGATCGATTAGCCCTTTGGTAGTTTCAATTAGCAATATTCAGTTAACCAATTTCGACGATTGACTAGTTAGCAATTTCAATTAGCACTTCACAGTTAAGAAGCAGTTCTGGCATTTCCTTTATAATGGCGCAACAGCTAACGATAATAAACTTCAATCTATTCTCTATGACCATTAATAAATTAAGGGGTTAAGTTTTGTTTTTTTATGAATTTACTAATGAACAAATGACTAGTGAACCAATAAGCCAGTATCTGGTAACATAAACTTAACCTATAATACATTTCTTCGAGAAGCAGATCTTTTTATCTTTAGCCGCATGTACTGGTACGAAGAAGAAGTTAAACAATTGGAAAGACGGCACCGCTTAGACAGGGAGCATCCGGGCGTTATTTTTTATGGCAGCTCATCTATCCGTTTATGGCACACTCTCGAAGATGATTTTGATTACATGAAGGTAACTAACTTAGGCTTTGGTGGCGCTACATTAGCAGCATGCGTATGGTTTTTTGAGCGGATTATGATTAACTACAGGCCCAAGGCACTTGTGATGTATGCGGGCGATAATGACCTGGGAGATGGAAGAAACCCTGAAGAAATATTTATCTTTTTCCAGCAGTTGATGGTTAAGGTTAACCAGCAATTTGGCGCATTACCATGCTATTTTATTTCTTTAAAACCCAGCCTTAGCCGTTGGCAGATGGCAGATCAGTTCAGGTATACCAATAACCTGATCGAAAGCGAAATTATTAAACTCGACAGCAATTGGAAATTTATTGATGTATTTAAAAAAATGCTCGATAAAGAAGGCAAACCAAATCCTGCACTTTACGATCATGACGGATTACACCTGAGCGAAGAAGGTTATCGTTTATGGGCAAATACTGTTAAAGAGAAACTTGGTTAATCATTACGCTTAATTAATATTTCGATAACATACATGCCTTAATTTTCGCCCAAAGAATCGAAACCGATGAACAGGGAATATCATAAATGGTTCAGTCATAATCTTCAACGGGACATGGAACTCCTGGTTTTTGGTCATGCCGGAAGAGCAGTTATCTTTTTTCCGACCAGAATGGCCAGATTTTACGATTACGAAAACTGGGGAATTATTGCTTCATTAAGTGCACCGATTGAAAACGGCGAACTTCAGGTTTTCTGTGTTGATAGTATAGATGGGGAGAGTTTTTATAATGATGAGGTATTTCCATCAGCAAGAATAGACCGGCACTTACAATATGAAAAATATCTGCTTGAGGAGGTATTATCGCTTATCTATGAGAAAAACCATGGCGATTACATAGAAACTGCCGGCTGTAGTATGGGCGCTTACCATGCTATAAACCTGGCCATGAAATACCCCTGGTTGTTTAAAAAGGCCGTAGGTATTAGTGGAAGGTATGATCTTACCGATAATATAGGCGATTTTAGAGATCTGCTTAACGGATATCGTAGCGATGAGGTTTATTTTAATATGCCCGCGCAATATATTGCAAATTTAAATGACGACCGATTGCTATCGGCAGTCAGGAACATGGAGATTATTTTAGCGGTAGGTGAAACCGACCCATTTTTAAGCGGAAACCAGCACCTGAGCAACTTACTGTGGCAGAAAGGTATTCCCAACCAGTTTCATACCTGGGAAAGTAACGCACACCGTCCTCATTATTGGCGCAAAATGGCCCCTATATACATCTAATTACAATAATCACTTTATTTAAGTGCCTCATCTTACTTTACCATCAAATTAAAATAATGGTATTTACAGGCTTTTCCGTTTGCTTCAGCGATACTGGGTATCCGGCAGCTATTTTTCTACTTAGCCATTAGAGTAGATATTTTAAATTCCCTGAATACTACCTGCAATTGTATTAAGTTTGAAATAATCGCATGAAGTGCAAAACTGACTGCCCGAACATTTTATATTAACACTGATTGAACAAGAAAACATTAAGTTTGCACATAAACAGATTAAAAACTAAAACATGAAACAAGGATTATTAATAGATATGGATGGGGTGATTTATAGTGGAGAGGCACTTATATCAGGAGCAGACAAATTCATTAAAAAACTAATCGATGAGGCTATCCCTTTTGCATTCATGACCAATAACAGTCAAAGAACCCCATTAGAGGTTGTCAGGAAATTAAAGGGGCTGGGAATAAAGGTTGAAGAAAGCCACGTATATACCAGTGCCATGGCCACCGCTAAATTTCTTTCAGACCAAAGTCCAAAAGGTACCGCTTATGTACTTGGAGAAGGTGGTTTATTGAGCAGTTTACATGATCATGGTATTACGCTGGTAAATACAGATCCGGAATTTGTGGTATTGGGAGAAGGCAGAAATTTTACGCTCGAAATGGTTCAAAGGGCAGTTGACATGATTCTTGCGGGAGCAAAATTTATTACTACCAACCGAGATCCCTCGCCTAAAAAACCGGGCTGGAACAACCTGGGCATTGCAGCCACCACAGCCATGATCGAAGAAGCAACCGGCAGAAAAGCATTTGTTACCGGTAAACCAAGTCCGGTGATGATGCGTTCGGCACGTAAATTTTTAGGATTGGAAACCAGCGAAACAACCGTTATTGGCGATACCATGGAAACCGATATTCAAGGAGGTGTTCAAATGGGCTATAAAACTATTTTAGTGCTTTCGGGCATATCAAGCAAGGATACTTTAGGCCATTATGCCTTTAAGCCCGATATGATTGCAAGTTCCGTTGATGAAATTAAATTTCCGTTGACCTGGTGGGAAGATAAGTAGCTATGGGTTTTCGGCCCTGGGATTTTCAAATTTAAAAGCGTTGTTTGATGACATTGAAAAAAGTTAAATTAAGATTGCGTAGAAACATCCATCGCTACGCAATCATTAATTAACCAAATAAATGCACTTACCAAGGTAAATATCAGATAACCGATCTGATACATAGTAAATATGATAATTCAGGAACTAATCCAAAACCTGTAACTACCATGTTTTTTTTTGCATTTAAATCTTAAATCAAATCCAGGTTTACACTTCCTTAGCTAATTTTTTCATTTACGAGGAAGTACGGTTTGATCTCTTATAAAAACAAGTTTTTTCTACCACTTACAAAAAAGAAGCAAGCAGCCTTTCATTCAGGCTACATTTTAGCATCCATTAATTTTGCTGATTTTGCTTTTGGAGCTACCAATTTCATTTTAATTACAAAGGCCTTTTCGAGTTGAAAATTTTTTGGCAGTGTCAGATCATAATAAGTATTTTTATCCAGATCCAATCCGATGTCTGATTGTTTTACTTCCAAACTTTTACCCGTAATTAAAAGTGCAGCCGTACCCGGAACCTGTGAGGCATTTTTAGGTACTGCAATACGTATAATGCTATTTACCGGCCTGTTAAATACAGTTAAGTATAAATTATCTTCCTTTTGTGTAAAATACCCCAATTTTGATGGTGGTAATGTGGCATGCCTTACTCCATAAACAGCTTCTGCATTCTGTTTCGTCCATTCGCCGATCTCTTTGGCAATTTTATCTTCTTCAGGATGCATGTTGCCATTGCCGTCAGGACCAAAATTTATCACAAAATTACCGTTCATTGATACCGAATGCATCAGCATATTTAATAAATCATCGGTGGTTTTGGTATAGATTCCCGACCAATCTTTCATATAACCCCAGCCATTTGGCGGAATAGTCATTACTGCATCCCAATCATTACCGTTTAGCCATTCGAACTCAGCGGGCAGTTTACGCTCCCAGCCCTGTTCATAATCGCCCAGGATATTCCCATTTGAATCGAAATGACGAGATCCATGCTCATCATTACGAAAACGCGACCCGATAATTAAACCCGGGTGTTTCTCACGGAGTTCTTTCTCCAGGTTGTAAGTAAATTCATAGGCACTTTTCCATGAAGCATCCCAGGTACCATCAAACCAAAAGCCTTTAATTTTAGGATAATTGTGCAGCTGTTCCAATAGCTGGTTACGGGTATATTGGAGAAATTTATCGAATTTTGCTTTTTCTTCGTCCGTCTTGGGCACTCTGCTCATGTAGTTTGGATTATTCCACTCCAGGATGGAAAAATACAGGTACACATCAATACCTTCGGCAGTATAAGCATCTACAATCTGCTTTACGATATCTTTTTTATAAGGAGATGCCGAAATGTTATAATCAGAATATTTTGTAGGCCAAAGGGCAAAACCATCATGGTGTTTAGTGGTAAAAATAACGTACCTGGCTCCCATCTCTTTTGCCTGTTTAGCCCAGCGTTTTGCATCGAAATTTTTCGGATTAAACTGTTTATAAAGATTGTCGTAGGTATTTGTCCAATTTTTAGGTGCCGTTGGTCCGCTCCATGAACGGATCCACTCAGAAGCAGCAGCACCTCCCCTTGCACTTACTCCATTCCATTCATTACCAGCGATAGAATAGATCCCCCAATGGATAAACTGGCCTAAACCATAACTACGGAAAGCCTGCATATCTGCATCGGTACGATGAGGAGGTGTTAAGCTACCATATTTTACTTCAACTTCTTTTGCCGGTTGTTTTTTAGGCCCCGTCCACTGTGCATCTGCCTGGCTTACAACAGTTGTGATCGTAATTGCAAGCCATATATATTTTAGTTTATTTTTCATATTCAAATTTTGCGTGTTAGTCTTTATAATTCAGTGGCTTCCTTCGTTTTACAGGAATTTCTGGATGCAACAATATTTTCGAAGGATCGTAGTAATACAGTCCGGCTTTACTGTACAGTGCCAGGTGCCCGGTTAAATTGGTACTGAACGTTTTAAAATCTTTCTTTTTCTGAGGTACCCAGGCCGCTTCGGCAAGGGCCGCAATTCTCGGAAAAAGCAGAAAATCCAGTCTACGGTCATTATCTACTGTCTCGGTCCACAGATTAGCCTGAATGCCTAAAATAAGTGATTTCTGTTCGTTATTTTTGGCGTATGAGTATGCATCGAAAGCGTAAACCTGCTCAATGGGATTGTATAATTTATTCCATTTACGGCCATATTGATGCGTACTATCCTGAACAAAATCGAAATAAAGTGGCAGGCGTGGGCATAAAACAGTACTGTAGCCTTTGCTTAATGCTGTATGCAATTGTTCAGGCTTTTCCTGTCGCCACCAGAACATAATGGTTTTATCTTTTGGGAGATCGGCATCGGCCATTTCATCCCATAAAATGGCTTTTGCATGGAGCTGATATAGTGAATCGGCCATGCGTTTTATAAAATAATGTTCTACCGCAGCATTGTCTTTCAGGTTTTCTTGCTGACGGAGTTTTAATATATCCGGGTTGGTATTCCACTTTTCATTGCCAAAACTCACTTCATCTCCCCCAAGGTGGATGATTGCGGAAGGAAAAAGGATATTGGTTTCTTTTAAAATATTGGTAAGGTAAGTGTATGTTTTCTCTAAACCAGGGTTAAAAGTAAATTCAGGGTGACCCGCCGATCCGCCGCCCGAATATTCTGGATAGGCTTTATTGGCTGCAGTAGCATGTCCGGGCATGTCAATTTCCGGAATAACCTCGATATAACGCTCTGCAGCATATGCAATAATTTCTTTAATATCAGCTTGCGTATAAAACCGCGCAGGTAAATCAGGATTAAGGTAATCGCCAATGCCTCCAATAAGGGCCAGGTTGGGGTATTGCTTAATTTCTAAGCGCCAGCCAGGCTCATCGGTTAAATGCCAGTGAAAAATGTTGAGTTTATAAAAGGCCATCCAGTTTAAAATGGACTTTACCTTTTCTTTACCAAAAAAATGCCTCGATTCATCCAGCATAAAACCACGCCAACTATAAGCTGGAGCATCGCTTATTTCGGCAGCCGCGATCTGATTGTTTTTACTGGTGAGGGCAAGTTGCAGCACTGAAATGAGGCCATAAAAAATTCCCTGTGGATCATTTGCCGAAACGATGACCTGGCCTGGTTTAATACTGACCTGGTAGGCATTCGATTCGTTTTTTTTTCTTGCAGGTTTTAACACCAGCAAAATATTGGCTGAGCCTTCTTTTTGTTGAATGGTAATACCTTTCTGGCTCAACAGTTCATGCTGGAAGTAATAGGCAACAGTTTTTAATTGAGCGTTGTTATAACCAATGGTAACCTTGCTGTTCAGGGTGAAAAAGCCCTTCCCGGCAACAAAACTTGCAGGCATAGGAATAATAGCTGCCTGCTGTTGTGCCTGCGCAGAAATATAAATAAACAGTGTAAATAATGTATATAAAAACCTCATTAATTGGTTGTTATTTTTAAAACGTATATAGGGATTTGATTTCCTTTTTTAAAATCTACGGGCAGGTTTAAATTTAGTTCCTGATCGTTTGTTTTCCATTGAACTTTGCGCCTATTTCCCAATAATTCGATATTTTTAATACTTAAGTTATTTTTATTGATCTGTTTAAGTGTTACTTCTCCTGTTTGCCAGCTCCTTAAAAAAACATACACGGCTTTATCTTTTGCCGTATAATACACATCAGGCGTAATGTTTTTTGGGGTGCCATCAAAAACAGCATCTTTTGTGGTATTCTTACTTTCTTCTATCGATATATTTTCTTTGGCAGCAGTCATATTTTCTTTAACCACAAACCATGGTTGACTTTCGTAAATGGCTTCATGATTAACATCCATCCACTTACCCACAGCCTTGAGTCTTTCGGTAGCCCAATCAGGAAAACTTCCGTCACCTTTGGGACCAACGTTTAATAAAAGGTTGCCTCCATTGGCAACCACTTCTACCAGGTGCCTCACTAATACTTCCGGCGATTTCCAAAGGCTATCGTGACGGTTATAGCCCCAGTTCTGCCCAATGGTCAGGCATGATTCCCAGGCTTTTTTTGATGAGGGTGTTAAGGATTGTTCTGAAATGGAAAAATCGCCATATCCATTTCCAATCCTATTGTTTACCAAACAGTTGGGTTGTAATTTATTAACCAAAGCTTTAAGTTCTGCACTTTCTTTTTTACTGATGAGTTCGGGAGTATCGAACCACAATACACCAATCGGGCCGTAATGGGTTAATAATTCTGTAACCTGTGGCTTAACCTTTCTTTCGAAATAGCGGTTAAAAACCTTTGCATCTTCATTGGGGTAATCCCAGGTATTACTCCTGCCTGCCTTTACGGGCCAATTGGTGGGTACATCCGGATCTTGCCAATCTCTGCCCAGGGAGTAATAAAGGCAAAGGGTAATTTTATATTTTTTGCAGGCTTTAGCGAGTTCTGCTATCGGATCAGGTTTAAAAGGAGTTTTTTTTACGATATTATAATCACTACTGGCTGAATTGTACATGGCAAATCCATCGTGATGTTTGGCTGTAAAAACGATATACTTCATACCTGTTTCTTTGGCTTGCTTTACCCATCTATCGGCGTCAAAATTAACAGGGTTAAACTGGGTGGCAATGGTTCCATATTCCTGCACTGGAATACGTTCATACAGCATAAAATGCTCACCGCCCTTTACTTTATGACCTTTCCAGTCGCCTGCAGTCTGGGCATACAATCCCCAATGTAAAAACATGCCGAACTTTTCGTTCTTAAACTGTTCCAATGCACTATTTTGTACAGTTTGCCCAAACAATACTTGGGCAAACTGTACAAATAACAGACTAAAAAAAAGCGCTTTTCTCATTTTCTATCCGGTTTTGAAACATTTATCAAAAAGTCTGTTTTAAATATACTCATTAAAGGGCAATCACTTTTATAGAAGATGCCTTATCGTTAAAGGTAGAAAGATATGAACTCGAAGAAGTTAATTCGATGCTGCTTCCGGTAAAGTTATCACCATCATACAGAATTACTTTCACTCCCAAACCTACATTAACGGATGAAACGTCGTTATTACTGATGCCACGACTGATCAGATCGGCAGTTGTATACTGTCCTACCGGTAAAGATACTCCATAACCGCCATAACTTGCATTCTGGCAAAATTTAGCAGAACCGTTTGCACCAATCTGCGGTACACCATTCAAAAAGGAGAAGGTATAGGTTTGTGTAATTACATTTCCATTTTTGAGTAAAAGCTTGGCTTTTAACTCATAAGGTTCATTATTTTTATAGTAAAGCTCGCTTAACGGAATGCTTCCGGTTATCGTATTCCCTGTTCCGGGTGTAAACCTCCAGGTAACAGCATTATAATCTTTGTTCACCCCTGTACCTTCGTTGTTCACGTTGGGATCCATATAAATCAAAATATCGCTCACATCCTTATTGCTTGTAAAACTACCCGATAAGTTAAAGACCTGGGTGCTACTATTGAAAGTGGCATTGGCATTAATCGTAGTTGTAGCACTTTCGTAAGGAATTTCTATTGGTAATGGATTTTGAAAAACCTCATTACGGTTTAAAATGGCCGCATCAACCTCGGTTAAAAAAGTAGGCTGACCTTTGCTAAAACTTACGTTTCCTGATCCCATTAAAGAAGTACCTAAGGTAGGTTCTTCAGAAGCATATTTGGCATGATCGTGTGGTAAATTTAAACCATGCCCCAGTTCGTGCAGCATTCCACCCAGATAATTAGAGTTCGGATTAGGGATTTTATCAACCGCCATATTTGCATTATCCAATGCAAAGCAATTTTTACCCAAGCCATAAAATGGCTGACCTCCTCCGTCGGTTCTTTGCGGCAATAAAATGAGCATGTGTGAAGAATTCGAAAATTCTGATGCGTGAGTTGCTTTGTATGCATTTATCTCATTTAAGATTTTGCTTCCTGATATGCTCGAATCATAAGGATAATCTGCCTGCGGTCCTGCGGCAGGAATCTCTATAAATTTAATGAGGTTAGTAGAATCTTCCTTCGCTAAGCCTAAATATTTGTCGTACCCGTACCTGAGCATTTCGGTATGGAACCAGTTTTGAAAATGTGTAAATAATGCCGTTAATCTTGTTTTGTAATCAGGAAGTGCCGGGTTATCGGTAGGCACAAACATCACGATGTTTAAGTTTTTGGTATTGGTTACAAAGCTTGGAGTGGTTGTAGAACTTAATTTCGATTTGGTCAATGTTGCATAATTAGTTTCTGGTTCTGCAACCTGCGCTTTTTTACAGCTACTCATTAAAAGCCCACTCGAAATTGTACAAAGCAAGGCCATGCAAAGTTGTTTTTTGTTTTTCATTGTTAATAATGGTTTAAGTTTTATGGTTAGTTGATTATTAGTTTAGCGATTTGATTGGTTCATTTGTCATTGGTTTATTAGTTCAGTGATTGATAGCCGAAGTGCTTACAGCGATCGCCTAAATCTTAATTTTCTTAACTTCTTAATGGTCGCCTTATGTTTGTGGTTCATAACATTTAGGCCAAAACCAGGTTCTAAAAGTATTCGCCTATAGTATAAGCTCCCCGTTCAGGGTCAGTTCCATCAAAACCGGTTTGTGCCGTTAAGGATACGCTGTAGCGTTTATAGCTCTGCGATGGAATATCGAATATGATAAATGAACCATAAACTTCGTAGGCTGATAATGAACAACCACCATACGTGCTATCAATAGTCACATAAGCATTGTTAGAGGTGTTGTTTGGATCTTCAATCAGTACGGATTGGGCTCCTGTTGTCGGATTCAGCGTCACCGTTACATAGTATTGCGACTGATCGTAAGCTGTAGTTAAAATTTGTGTAGGCGGCTGTACACACTGTGCCTTTACCGAATTGGAAATAGCAAAGAAGCTTAAAAATAAGGATAAGATTAGAATAGACTTTTTCATAATATTATTGTTTAAAGGGTTATTTTTTTGATAAGTTATCTTAATAATTTAGTGTCTTTTATTTTTCCCCCAATTGACTGTAATTGTTGGCTGATAGCCATAAGCTGGATCAAAAATCCCTGTCCAAACAATGTGATAACCTGGAAACGAACCTACAAACTCGGTTGCGATCGAACTAGATGCCCCATATCCGCCGCCATAAACTTTAAATTCTATATTTAGCGGCCATGTGTTAAATTCGGGATCCATGATCAATACATGATCAACACCATTATTCTCGGTCATGTACAGCCAGATTTTAAAAGTGCCCAAGTCATTGGTAATTTCATGATAATACTCTTGCGTAGGCTCCTGGGCTTTTGCCTTAAGAGGTTTAATGGCGACAAAAGCTATAATAATTGCAAAAAGGATTAGTGCTTTTTTCATAATTTTTAAGGTTTATAATTGATTTTAATGATTACCATCCTGGGTTTTGCACCAATAGGCCTTTTGATTTCAATACTTCACTTAATGGTATTGGCACAAAATACATGGCAGGGGCTATGAAATTCATTGACAAGACATTTTCGTATGTGTAAGCAAAAGGATAGGCACTGCCTGCTGCATTTTGCCTCGCCTTGGCCAGTAATAAATTACCTTTTTCTGTAAGTTCCGCTGTTTTCCATCTGCGCGTATCGTAATACCAATGGCCTTCACCATAAAACTCTACACGGTATTCGTTCCTGATTAAGGTTCTTAACTGATCCTTTGTAACGCCTGCAGGAATGCCATAACGGTTATCAGATCCAGCTATAATACCAGCCCTGTCTCTGATTTTATTTACCTCTATTACCGCTTCTTCTACTCTACCGAGTTCATTCAAAGCTTCAGCATAGCCCAATACCATTTCGGCCAGACGCATCATGGGTAGGGCCCTTGCAACAGTTAAGCTGGCAAATGGTACGCGATCATTACACATTTTTCGGGTATAATAACCAGTTTTAGTATGATAAGGCTGTATACCATCGCCTACAGGATTGTTATTGGCATCAGTATAAATATTGATCGTGGTTAAAGCTGTTGTAGACCTGCTGGTCATGGTAGCCTGATTGTAAATAATAGAATTATAAAACCTTGGATCGCGGTTTTTATAAGGATCTAAAATATTATATCCCGATGAAGCATCACTGATTAACTTTCCATTTGCCATTCCAAATGCATCTACTACATTCTGACTTGGGTTCATAGAGGTGGTACTTCCCGCTCCCCTGGCCGTAATAGACCATGGAAAAAACGGGCGTTCCAGTCCCCCATTAGTATCAGAAGCACTAGCCGCTGCTAGGGCCAGGTTATAAACAAAAATAAACTCGCTGGTTTTTCTACCGCTTGTAAAAAGTTTAAAAAAGCCATCGCCTGCTTTAGTTGCATTATCTACAATCAACGCATATTCCGGTAAGTCCATCACTGCTTTGCAAGCATCAGCAGCCTTTTGCCACAGCGTAGCATCATAATTGACAGAATAACATATAAATGGAACTACGGTTGCATCAGTACTCGCCGGGCTGCCATTAAATAAAGTGCTTGCAGCTGTTACCAACAGCCGGGCTTTGTAGGCCTTACAAGCTCCTGAAGTGGCTCTGCCATAATTAATGGCTTCTAATGTTGCCGCGCTTGGCAAATCAACTGCTGCTTTATCGTACTCTGCAGCAATGTAATCCACACATTCCTTATAAGTATTACGTTTGTAATCGTAAGTTGGAAAATCATCGCTCACATTATCACCTACTAATTGTACCCCACCATAATACCTGACAAGCATCTGATAATAAAATGCCCTTAAAAATCTGGCTTCGGCAATCATAATCTTTTTCCGCGATGCCGAAATAGGTGAATTAGGAACATTGTTCATAAATTTATTTGCTGCTCTTATTTTTTTGTACATCAAAGTCCACATGGCAAGCAAAGGATGACTTGAACTGGTTGATGTACCTTTTAAAAAGGCATCTTGACCAGAAAAGCCGCTTGCAGCATTAGATGTTAGGGTTTCGAAGGCATCGTTCCAGTCGCTTGACCCCGGGCCTGCACCAGAGAAACCGCCGATCGTATTACGGTAAGGATGGATATCCAATCCCGTGTTCCAATAAATGTTATTGAGGAAATTAAAGGTCATTGTACTATCAGCAAATACATTTTCTTCCGAAAGCACTTCTACCTGTGAATCGAGGAAACCGCCTTTTTTGCAGGAGAACAATAAACCAACTAATGATGCCAGTGCTATTGTAAATATTTTAGTTTTCATATCTTTTAAGTTTATAGTCCAAATTGTATCCCGAAATTCAATACACGTTGTTGAGGATATTCACCTGCAGATGCATTTAATGCCGACTCTGGATCAATAAATGATGGAATTTTAGTATAAACTATGCCCATATTATAACCGTTGGCATAAACACGGATATTATTTACATGTAGTTTCCTGGCAAAAGCGGAAGGAATCCTATATCCAATTTCAAAATTCTTCCACCTGATATAATCACCTTGAACATACCAGAAAGTAGACCAGTAATTCCCTGAACCATCAAAACCATTTTGTGCACTGCCTGAAAGTTCTGGAAATGAAGCCGAACCTGCCGTTACCGGTGTCCATCTACCCAGGTTCCAGGGAACCGAAACCCGGTCTGGACGCGCATATGCCAATGCTCCCCTATTCATATTAATGATGTAATCGAACGAACCCTGAAACAGGGTTGAAACATCAAAACCTTTATAAGAAAATCCAAAACTTAAACCTCCTGTATAATTTGGATTATTATTGCCGATGTATTGCTTGTCGTTGGCATCAATTATGCCGTCACCGGTTAAATCTTTATATTTTATAGACCCCAACTGTAGGGTAGATAATGGAACTGAAGCTGCTAAACGGGGTGCATTATATAAATCGGATAAACTTTCATAATAGCCATCAGCAGTGTACTGGAAAACAGCTCCTACAGGTTTACCTGTTAAGGCTAATCCATCATAGAGGAAAGCTGGTTCATCTCTGTATAATACCTTATTTTTTGCGTAAGTAACGTTTCCATTTACGAAAAATTCAAAATTGGCTCCGATTTTATCACGATAAGTTAAATCGATTTCGTATCCGGTATTATGTACGCGCCCTAAATTATAGGGAGGCAATGTTGCACCAAAAGATGCCGGCACCAAGCCTGGTGTAGTAAAAATATCTTTAGTTGTTTTATTAAAATAATCCAAAGTTAAAGACAGCTTGCTTCCAAAGAACTTAGCATCCAAGCCAACATCCAGATCATTCACGGTCATCCATTTTACGTTTTGGTTAGAAAGGGTTGGCTCAACAATACCAGAGTAAGATTGTGGCGTTTCGCCAAAAACAATACCGCTTGCACCAGTAGAATAACTTTTTTGGTAAATTAAACTTGATACCCCAATGTTGTCGTTCCCGGTTATACCATAAGAAGCCCTAAGTTTTAAGAAGCTAATAAATTTTAAATTGTCCTTAACAAACTTTTCTTCGCTGATGTTCCACCCGATACTTGCAGCCGGAAACCAGGCAAACCGGTTGTTTTCGTTAAACCGATCCGAGCCATTATATGCCGCAGTTAAATCCAGCAGGTACTTTTGTTTGTAGGCATAGCTGGCCTTACCGGTAAAACCTTGTATATTGTATGGATCGATCAAAGTCACAGTACTTGCACCCACAGGTAAAATATTGGTGCGCGTTTGGTTAATTAGCGCTACAGCACTCACATTATGATCTCCAAAGCTACGGTTGTAATTCAACCCTCCGCGTATGGTAGTTGTTCGTCTTGTATTGTTAAAAACAGTACTCCTGCTTAAAACCCCCATCCGGTAGAGGTTGGGTGTAGTTGGATTGTATTTCTGTGTAGCAGGATCATAACTATATGCCAAAATTTCGTTTGATGCACGCGTTAGGTTCCGGGTAAAATTGTAATCGCCCGTGTAAGATACCAGAACGTTGGCCGATAATCCGGGTGTAACCATATCCAATAACTGGTTGGCACTTGTTGCTGCCGCGATATTATTGTTATAACTTCGGTTGTAACCCGAATACATTAAGTTTGCTACCGGATTTGGCTTGGTTCCTGTTGCTGCAGAACTGGCAATTAAACCGTTTGGCCAATATATCGGATAGAGGAATGAAGAAAGCTCACCGTTCCATAAATATTGAAATATGGTACCGCCATTGTTCCATGGTTTATCATTAGGTTCGTTGGTTACGCCAAATTTCCCTGACAGATCAATCTTGATCTTTAAATTTTTGTTTGGGGTGATATCAACGTTCGATCTGAAGTTATACCTGTTATATAAATAGTTGGAATTATAACCCTGACCATCAGAAAAATCTTTAAATAATCCACCTTGATATAAATAACCGAGGTTAACAAAGTACTTTACTTTTTCAGTACCGCCAGATATGTCAAAATTTACCCTATTCTGTAAACTCACTTTTTTAATCACTTCATCCCACCAGTTCACATTTGGATGATTATAAGGATCATCGTTTGTAAGGTAATGTTGCAGATTATCCCCTGAAAAGAAATTTGGATATAAGGTAGCAGGATTGTTATACAGACCTGCCAAGCGCTCGCGAAATAAATTTAAGGTGGTATAACCCGAATTAACAACCGGACGCTGGGTAGGCATCTGAAGACCGCTTTCGTTCTTTATATTCAAGGCTGGCTTGCCACTTTGGCCCCTTCTTGTAGTAATGATTACAACACCATTTGCCCCCCTTATCCCATATACTGCTGTAGTTGAGGCATCTTTCAGTATCGTTACACTTTCTACCTCATTATTATCGATAGAACTGATCTGATCGGCACTTACTTCTACGTCATCAACAATTACCAATGGCGTGGTACCACCTGCATATGTACTTATGCCCCGGATCTGGAAAGCAGCACCATCATTACCTGGCTGCCCGCTACGTTGCTGGGAGAAAAAACCCGGCAAACGACCTGCTAAACTATTCTGTAAGCTTGCGGCCGGACTCTGACGAATTTTTTCACCAGAAATTGAACTCACCGCTCCTGTAACGGTAATCTTTTTAGCCGATTGACCAACACCCAGAACCACAACATCTTCTAGGCCCTTGGCATCATCTTTTAAAATAACACTGATGCTGGATTTTGCTGAGACATTGATTTCCTGTGAAAGATAACCTACTGATTTAACAACGATAACAGCTTGCTTACCCCTTAGTTTTAAAGTAAAACGCCCATTTTCATCAGTTGAAACACCATTGCTGGTAAACTCTTTCTCAAAAATAGTGGCTGCAGGAATTGGTCCATTGCCATCACCAACGGTTCCTGTTATTATTTTACCGGTTTGTGCGAAGGTCTTATTGCAAACCATAAGCGCGACAAACAAGATTATTGCTTTTATAATTTTTTTCATGTGCTTTGCGCTAATTTTACCAGTTAGGGTTTTGAACCATCGATTTATTTGAAATCACCTCATTTAATGGAATCGGAAACAGATAGCCTTTATTTGCATCAAATTTGGTCGTGGCAGCGTCTACAGTTTTGTAGGTAACTACTCCGCCTGTAATTGTACCCTGAACACCATGGAGTGTTCCATTAAGTACCGTTGCGGCAATCTTCCATCTTCTGATATCCCAAAAACGGTGTTCTTCGAAAGCAAATTCTACTCTTCGCTCATGCCTGATCTTATCGCGCATCTGCGCTTGTGTCAGGCCCGAAGGTAAAGCTGGCATACCCACGCGTGCCCTGATGGCATTTACCGCCGCATACACGTTAGCATCTGCTCCTACGGCCTCGTTTTGAGCTTCTGCATAGTTTAACAGAATTTCTGCATACCTAATGATCGGGAAAATATGAGGATAGTTTGAGTAAGATGTTCCGCTAGAATTACTTGTCATGAACTTACGCATATAGTAACCCGTACGTGTTTCGCCTTTTGTTACCCTTCCGTAACCAAAGGGCCTATCCAGCCCGCCATCATAAGTCTGTACTTTTCTGTTCAACCAGTAAAGCCCGTCAAAAGTGATGGTTGCAGGAAAACGCGGATCTCTATCGTAGTATGGATTGGTAGCTACATAACCGGAGCCTGTTTCGGTAATCTGCTTACCATTAGTCATTTCATATTCGTTTACCAGTTCCTGAGTGGGATTGGTTTTACCTGAAAGTGAGGCACGTGTATAACCTACCGGATCATTAAGTGCTTCCACAGTAGAGTTATTCGCCGTCATATAAGGCAGAATAATTTCGTTGTTGCTCGCTGTGGTAAAAACACTTAGGAACTTATTCACGTTGGTAACATAGGCGGCAAGTGTTGCACTTGGCGCTACCCCGGCAAGTGTAGTGGTGGTATAATGTGCTGTTGTTGCAGCGTTGTTTAAAGAATAGGTAAATTTAGCTGCCGTCACACTATCCATTATTGCTTTTGCAGCGGCAGCGGCGTTTGCCCATTTGGCAAGATCATTACCCGGATTATTAAGTGGACTGGCAGCATATAAAAGCAATCTGCTTTTTAAGGCCATTGCTGCACCACGGCCAAAACGCCCATAAAAGTTTGCTGCAAAAGTACCATTGGTTGATGAATTTGCAGTTAACAGATAAGGCATCGCTGCATCTAGTTCGCTTAAAATATAATCTACACATTGCTGGTAAGTATTGCGTGAAACATTTATGGTTTCTTCTGCAGTAAAAACCTTATCACCAATCAAGGGAACACCTCCCCATCTCTTAATCAATTCGAAATACGACATTGCTCTTAAGCAACGCGCTTCGGCTTTCCACCTGTCTTTATAACCTTTAAGGTTTAAGGGAACTACATCAATATTGGCCAGAAAGATATTCGTTTTGCGGATGTTGGCGTAATTTTTTGCCCATACATTATCCACTACATTTGAAGGACTTATCCCGTCGTTGCTAAAGTATTGCACGGCATCACCCACGGCATTGGGTAAGGCATCATCCGTGCCGGCATCAAGTATATTATTCGAGATCCTGTTATTTCCGTTTGGCAGACCTGCATAAATACTATTCAGGAATTTCTCTGCATTTACCCCCAGCGAATCTGTTTTATCAAAAATAACATCCTGACCAATCAGTTCTAAAGGTGTATCTTCGCTTAATTTTTTACATCCCCATGCGCCAAACAACACAGCAGATACGAAGGCAACTATTAAATATTTTTTCATAAATCTGTTTTCTATAAGGTTAATGATACACCACCGTTGATTACCCTTTGGTTAGGAAAGCTGTTCACCAATGATTCGGGATCGAAGTCCAGTTTTGAAGTGGTAAGCATATTGTAGCCGTTCACAAAAAACCTAAGTTTTTTTATTTTTAACCTGCTTACCAGACGGGCTGGAAGCGAGTAACCCAGCTCTACATTTTTCAACCTGAGGTAATTGCCGTTTCTTAGCCAGAAAGTAGAAGAAACATTGTTATTTAAATTGGTTCCCAATGTTAAACGGGGCAAAGTGGCGCTTTCCTGATTGCTTGGAGTCCACCTGTTTTGTGTGGTATAATCCAAAACATAACCGGTATTATTATTCAGGGCCAGCATAGACCCAGTATTCAGCAAAACCTCTCTATTAAAAACGCCCTGTACCAATGCCAAAAAATCGAATCCTTTGTAGTTGAAGGCCATATTTATCCCCCCATACACAAGTGCTTTATCGCTGGTAATTTTCTTTTGGTCGAGTGATGAAATTACACCATCACCATTCAGATCTTGGTATTTAATATCGCCGGCAACGGGTGTATAGCCCAACAATGTTGGTGTATTACCCGCATTTTCTCCTGTTTTATAAAAACCAATGGCCTGGTAGCCAAATATTCCTGAAGCCTGGCCTGCTGTGTACATCCAGCTATATGGATAATCTGGCTCCCCGGCATATAAAACTTTATTCTTTTGCAAACTAACGTTTAAACCTATCTTGTAGCCAAAATCTCCTGATCTTCCCACAAAATCAACTGTACCTTCTACACCTGAAAATCTGTTCTCGCCAAGATTCTGATCAGGGTAATCGGTACCGATAATGGTACTGGCATACGGCCTGGAAATTAATAAGTCGTAATATTTATTGTTGTAATAAGTTAAACCTACATTTAGTTTATTGTTTAAAAATGCAGCATCAGCACCAACCTCGAACTTTTTGGCCTTTGCTGCGCCTACGTTTGAGGTTGCCAGACTACCTTGCGCCGCTGTGCCAACAGTAGTTTGTCCTGTGCCAAAAACATAACCTGAGCCACTGATCGAATACCGTTGGATGTAAGAGAAATAATCAGACAGGTTTGCTTTAGCTGTTAAACCATAAGTAGCTCTAAATTTTAGAAAATTAACTATAGAAGGATTAAACCATTCTTCTTTTGATGCTACCCAACCTAAGCCCACTGATGGAAGAAATACCCATTTTTGCGATTCAGTATATTTGTTAAAACTGTTATATGAAGCAGCAGTCTCAGCAAAATATTTCTCCTTGTAATTGTACTTAGCAGACAAACCTGCGGTTTTGAGAATATTATTTAACTGACCATTGTTTAACAGGCCGCTAGATAAACTGTTATCGCCGTTATAAGCCCCTAATAAATCCAGATGATGGCTTCCAAAACCCCTCGAATAACCTAGCATAAAATTGTAATAGGTCTGCTTTAACTGGTCGGTTACATCCGAACTGCCGCCACCTAAAAGCACTTTGCTATCCGTACCCGATTTGGTATAACTAACGGTTCCATTACTTATAGTTGGGTAATAAATAGCAAATGTTTTTGTTTTTAAAGTAGCTTCGCTGTAATAGTTTGCTATCGATAAACCTGCTTTAGCCCATAAACCTTTGGTAATGTCGTCTAATTTATATTTTAGCGCTACGTCAGAATTTAAGGTACGGTTGGTGGTCATCACGTAGCCAGAATTAATCGTACTTGCCAAAATATTATTGGTTAAAGAAGCGGTACCACCATAAGTGCCATCTGGATTTTTTACAGCATAGGCCAATGGTGATGTTGAATAAACCTGGCTCATAATGGTTGAGGCATACCCTCCAGGCTGATTGTTATTTTCTACTGAACCGAAGATATTTAACTGTAAGGAAATATCTTCATTAAAGTTAATTTCTGCATTGGTACGGATATTATAACGCTTATAAAAGTTATTCGTGTTATAAACATTGTTATCATCGGTTACAAAATTACCGTCAGATGCGAAATGCTCTAAACTCACGTAATATTTATAAGCATCTGAATTGCCAGCAACACCTAAGTGATAACGCTTTTGAGCACTATTCTTTTTATAAACCAGATCATACCAATTATTATTAGGCTGTAAAAACGGATTATTGGTGTTGTTATCATAAGCACTAATTACGGCGTCGCTGTATACTGGCGTACTGCCAGGGTTTGTGTTTAACTGTGCTTCGTTGTAAATACGGGCATAATCGCCACCTGTAATAAATTTTGGTGAAAACAAGTTTTGAAGGGCGCCGTATTCTGCCCCGAAATTAATTTCGAAAGGATTGTTTTTTGATTTCTTCTTCGTGGTAATGTAAATTACACCACCTGATGAACGCATACCATACATAGAAGTTGACAAAGCATCTTTCAATACCGTAATACTTTCTACATCGTCAGGATTGAAATTGGTAAAGGATCTGGGCACTCCGTCAATTACAATAAGCGGCGATTGGCCACGCAGCACCAATTGCGTTACATCAAAACCTGTGCGCGCCGAAGATTGTAGCGTATACAAACCAGTTAAACGGCCAGCTACCGTATTCGTCACATCAGATACCGGAGTAGAATTAATATCATCACCATATATCGTAGCAGCACCTGCTATCAGGTTGGCTTTTTTAGTTGTTCCATTCCACTTATCAACTTTATTTTCAAGGAAGTTTTTTTGATCAAATTTCCTGATCAGCGAACTATCCGTTTCTATGGTAGTGTTGACTACCGGTTTTTGCTGCGCAAATGCAAAAACAGGCAATAGGTTTAATAAGCCTATCATCCATTTCAGCCTTATATTTGTGTATTTTTTCTCCATAATATCGGCTGTTAATTAATATGATGTTAATGTACCCCTTACCAAACCTGTAGCCTGTTGGCTTGAGGCAATCTGCAGGTAAAGTGGTTTAGAATTTAAGTCTGCTATGGTCTGAGCCGATAGCTCAACAGAACCCTTTACTTCCCTGGTAGAATTAAAGGCTCCATTATTCAAATCGATTAAAACTGTACCATTGGCTCCGGCAGTCCCACTATAAATAGTTGCCTTAGTAGGCGTATCGCCATTGTTTAGCGGTGTATCAAAATACATGTAATAATAAAGTTTGTTATCGGTCATTAAATAACATACCGCTACTGCATGATCAGTTCTGCCTGAAATCGCCGGCACAACATTGTTTACAGATAAATCTGATTTCCATTGCCTTATGGTATAGATATCTGATACTACTTCCTTTTTCTTACAGGAAGTAAAAAACAGCATCGCAAGCGCAGGCATTAGGCAATACCTTTTTAATGTAAATAGGTTCATAAAATTTAGGTGTTGATAGTTAACAATCTTTTATTAACTGGTTATTTGTTTCAGTTGGCCATTCTGCAGGAGCAGGTTGTGCCGGCACATCAACGTTAAATGCCTAAACTTAAAAGGCACTGCTTTTGGTGAAAGTAATTTTTGTTTCATGATTGGTTTGGTTAATATTTACTGTCGGCTTTCAGATAGGTACTATCAGATTTGCTTTCAGTTTTGGTTGTTGTTTAAATTTGGCTAAGTCAATACAGGAATGGTTAATTCCCACTGGTGATTGCTCTTTTTATCACCTTGTATTCGCTATACCAAAACTAGCTGGGTGTAAAATGAAAAAGGTCGAAAATTGTAAGTGAAAGGATAGAAAAATGGCAATCCTTCCGTATTTTAATCAATTCGCCCTATATTTAATGGAAAAAACAACGATTCATAAAAACCCTATACCAAATGATGAAACTGCGTTTAAATGCGATAGGATTCTGCTTGGCGCTTTTGATATGCACATCCCTTTATGCACAGAAGCCTATTGTATTTAATCACCTTAGCATTGAAAATGGTCTTTCACAAAATTCGGTGATGGCCATTGCGCAGGATAAAAACCAGTTTGTTTGGATGGGTACCCGGCACGGACTCAACCGTTATGATGGTTATCGTTTTAAAATTTACGATAGCAGCTCCGATAACGGTAATGGCATTTCGGATAATGTAATTACCAGCTTGTTAAGCGATAGTAAAGGACGTTTGTGGATAGGCACTGAAAATGGCTTGAATATTTACAATGAAAAAACCGACCGTTTTTTCCTCATCAACAAAAAAAATTCGGCAAAATCTTTCAGCTGCGATTCGATTGAATGTGTGTACGAAGATCCGCAAAAGAATATCTGGGTTGGCACAGAAAATGGATTAAACCTGGTAATTGATGCCGAAAAGCGGGTTTTTAAAAAATTTCTTTTTGGTCAACCCAATTATAAATCGGAACTCAATCATATTTTCTCTGTTTTTAAAGATGACCAGCAAAACCTTTGGGTAGGTACATTTAACGGTTTGGTACGTATTTATCCAGATAAGGGCAAATATCGCTTTGAAATTTTCAGACACAAGGCCAACGATCCTAACAGCATCAGTTCCAACGCTGTAAAAAGCATCTTGATCGATAAACAAAAACGGCTTTGGCTGGGTACTTATAACGGCTTAAACCTGTTCAACTATAAACGTAAAACCTTTACCCGTTACCAAACCAGTGCTACAGATCCCAACTCGATCGTAAACAACGACATCCGCAAACTTATGTGTGATAGCACAGGTAACATCTGGATCGGCACGCAGGAAGGATTGAGCATACTTGATCATAACACACTGAAATTCAGAAATTACCGTTACGATCCTGAGCAGAGTAACGGACTAAGTCAAAACTCCATTCACAGTATTTTTCAGGATCGCAACGGTTCAATGTATATAGGTACTTTTTATAAAGGTGTAAATGTGGTTTATCCATCCGCTACGCCGTTTACCGTATATAGGAATTCGAAAAAACAACAGGGCCTGAGCAGCAATATTGTAAGCGTGATGGCCGAAGATAAGCTCCATAACCTTTGGGTTGGTACCGAAGGTGGCGGTTTAAATTATATCAACCGCAGTACCCATACATTTACCTATTACAAATCAGAACCGAATAACCCCAACAAACTCAATTCTAACCTGATCAAAACATTATGCCTGGATAAAAGCGGGCAGTTGCTCGTGGGTACGCACCGCGGCGGACTGTATGTTTTTAATCCATCTGCGCAGAATTTCAGAAAAATAATTAATGTTAAGGATACTAAAAATACACCTGGCGGTGCAGAAGTAATCGCAATAACAGAAGATAGTAATGGAACTATTTGGGTGGGTTCAAGAGACGGTTTATCCACCCTCGCCAAAACCAATGGCATTTACGCCGGCACAACCGTTAAAAGCATTGTAGAGAAAAACTTGCGTAACAAATACATACAGGTAATTCTGGAAGACAAATCCAAAAACCTCTGGATCGGCACCAGGGCAGGATTATATGTCTACAACCCCGCATCAAAAAGAATTTTCGCATATTATCAGAATAATGCCAAAGGCCTAAAGTCAGACTATATCAATTGTATCATGCAGTTACAAAATGGGAATATCTGTATTGGAACAGCTTTGGGTGGGTTGAGCATCTTTGATAATAAAAGCAAAACGTTCAAGAATTATGGTCAAAAAGATGGTCTGCCAAGCAGTAATGTGTTTGGGGTAATAGAAGATGAAGAAACAAATTTATGGATCAGTACCGATAAAGGTTTATCTAAGTTGCTTACCCACACCAGAAAATTTATTAACTATACCAAAAGCGATGGGCTTGCAGGAAACGATTTCAATGTAAATTCTTTCTTAAAAGATAGTCGTGGCGAACTGTTTTTTGGTGGATATGATGGCTTAACGGCTTTTTATCCTCACCAGATCAACATCAACAAAAATGTTGCGCCCATCACCTTTACCGGCCTTAAACTTTTCAATCAGCCTGTAGAGGTAAATGGTGGCGATGGAATATTAAAGGAAGCTATCCAAAATACACAACAAATTACCTTTAAACACGACGAAAACAATTTCAGCATTGATTTTGCACTGCTAAATTATATCAAACCCGAAAAAAACAGTTACAGTTATATCCTTAAAGGCCATAGTAAAGATTGGATCAAAACCGATATACCGAGTGTAAATTATTCAGATCTGCCTTCGGGCGATTACACCTTTATCGTTAAAGGTATTAACAATGACGGGAATCCAAGTGGTAAAGCTGCATCACTTAAAATTACCGTGCTTCCACCCTTTTGGGCTACCTGGTGGGCCTATGTTATTTATCTGGTCTTCTTTTCGGGACTATTGTTCCTGATTGTACGCTATCTTTTTGTACGTGCACTGTTAAAACGTACCGAAGATATGCAGAAAATGAAACTGAATTTCTTCACTTATGTAGCACACGAAATCAGAACACCACTTACCCTTATTCTTGGCCCACTGGAAAATCTTTCTAACCAGTACCAAACGGATACAGAGCTGAGCAGGCAGATTATTCCCATTAAAAACAATGCCAACAGGCTCATGCGTTTGATTACTGAGCTTATGGACTTTAGAAAAGCCGAAACCGGACACCTTACACTACATGTTGCTGAAGATAATATCGTTGCATTTGTGAACGAGATTTTCATTTCCTTCGCTCACCTGGCGCAAACCAATGGTATCCGGTATGAATTTATACACGAAAAAGAAAACATCAACCTGTTTTTTGATAAACGGCAGCTTGAAAAGGTAGTATTCAACCTTTTATCTAACGCCTTTAAATTTTGCGATAAAGGTGGCCAGATTTCGGTTTCCCTGCTCGACTCGGATGACGAAGTAATCATCGGAATTTCTGATAATGGTGTGGGTATCCCTGCCGAAAGCCTTAAAAGTTTGTTTAGCGATTATTTTCAGGTAGATGAGCAGCAGAGCCAAATTGGCTCGGGCATTGGCCTTGCCTTATCAAAAGCCATTGTAGAGGAGCACCAGGGAAGTATTACAGTAGAAAGTACTTCTGCCGAAAATGGTTCAAGGGGCTTCACCAAATTCACTGTAAAGTTAAAAAAAGGGAAATTGCATCTCAAAACGGCACTTTTTGATGGTGTAAAAGATTATCCTGCCCACTCTAATCTTTACACCCAAAATACTGAAGAAGGAAATATAGCTATAAACCCTGAAAAAGAAATTGATCCCGCTGCCAAAACCATTTTAGTAGTGGAAGATAACCGGGAGATCAGGTCGCTGATTGGCTCATTATTGAGCACACATTATCAGATCGTTGAAAGAGAAAATGGTTTATTGGGCTGGGAAATGGCTGTAGAAACCTTGCCCGACCTGATCATTTGCGATATTATGATGCCGGTAATGGATGGCATCGAGCTTTGTAAAAGACTTAAACAAGATGAACGTACCAGCCACATTCCGGTCATTATTCTCACTGCCCGATCCTCGCATGTACACCAGGTAAGCGGATTAGAAACAGGGGCTGATGCCTATATCACTAAGCCATTTAGTCCACAGTTACTTTTACTGAATGTACGCAATCTATTGATGTCAAGAGAGATAATGCGGCAAAAGTTTTTAAAACATATCCATTTGCAGCCAAAAGAGCTTACCATTAATGCCGTAGATGAAGCTTTTATGCAAAAACTACTGAGCTATATCGATCAGCACCTGGCCGATGAGCAGTTCGGGGTATCAGAACTTGCTTCAATGATCGGTATGAGTAAGCCGGTGTTATACAAAAAAATCAGGCAGATTACCAACCTTTCGGTGAACGACTTTATAAAATCGATCCGCTTAAAAAAAGCCATGGAGCTGTTTAAACAAAACAGGTTTACCATTTACGAAGTGGCTTATCAGGTAGGTTTTAACGATCCGAAATATTTTAGCAGGGAGTTTAAGAAGCAATTTGGGAAAGGGCCAAAGGAGTTTATGAAAGGTGATGAATAGTTTGGAGTTTTTAGCTGGGCGTTTGGAGCAGTCCAAAGTCATTAGTCCGTAACATGTCGTTATTGTCTTCACGAACCACGATTAGTTTTTAATTTAGTTACAAATAGCCCTTTGCAAATTGGTCTTGTCAAAGGGCATTTATAAAACAATTTTTGATTAAATAATTGTCGATTTCAGGTTATCAGACTAAAGACTTCTTGCCCCCTCCCTCCCCTCAATAACGAATTTTATTATTTCACCTCCGCAAATTTCAATACTACACTAGTCCTGTCGGTATTTAATATCGGGTTAAAGCCAACTTTCATTAAAAAATCGCCGGTATAGATTTTGGTACCGTCAATCGGCGATTTAGTGCCGGGAAATAAATTAATCTCTTTGATCTGATATTTTTTCGTGGCATCCAAACCATTTAATTTAACCGGGTATTTACTGCTCTCGCCATAACGATAATTCACGAGGTAGTTGAAAATCACCCCCTCTGTTTTCTGCTCATTTACATATAACATGGAGGCCAGGTTTCCGGAACGGGGATTGGCCAAACGGTATTGCTCGCCCTGCCATATAATGGCTTTCACCTCGTTATAGTTTTTAATGGCCTCCTGACAAAACTGAAGTTCTTTTTCGGGCAGTTTATTTACCACAATATCAAAACCCAGTTTACCCATCATGGCTACATCTGTTCTGAACTTTATCGGTTGTTTTCCCCAATCGGTTACGTGGTTAGAAGAACTGATTGCCGGATAAAAATAAGAATATTCCCACTGTATAAATATCCTTTCCAAGGGGTCGGTATTATCGCTAGGCCAAAACTCAGTAAAATATTGAAGGGCTGCATAATCTACCCTACCGCTACCACCAGAGCACAACATCATCGGTACGGTCGGGTATTTAGCACGGATTCGTTGTAAAACACTATATAGTCCCCTTACATAATCGATATAAAAATGCGATTGATTTTTTAAATAGGCAGAATAAGCGTTATAAATCACCGCATTACAGTCCCATTTGATATAGGCTAGTTTCGGATTTTTGGTAAACAGATCATCTACCACACCAAAGACAAAATCCTGTACTTTTGGGTTGCTCAGATCAAGTTCCAGCTGGTTCCTAAAGTAGTATTCTGGGCGGTTCGGCTGTTTTACCACCCAATCGGGATGTTTTTCATACAGTTCACTTTTGGGGTTCACCATTTCGGGTTCGATCCAGATCCCGAACCTGGTTCCAACCTTATCAGCTTCCTTTACCAGCGAAGCGATACCATTGGGTAATTTCTTTTTGTTTTCCTGCCAATCGCCCAAGCCTGCACGGTCATTATTCCGAGGATATTTATTTCCGAACCATCCATCATCTAATAAAAAGAAATCGACACCCAATTTTTTAGTATCTTTTAACAAGTCGGCTAGTTTTTGTTCGTTAAAATCGAAATAAGTAGCCTCCCAGTTGTTCAGAAGGGTTAACCGACTGCCTTTACCGTCTAATATTTTATAGTTTCGCGCCCAGTTCTGCAATTTTCTGCTTGCATCACCCTTTCCATGGTCAGAAAAAGTATATAAAAAGGCCGGTGTGGTAAAAACTTCGCCATTTTTCAAGCTGTAAGGTGAAGCGTAATTGTTCATTCCGGCAATAATCCTCAGGTTATCCTGGTAATCGAGTTCCAGATCGATTTTAAAATTACCGCTCCATTCCATGGCGCCATATAAAACATTCCCTTCATTTTCTTCAGCAGGTTTATCCAGCGAGATCATAAAAACAGACGGCTGGAAAAGGTTAGCCCTGGTGCCAAGTTTGCTATCTAAAGTTCTAATGCCGTGGGTAATTTCACTTTGCTCGGGCTGCATCTCCTTAGCCCAATCGCCATGATACTGGTTTAGCCAAAAATGAGGCGATTTTAAGTACAGGTTGGCTGAGGCGTATTTATGCAGTACCACATTACCTTTTTCGCTGTGTTTAATTTCAGTCCATTGTTCTATTACATCCTGCTGGTAAAAAGATTTATAAAACAAGGTTACTTCAAAGTTGTACACCGGGTCTTTTAGCCTGATTTTTAGCAGGCTTACATTACCATCAATAGCGGTAAGCGTATGATCTACATATTTCAGATCAAGTGAATTATTGCCATCTGCATGCGTAACACTAATGGCAGGCTCTACCAGGTTTCTTGTTCCTGATGGTGTGTAAACTGAATTTAACTGCCCGGTATAATCTTCTGTTTGTTTGTACTGACCGTTAATCTGTGCGTATTCCTCTTTATTGGCAAGTTTTTTTCCAAAAAAAATAGTGTTTACATCTTTTTTTGCATCGGCCTGTAAAACCAGTGCATTATGAGCAGTTTCGATGGGTATAATGGTTTGCGCATTTAGCTTGGTCAGGACCAAGAGCGAAAGGGCAATAGCCCATGCGCCCTGCCTGATGTAGCCTCTAGATTGATCTGATCTTTTCATCTTTGTCTTCAATAGTATCATGTATATTTTTTTGTAGATAGTGGGTTCATAAGGATTATTTTTCGGGCATAATTTTAAGAATAAGGGCATCTTTTCCAGCCAGATTGATGGTTTGGTTGTTTTTAAAAGCTTCTGTTTTTTGGTTAATCAGGTTTTGGGCATGGTATAGCTCATTTGCCTTCAAACCAATCCTCGAAAAATCGACAGTAAGATATTTTGCCTCATCGCCATAATTAAATGCGGCCAGGTATTTCACACTACCAAGGTCTTTTACAAATAATTGCGAAGCCGATTTCCCCTTGTTCCCTTCAACCGGAACAAATGCTTTTCCATCCTCCAGAATCTTTAAAATTTCGGTTTGATTCAATAATCGCTGTGCTGTACTTGTCCATTTCCCCTCGCGCGAAAAATCATCGCCTGTAATACAGGTGCCCGTTACAATGGCAGATAAAAACCTGGCGGTGTTTTCGCCATCTGATTGATCAGAAAAAACCACATGATCGGCATCGATATAATTGTACAGGTAACTTTGCCACCAACCATTGCTCACACTGTTTAAAGTGTATTCGGTATCTTTTATTGATTTAAAGGCATCACAGGCAATGCGGCGAACGTGTACGTAACGGCCAGAAGCCAGGTTTGGTGAAATGGCTGCGTAAACCAGCATTTTACCATCAAGCTGTTTCAATAAAAATTCCATTCCGGTTTTATAAGCCTGCATCCCTGTTGTAATTTTAGGATCAAAAAAATGATCCGATTCTATGGCCGCATGGCCCAAAAAATCAATCTTGATCATTTCGAAACCACATTCCTTAAACTTATTAATTACGGTTGCAATACGCTGCCGTGTACCCGGATGTGTAGGGTCTAATGCCCTTGCACCGTCTATATCGTGGTAACCAGTGCCCACTTTCGTCCACAGCTCACCAAAAGTATAATCTGTTCCTTCAGCTTTGCGATTACCTCCCCCAGCGAAACCCCAATCAACAAAAGGTGCCCAGTAAATACCCGGCTTTAATCCTTTTGATTTGGTATGATCGGCAAAGGCTTTCAGTTCGGAATAATCGCCCGCCAAACCACCTTTTAGCAGGTTGTCCCAATACGAATCGAGATCGATATAGGCTACTCCCCCGCTCCTGAAGCTTTTTAGGCTGTCGGCAAAAAAATCGCTTACCTGATTGGCTTTTTCGAGTGTGATTTTCTCCTGCATGGCACCCCAGCTGTTCCAACCTACAGGTGTGGTATTATTCCAGTTAAAAACGATGGGTGGTTCCGAAATCCTGTTTAGTTTAGCGTAGGTTTCCATCCCCCAACGCCAATCATCAAAAGCACCGAAAAATACTTTCGCCGAACTTACCGAATTGCCTTTTAAATAACCGTGCGCAATTTTATCGCGGGTAATACTTTGTTCTGTATAACCGCAAATGGTCTTTATACTGATTTTTTTATCGCTATCCATTGTGGTTATAACGCCCGTTTTCCAGTTGCTATGCTCAATAGAACCGATCACAAAACCTTTTCGCGATTGGTCGTGGTATAAAGCCGTTACCTCTGCACTTGGGTTGCTTACGTTGGCTATCAAAGGCACGGTATTATAAGAAATGAAGGTATCATTATCAAAAGGGACAAATAAACTGACAGGCACATTAGCATGTTCCTGATCGACCAGGTTTCCGTATATGGGAACGATATGGTTAATGGATAAATCTGCACCGTTCAGGATCAGATTCATCATGAAATAATCTTTACCGCTATAGGTATAAAATACCTGTAACATCTCCGGCAGACCAGTTTGCTTCAACAGAAAAATGTGTTTAAGTCCATTACCGAAACCATCCTTAACAGCCTGTTTACGGTAAGTAATTTCTTTGTAATCCTTAGAGCTGAACAGTTTTTTCTGGTATTCGGCCTGCGAAAAAGCTTTTAATAACCATGGCTTCGCTCCATTCACAACATTAAAAGTACCGGTTTTAAGGTTATACTCTATTTTTCCTGCCTTACCAAAACCGATAATAATTGCCGAAGCTGGTTTGGTGCAAAGGAATAACAGGCTTAAAATGAAAAACGTTTGATGCCTGAATAAAAATCTAACAATCATGTATCACTAAAATTTAACCGAAGTTATGGTTCTTTGTTTTCCGTTTATTTTAACTTTTACCTTTTGCGGAACCGTTGAAGCTATTTTATAGGAGGTGATTTTACCATCTTTCCAGTTCATATCAACAGTAAAATTACCCCTTGCTTTTAAGCCCTTAATTTCGCCAAAAGCTTTCCAGGCATCCGGAATGGCGGGCAAGAGTTCGATATAACCATCATGGCTCTGGATCAGCATTTCAGCAATAGCCGCAGTGGCACCAAAGTTCCCATCAATCTGGAACGGTGGTCCTGCCGATAACATATTGGGGTAAACACCGCCACCGGCACCATAATTGATATCGGTGCGTAAAGTGGGCTTTAAAATTTCCCTAAAAAGCTTAAATGCCCGGTTTCCATCCTGTAACCTTGCCCAAAATAACTGTTTATAAGCAATCGACCAACTTGGACCATCGTCACCCCTAACTTCGAGTGTTTTTTTGGCTGCTTCGGCTAATGCAGGGGTTGAATTTGGTGTAATTAAACCTGCCGGATAAACGCCGTACAAATGGGAAATGTGGCGGTGTTGAGGATCGGTTTCCTTATAATCTTCCAGCCATTCCTGTATACGTCCGTCTTTACTGATTACGCCTACCGGTGGGATCGATTTTAGTTTTTCCTGCAACGACGCACTAAAAGCAGCGTCAACTTTGAGCAGCCTGGCCGCAGTGATGACATGATTGAAAAGTTCCCGAACGATCTGGTTATCAATGGTTGGACCCATCGAAATACTCGCCGTTTTTCCATTGGGCAGGTAAAATGTATTCTCGGGCGAAACCGATGGCGAGGTAACCAGCCAGCCTGTTTTTGGGTCTTTGATCAATGCACTTTGATAAAATGCAGCCGATCCTTTCAAAACCGGGTAAATACTTTTCAGGTATTTTAAATCCCGGCTGTAAGCAAAATGATCCCAAAGGTTGCTGCACAACCAGCCCGAACCTGCATTTGATGCACCCCATGAGGCACTTTCTCCGGGTTCGGTAAAACCCCAAACATTGGTAATCACATGGGCAATCCAACCATCGGCATTGTAATAAGCTTTAGCGGTTTTTGCACCATGTCCGGTTAAATTCCTCACCAGTTCAGCTAAAGGAAGATTCAGCTCGGATAAATTGGCCGGTTCGATGGCCCAATGGTTCATCTGTACATTAACATCCAGGTGGTAATCGCCATTCCATGGGGTATTAATCTGATTGGCCCATAAGCCTTGTAGATTAGGGGGTAAAAGTCCAACCCTGGTACTACTGATGCTCAAATAACGCCCAAATTGAAAAAACAGGGCACTTAACGAAACATCATTTTTGTAATCTTTGTAGAAATGATCCAGCCTTACATCTGTAGGTAATTTGGCCGCCTCACCTTCGCCAAGATTGATCGTTAAACGGTTAAACAGTTTGCCAAAGTTTGCGCTGTGCCTGGCCAGTTCTCCGTCGTAAGTTTTCTCCTTTGCTTCCTGTAACACTTTTTTCACCCTGGCTTCAAAATCGGTATGCTTAAAGTCAGTTTCGGCTGCAACATAAACAATAATTTCTGTGGCATCTTTTATTTTCAGGTTATTGCCTTCAGTGGTAAGCGAACCGTCTTTCAATTTAGTGGTTACACGGCTGGTGTACTTCATACCTTTTCCATCTGTACCGTTATCCAATTGGCCAAACATTAACAGCTCGTTGCCCTGGGTGGCCAGGCTTGCTTTTTCAGGCCGGTTGATGGAAATGTTGCAGTTTAGTTTTTTAGGCTGATCGGCTGTGATGCGGATGACATCTACATCATCATCAAAACTGCAGAAATATTCTCTTTTATATTTTACGCCATTGAGAATAAATTCGGTTGTGGCTACTGCTTTATCCAGTGATAAAGTTCTTTTGTAAGCTTCAGGTTTTACCTCTTTACTGCCCGGATATTCATAATCGAGCTGCAAGTTGCCCAATGTTTGGTATTTACCCCAGGTTGCCCCTCCCGAGCCTTGCCCCCTGCAAACAAAATCGCGGTTAACCAATTCCTGCGCTTCGTCATTTTTGCCCTCCAAGATCAATTGCCTGATTTTCGGGAGGCTTTTATAGGCTTCATAATTGTTGGCATCCTGTTTTCCACCGCTCCATAAGGTAATATCGTTTAGCACAATATTTTCTCTCGTAATGCCGCCATCAGGTGTCATGCCGAGCTTACCGTTACCCAACGGTAGGGTTTCTTCCCAGATTCTGGCAGGTTTATCATACCAGAGTACCAATGGCTTTTGCTGAGCCGAGGTGTATTCACCTATAAAAAACGAGAGTAGCGAAAAAATAATCAGTTGTTTCTTATACATTTTTCATTTGAGTGTTGTACCATATGTGTTGGATCCGATTACATTTACTGCTTGTTCCAGAACCTGATCTCGCTCATATTGCTATAATTGCCATCTCCGGTAGTTACATGTTTAATCCTGATGCGAATATAACGAATCGGTTTACCTCCGTTATCTAATTCGGAAGTAAAGGCATTTTTGCCGTCATCCGATCTGATCACGTCTTTTAATAGCGTCCAGCCTTTACTGGTGGCCTCGGCTGGCCAACCGCTGTTACTTGCTGGCAAGGTAGTGACTGCATTGCTTAAATCGGCAATGCCCCAAACCTCAAAGCGATCAGGATTGTTACAGCAATCGCGCCCGGTTTCTTCAATGCGTGATAAATTGTTATAAACCTTACCCAAATCGAAAGTAATCACATGCGGCATACCGCTATTGCCTGAACTGTGGAAGATATTCGGATAGCCCTGCGGACCAACGCTCCCGTCCCATAACTTGCTGATGCTTGTACCCGATTCGTAGGTTTGTGCATCACCAGGCAAACGTACCTCTGCAAAAAGCGACCTGTCGCAGAGTACATAAGTAAAAATTTGAGGAAAAGTAGAAAAATCAGTTACTGAAAATATGTCTAAAGAACCTTTACCGGGAATATAAGATGACTTATACAATATGCTGGTCCCAGCTTTATAATCCGGAAGTGTAATGGCGGTATCCTTAGGCAAAAGGATTTTATCCACGCTGGCATCCGCTGTATTGGTGTACCTCACTATAGTATTGATGTTGATGGTATCGGGTGTATTAAAATTTAACTGTACCGATCCATTACTATTCACTACATAAGGGTTTGTGGCATTGTAAGGCCTGTTTAACAAACCTGATTGGTATAACGGACCAAAAACCCTAACATTTCTGGCTTCGATCGGAATTGATTTATGCCCCTGTGCATCATAAGAATAAACCGTAAAAGTGTAAGTATACTCTTTTAAATTGGGGATGGTTACTTTCATGGTATCAAGCGGATTGTGCGTAGTTGCATTAACCACTACCGAATCGGCATTGTTGTTCCAATACACCACATATTTGGTTACACTCGGGTCGGGACTTGTATTCCACCACAGTGCTGTTCTTAAATTACCCGGTTTGGTTATAATCTTGGCTACCCGGCCCGGATAAACGATTTCGCCGTCTTTTAAATATTCTTTAAAAGCAAGATCATCTTTGGTACAGCTGATGATTACTGTTATCAGCAGTAAGAGCAGGCCACTGATTTTATATATACTTTTCATATCTGAAAATTTATCTTTTTAAATTATCATTAATTATCGGGGATCGCCGTAAAAAGCCATTTCCATGGCATGTGCAAAAGTACCGTTAGACCACGTGGTGCTTACCGAGAGCCGGATATAGCGCACTTTAGGGTTGGTTAACGGGAAGTTGAAACTTACGCCTGCTTTTACAAAATCGTTATCGGCCGTGGTATGCGCTACAGGTGTTGCACCTGACGGCGGATTAGGATAGTTATAATTACCCATATTAATCCAGTCGCCAATTACGGTACCTTCTGGAGCTGACATAGGAAGCTGCGCATCACGCGGAGCTACAGCATCAGAGCCCCAAATTGAAAATACCTTCGGATTGCCATGGCCATAAGCAAATTTATCGCTGCCATCCGGCCTTTCCCATAAAATAAAACGGCTTAGTTTTGCACTCACCCCCAGACCAAAAGTGGCAATTGCTGGCATGGCTCCTCCCGGGGCAGTATGCCAACCGTTCGAGTTACCATCAGTTTTGCCATCCCACAGGTAAGGAAGATCCCAACCGTATGCAATTACACCATCGGAAGGAAGCCTGTATTGGAAAAATTTAGTCCTATCCAGTAAAGTTTCATAGAAGGGGGTAATGGTTTTGTAAGTGGTATCGGATATATTGCCGAAATTATCGGTAACATAATAGCCAATTTTTTTAGGCACGGGCGCAAAACCCCTTACCGAATAACCAATTACCCCGGCCTTATCGTAATGCTGATCAATAACATCAGAGGCATTGTTATCGCCAATACCAAGTAAAATAATCCCGAGGTTGCTTTTTGCCGGGTTTGTACCGCTAATTTTGAATCCGCCAAAATCGGGTTCGGCATTAATGGTGGGTTTTGCAAGCAGATATGGCGGCGTGTCAGGATTAACCCTTACCACCACCGGGTCTGATTTAACCTCCGCCCTGCTTACGGCGTACAACGTTACATCATAACCCTGTTTTTTTGCAAAACCATCAACCATAATCGAATCAGAATAATAACTCGATTTCGTTTCGCGGGTGGTTACACCATTTATTTTATACTGTGCCAGCACATACAAAAGGTTTTTCGAATTTGGCAAAGTATAGGTAATATAGGCACCGCCATTAAAGTTATCAACTTTAATATTGCTTACCACGCCAGGCTTCGTCATATCAGATGAAGAAGGATCGTTATAGCTTTCCATCTTTTTGCAGGCAGCAATACTGGCCAAAAGGGAAACTATAAGGATGAGGTAAATACTATTTTTAATATGTTTCATATCTTTCATATTTTAAACTACCAATAAGGATTTTGCACCAGGTTTGGATTTACAACCAGGTCGTAACTTCTGATCGGCCATAAATAATCTTTTAAACCAAAAACAGGGATAAACTGGGTGTTTGGGCGGTAATAGTTGATAGCATCCGGATTGTTGATGCTCCACCCCTGTATGGGTGCTGTTAAAACGGCCTGAAGCTCTTTCCATCTTCTTAAATCCCAACCGCTTTGCCCTTCAAAACAGAGTTCTATTCTTCGCTCCTGGTGAATAATCTGCCTTAAACCATCTTTAGTGTTAAACTTATTCGGGTTTCTGGAAAAGTTCGTCCATGAGGCTTGTACACCCTGTAAACCAGCCCTTTGCCTAACCTTATCAATATAAGTAAATACTTCTGTGGTTGGTCCGTTTACCTCGTTTAATGCCTCTGCATAAAGCAGGTATAAACCGGCCAGTCTGATTAATGGTAGGCGGAATGGCGATGCCTGGAAACCGTCATCATAAACCGAAGCATAACTAACCAGTTTTTTAGGCCAGTAACCGGTAATGTTTAACCTGATGTTATCGCTCGGTGCCGCAAATCCCGCTCCACGGGCCGAAACATAGTATAATGGATTTGACGGATCATCCTGGTTATTCCGGCCATTTCCAAACCAGATACCACCATCAAAAGCGATATCGGCATAAAACCGTGACTCGCGCGCAAAATGGCCTTTAATGGTTTCGTACCCCTGCTGGATGTAATAGCGGCTGGCATAATCACCTGTTTTAATGGTATTCCTGCCGGCATAATCCCAGGTTTTATCTTCACTGATCGGCACACCATTAACGGTATAAAAAAGTTCCTGTGTGCTTATCGGCGCAGAAAAAGTAGAAGGATTAGAGAAATTGTTTACCGCCGATTTTGCAGTAAGCCTTGGCGTTGAAAAACCCTGGTAGTTAAACTCCGGGTTGGAAGCCCAGATAATTTCCGAGTTCAGTTCCCATTTTTCCGTCACGGCATTCTGTACATCCAGCTCTCTTTTTAACGAATCGGATAGTTTACCCACGGTAGTTGGCGATTGGAAAGTGTACAATTTAATACCCTGAGTTTCTGCCGCGGTTATGGCTGCTTTTGCCGCATCAGCTGCTTTTTTCCATTTTTGCGCATCGAAAGCTGCCGGAAACAGGCTTACCCCATCCTTATCTTTAAAACTGATATAATCAGGATTGCCGTTAAAAAGCGGGCTCGCTGCTGTTGCCAGCACATCGGCTTTAACTGATAAGGCAATTATACTGGTAATTCTGCCCAGTTCTGTAGCCTGACTGGTAATTGTAGCAGGTAAATTAGGAATGGCTTCATCCAGCAAAGAAACAATATAATCAACGGTTTCGTCAACTGGTGCCCTTTTAACACGTACCTCGTCCGTGCTGCTGTTAATGGCCAAGTTGGTTTTAACCAGGGGAATAGGGCCGTACATTTTAAAAAGTACGTAATGATAATAGGCTTTTAAAAATTTGGTTTCGGCAATCCAGCGTTGTTTTTCAGCAGCGCTCAAATCAATTGGTTTATCAATATTTTCGAGCATGATGTTACAGATCCTGATCGAACGCCACAGGCTGTAACTTCCTTCACTACCGTCCCATGCATTCAATCCAGGGTTTGCGGCTGTTTGTGTTCCCCTTAACAGGTTGAATCCGGTACGGTTAAAACCCTGGTAATTATCGAGTGTGTTCGAATAAATCAGTTCTGATGAAGTGGTAAAACCCGGGTTCGACGCCACATCATTCATACGCTGCAGGTAAGCATAACAAGAGTATAAATAGTTTTCGGCTTCATTTCTGTTCCTGAAGGCATAATCGAGGGTACCTAAGTTATCGGGGGTAATATCAAGGTACTTTTTACAGGATACAAATGTGCCTAACACCATGATGATGCAGCCGAATGTAAAATATGTTTTTATCGTTTTCATTATAAGGTTACATTAAGACCAACATTGAATACCTTTTGGATAGGATATGCAAACCCGTTTCCACCTTGCTCAGGATCCCACATTTTAAATGGACTCCAGGTAAGCAGGTTCAAACCATTAAAATAAATACGGCAAGAGTTGAGCTTGATTTTACTGGAAATGCGCTGTGGAAGTGTATAACCCAGTTCAACTGATTTAAGCCTCAATAAACGGCCATTTCTCATCCACCAGGTGCTGGTTTGTGCATTGTTTTCGAGATCTGCAGCATTTACTGCCAACCGGGGATAAAGTGCATAAAGGTTCTGGTTTTCGGGCGACCAATGGTTATCAGCAAAATCTTTAAGCAACTGAGTATTGCCATAAATATACTGCTGATCACTCGGTACAAAAGGGCTTACCTTTCTGGGATCGATGAAGAAAGTCATCCTATCCTGTCCGGTAAAAAAGGCCGACAGATCGAAACCTTTGTAGGAAGAGCTGAAACCGAAACCATATACCACTTCAGGCGATTGCGGAAAACCGATGTAAGCTTTATCGGCATCATCTATTTTACCATCGTTGTTTAAATCGCGGTATTTGATATCGCCTGCTCTTGGGGGTTTACCACCTGTAGAGAAAATTTGCGTTGGCGAATTTTGCACCTCTTTATCATCTACAAATAAACGTTCGGCAATGTAACCGAAATTTCTGCTAATCGGCTGCCCCGTGGTGTATCGGTAAGCTTCTGCCCACTGTGGCTCTTCGTAATTGATGTATTTATTTTTGGCAAAAGTTAAGTTAGAGCGTACAGCAAAAGAAAATGCATTTACGTTAAACTTATAATCGAGCGATAAATCGATACCCCTTGATCTGGCCTTCCCGATATTCGCACCAATATCAGGTGCGCCGGTATTGGGATCAATAGCCTCTAAACCCAGGGTAGTCGGTACGTTTTTACGGATCATGTAAATATTATAACGGTCGTTATTATATACCTCCGCAATAATGTTCATGTTTTTGAAAAGCGTAGCTTCTAAAGCCAGGTTGGTTTGGCGGGAAGTTTCCCAGGTAATATCGGTGTTTTCATAACTGTTGATGTATACCCCTGGGCGTGTAGCGCCGCCATTATACCCAAATTGAGCATAATTACCACCCCCATTTAAGTTTACATCCGACTGGTAGAAAAAGCGTTGCGATCCAATGGCATCATTACCCACCAGGCCAAAACTTCCCCTCAGTTTTAAACGGTTAACCACATTGGCAATTCCGCCTGCCCAGAATTTTTCGTTCGAAACAATCCACCCCGCACCAATGGTTGGAAAAAACCCAAAACGATGGTTCTCCGAAAACCTTTCCGATCCGTTGTAACCGAAGTTGGTTTCCAAAAAGTAACGGCTTTTGTATGAATAAGTTAACCTTCCTGCTAAACCCAGGTTACGGTAAGGAAGTGAGTATTGAAGCGTACGCGTATTGGTTTTCGGATCTTTAGCATTGTTATACAGGTTCTGCTGGGCAGTACCGATCAGGGCACCGCTTACGGTATGATCCTGTCCAAAAGTATGATCATAGTTTACAGCAGCCTGTCCGTAAAGAAAAGTACTGATGTTCGGATCGCCCGGGTAATAACTTAAATATTCCTGGGCAATGTTAGGTGCCCCACTGGTTACCGATGAATTTAACCAGTTTAACACGTAAGTATTGCTCGCTTTATCATACGAGCCAACATTATAATAAAATGGCGAGTAAGCCATCGATGAATCGAAATAAGAATACCTGTTAGTACTAAAAATCGATTTGAACGAAAGACCTTCGGTAAGGAAATCGAGTTTCTGGTTAAGCTCTAACTGCGCCGACATACGTGATTCCGTTGAATTTTTATGTCCACGGAGCAACGCCGCATAAGGGTTGTTATATAAAATGCTGTTTACTCCTGTGCCGCCTGTATTTCCAAATAAAATGTGCTGTGCGTTTTGATTTGCGGCATCGGCAGGGAAATAAGCCGGGAATAAAACCGGACTGGTGTGCACGGCGATATTATAAAGATCGGTAGAAAAACCGCCATCGGTAGCCAGCGGACCATTGTATTCGCTAAAATTACCCGATAAACGCACCACCAGTTCGGTGGTTTTACCTAAATCAATATTGATATTGGAACGCAACTGGTAATTCCTGAATTTCACGTTATTATCGTTATTGTTCCGGTCGTCCTGATTCAGCACACCATTATCCAGGTTATACGAACCGGCAATATAATACCTGGCTACACCTCCGCCACCGCTTACGCTCATATTGGCGCGCTGGGTATTGGTCCGTTTTTTAAACAGCAGGCCCAGCCAATCAACAGCAGGGTAAACATATTCGTTATAACCCGGGCTTTTATTTATCGTAGCCTGGGTATTGATAATCTGGTTAGGCGTGAATTTGGGATCCATTCCCCTGCCGATAGACGCTTCGTTAAAAAGCTTCATATACGTAATAGGATCGGCAAGCTCAAGGTTCTGGGTAGATTGAGATGAAGAATTTTCCAATCTGAAACTGATTTTGGCTTTACCTTCCTTACCGGATCTGGTAGACACTAAAATTACCCCGTTTGCCCCGCGTGCGCCATATAGTGCTGTAGCACTGGCATCTTTCAGGATCGAGAAACTTTCGATATCATCCACCTGTAAACGCGCCAGATCAGAGCTCGTTAACTCTACGTTATCGATCAATATCAAAGGATCCTGCTTGTAACCAAAGGTAGTTACCCCACGGATAAAAAACTGCGAGTTATCCTGTCCGGGTTGCCCGCTGCGCTGATAACCGATCACACCCGCGATCTGACCGGAAAGTGCATTGGTTAAATTGCTCGAAGGTATTTTAAGATTGCCCACTTTTACTGTGGTAACGGAACCAACCAAAGCTTCTTTACGCTGTTTTTGCCCCAAGGCGGTAATCACCACCTCTTCTGACAGCATATTTTCTTCGGTTAATTTAATGTTGATCACATTAGCCGCACCAACGGTTGCCCGCTGTTCGCGGTAACCCACATAAGAAAACCTTAATATCTCACCGGGTGCTACATCAAGCACAAACTTTCCGTTATTATCGGTCTGTGTACCTACGTTAACCTTGTTCACAACAGCTACGGTTACTCCGGGCAGCCCTACTCCTAAAGTATCCGTAACCTTACCTGTAATGGTTTTCTTTCCTGTTTGGGAATAACCCTTTACCGGGATAAAAATCAGGAAAAATACAAGCATCGAACCTGTCAATGCCAATGCATTTTTTACCTTGTCAGACATCGTAAGGTGTCTGCAAAACAAAAATAATTGCTTCATTTGCCAATAAGCTTTTTAAATGATGAATTAAAAAATTGTAGATAGATGTAGATCGACAGGAATCAGCGCTCTTCATGAACCGGTAAACCTGCTGGCCATCCTTTAGCAATCGAAAGAAGGGTTTGCACTGCTGCACAATAATTTGTAAAATTTCTCATATTTTGGAATTATTTGGTTAATGGAAATTAGTTCGGGTACAGGAATGGCTTAATTATTATTTGCCGTTTTATGTCCTTTTCTAAAAGAAAATCAGATGCTAAAAGGCATACGATGTAAAATTTATCCTATCCTATCCTATCCTAGTGTTTCCAAATACAAGTATAGTCAAATAATTTAATATTCCAAGCGCTAAACACAAATATGTAAAGAAATGAATTGCGACTCTAGGCAAGTAGATAGGGAGAGAAAATAAAAAATACAAGTGCCATCAGTAAGATCAGTATGATATGGTAGTAGTACCTATTCTGCCAGGGAATAATATCAATTTTATTGGCGGGTATCAAATGGTAGGGTTCCTGATTGGGATACAGTTTTGAGATGCCCAGCATCAATAAAACCGTGCTGACGAATATAATGGCCAGCGTATGTAGATAATGCAGGTGGATGGAAAATACCCACTCGCTCATTACATAACAGCAAATGAAGAAAAACATCCCAATTTTAGCAGCAACAGGTGGCATTTTTTTGGTAATAAAGCCAATGAAGATGATGGTAAAGATCGGGAGGCTAAAAATAGCACTGATTTTTTGCAGGTATTCATAAAAACCATGTTTCGAAAAAATAATAAAAGGCGCAAAGAACATCGCAAATAAGGATACTGAGATCTGGAATAACCGCCCCGTCCGTAGCAAGCTTTTATCAGATAATACCCTGCCCTTTTTCTCCATAAACGGGCTATATAAATTCAGCAGAAACAGGGTGCTCGAACTGTTCAGTCCTGCATTAAAAGTGGTAATGGCCGCACCAAAAAGCACGCAGGCTGAAAGGCCCATTAATAGTGGCGGCAATACATCTTTAATCAGTAAAGGGAATACCTGGTTGGTATTGGTTAATACAGGATACAGGTGTACCGCGATTAAACCCGGGATATTGATCAGCAGCGGACAAAGTAATTTGGCAAAACAGGTTAATGCAATACCTTTCTGCCCCTCTTCCAAACTTTTAGCCGCCAGCACCTGCTGAATAATGTACTGCTCCATGCCCCAATAATAAAGGTTTACAATGAGCATACCGGTAAATAAGGTAGAAAAAGGCACAGCGTCGTGATTACCGCCAATGGCATTGAGGTGTTCTTTTTTGGTAGAAAGTACAGTAGAAAGTCCACGGAAAAAATCGCCGTGCCCCAGATAACGCAATCCGTAATATGGCAATGCGATAATCAGCACCAGCATACCGGCGCTCAATACCGTATCAGAAATCGTAATAGCCTTAAAACCACCCAGAATAGTATAAATTGAGCCAATAAGCCCCATTATCCATACAAATACCCAGATGCTCTCCCAATAGGAAAGGTGAAAACCCGAAAGATCGATCAGGTTACTAAAGGCTACTGCTCCGCCATAAAGTACCGCTGGCAGCAGGTTAATAATATAACTAAAGAGGAAAACCACCGAAACGAATGTTTTGGTCTGTTTATCGTAACGTTTCTCCAAAAAATCAGGAATGGTGCGGATACCCGTTTTAAAATATATGGGAATGAAAAATTCTGAAACAATAATCATGGCCAGGATAGATGAAATCCCCCAGCCAATTACCGACATGTTATTGATATAAACCGATTCGTTTTCACCAATAAACTGGTTGGCGCTGATGTTACTGAAAAATAAGGAAGCACCAATAATAATAAAACCATTGGTGCGGTTGGCAAAGAAAAAACCACTGATGGTAGAGCGCTGCGACCTACGGGTTTTAAAGTAAGATATCACCGCGGCCAATACCGTGAACAAAATAAAACTGATAATGGCTATGGTACCCACGCTATGGTATTAAAGTGAATTTCTCCTGATCAGTTGATTCTCCATTACATGTTTAATGGGTTTCAGACTGAGTACAAATTCGGCAGCGAGACGACCCATAAGTGCAAAATCTATAGAAAAAGTGGTAATCCCGTCAAAAATGATCTCTTTTACATTGTCATCATTATGCGAAAGGATACCCAGGTCTTTCCCCACTTTTAACCCTTTTACCTTCGTATCTTTCAACATTTCCCAAAGTTCGAGGTTGTGTATGGTAAAATAAACTTTATCTGGTGCAATGCTACCGGCTTCGTAACTATTTTTGACTACGCCATTGATGTTAAATTCCTTTATAAAACGTTTAAAGGAAGTTAATACTTCCCTGGGTTCGGCAGATGAAGGTTTGAAAAAGAAAATAAATTCTGAGAATTCCTTAATTCTTGGCGCCAGTTCTAAAAAGGCATTATACGAAGCCTTTTCAAACTCCTGAACAATGTAAGAATAATCGCCCTTTAATTTTACATAACGGTCAACGATCAACAGTTTTTCTTTGGGCAACTGTTCCAGCACTTCTTTGGCTTCTTTGCTTTCTATCGGAGCAATTACATACAAACCATACTGGCCTTTATTGCTGTTGATGATGGATTCGAAAACACTGAAATTGTTGTGGTGGAAATATACATCAACCTGGATGTTATCGCCTAAATGGTCGCGGAAGTTCTGATAAAAAGTTTCCTGGAAGGTGTCGAAAGCATAGATTAATAAACAAACCTTTAAATGTTGTTCGGTATCATCTGTAGCGACAAAATAGCCCATTCGGTTTTTCGATTCCAGTATCCCCCTGTTGATCAGCTCTTTGTAGGCTTTACCGATGGTTTCTTTGGCAAAACCGGTTTCCCTCATCATTTCATTAACGGATGGCAGCATATCACCTTTGCCAATGAGTTTATGATTCAGGCCATTGATAATTCCCTGTACCAGCTGTTCATGTTTCGAGAAAGAATTTATAATGCTTAAATCTTTTATTTCACTGAACAGCTTTTCCTTATTCATGCAACAATATTTGGTTTAATGGATTTACCGGAGGTTAACTGGCCGAAATATATAAATTTAATAGTGATAATTGATAAAAATTTAAGAATGATCGTCTATTCGACATCAAGTGGTTGCCACGGAGACACAGATTAATATAATAATATTTTCTGTGGCTTTCGTGCTTCCGTGAAAAAACCGAAAGGTTGATATAACCGCAATTAGCGTATTTGTAACAACTGTTATTTCGAATTGTCTAAAACTTTTAACGGTCTCAAAATGTTTAACTAAAAAAAGAAAAAACATGGGAATTTTAAAAACAGCAATCATTGGTGCTGCAGTATATGCCGGCGTAAAATATATCACCAAGAAAGATCCGGTTACCGGACAATCAATCGTTGATGAACTTTTAGATCGTGCTCCACAATGGGCCGATAAAGCAAAAGGTTATGCAGAAGACCTTAAAACAAGGGCGAGTAATGCCGCTGAAGATTTGGCGAGATGAATACCCTTTAGAGGTAAAGAGCCTGAAGAGGCTAAATTTCTATTTCTCTGATCAAAAAAACGTCCTAATGTAAAGTTAGGACGTTTTTTTTTTGCCTAAGTGTGTCGGATGGTAACACCTCGAATATTCACTTTTTTCTTATACAATCGTCATGCTGAACTTGTTTCAGCATCTTTCCTGCAATATAGACCCTGAAATAAATTCAGGGTGACGGTTCGGCATTAAAAAGCATCAAACCAAAGTTTGGTGGTTAATAAATCGGCACCCTGGCTGCTTACCGCATTTTTATAATTCTGTTCGTTTAACGATTGTTCCGTACCCGGATAAATAAAACGTACCGGAATTTTACCATTCAGCACGGTATTAACAGAAGCGGTTAACTGCGGATAATCTAACCTTCTCTGCTCGGCCCAGGCTTCTAGACCTTGTCCGAATAAGGCGATCCATTTTTGCTCACCAATTGACTTTTTATAATTGCTTGAGTCGTATTGTACTGCAGCTTGATTAATATAATCGTCTACTGCACTACCAGTTAAACCATATTGGTTAAACGAAGCCTTTATAGCCTGTTTATAGAGGTCACCGGCGTTTTCTGTAGTAAAACCACGGGCGGCTGCTTCTGCTCTGTCAAAAAGCACTTCAGCGTAGCTTAAAATTACCGCAGGTGCTTTCGGATCAAGAAAATAAACACCTGGTTTTGAAGAGTTTGCCAAGCCAATGGCACTTGCCTCAGAGTTGGTAGAACCGTTTGGTATCCCTACATAACCTTGCGGTGGATTTTCCGTTCTACTGGCATAAACTGGTAGCCTTGGATCATTCAGGGAAGTAAGTTTATCAACAATGGTTTTGCTGATCCGGTAATCATTCCTGGTTTCGAATGAAGCCGCTACAGGGTTCTGCTGTGGCGATACATCATATTTCAGCACGGCATTTTCTGAATTACTACCAATATAAGCGCCTCCCTCTGCCTGTATTTCGTCAATCACCTGTTTGGCTTTAACCGGATCTTTATCTGCAATACGCAAGGCAATACGAAGCCTCAGTGAATTGGCAAACTTTTTCCATGATGTGATATTATTGCTATAAATTACATCACCGGCAATCGCCTTTGCAGCAGGGTCTAAAGCCGCCTGCGCTGATTTCAAATCGCCTAAAATACCATAGTAAACATCCTTTTGCTTATCGTAAACCGGGGTAACAAACTGCTTTATTTTTCCCGCCTGCGAATACGGAACATCGCCATAAGCATCAGTAAGCAGTAAAAATGTCCATGACCTTAGTGCAAGCGCAACAGCTTTATAATTCGGATTGCCCTGCGCATCACCCAGTTCGATTATTTTATTAAAACCGGCAATACTTTGTGCATAACCTGTTGACCATAAAGCTGTAAAACTGCTGTTCGAAAAAATAAAACGGTCTTCTTCCGTATATTGTACTTTGGCCCAATGCTGGGCAAACAGCAGGCTCGAGTTCATGTTATTGGTTACACCCCAATAAGTATCTACTGTGGCTTTGGTTGTGCCGGTAAGCAAATAATCCGGCTGTGCAACTTCTGGTGCATTGGGGTTGATGTTCACCTCGTCAAGCTCTTTTTTGCATGATGAAAAGGCAATTGCCAGGATGGCCAGTATATAGAGTTTTTTATTTTTCATGATGAGAATATTTAAAATTTAACATTCAGGTTGATACCATAACTGCGTGTGCTCGGATTGGATAAACTTTCTAAACCCTGGCCATTACCGGTATTGAAGGCCACTTCTGGGTCAATATCGACCGTATTGCGGTGAATAATCCAAAGGTTACGCCCCACAAGTGATACCGAAACCCCTTGTAAACTTAACGGACGGAGCCATTTTGCAGGTAAATTATAGCTTAATTTCACCTCACGGAGTTTAACATAAGAAGCATTGAAAATATTCGCTTCGTCTATATTTCTGAAAGATTTGTAATACTGTTGGGCAGGCAATATTTTCTCGTTGCGTTTGCCATCGGCAGTTACCCCATCAAAAATAATCCCGTCGTCGTACACGGTAACACCTGCCGGAGCTGATCCGTTTACCCTTACCGTGCCATTTTCTTTTTTGTTATCAGGATAATAGTAAGAAATACCGCCATATTCTGCTGCCCTGCCCGGGAGTGTAGAAGCCAATACACCGGTATAGGTGCCTGTTGCGTAAGTACCATTGTAAATAGAACCTCCAAAGCTGGCATCAATTAATACACCTAAGCTGATTCCTTTATAGGTAAAAGTATTGTAAACCCCACCAATCCAATCTGGCGTATATTTCCCCAACACCTGTTTGGTTGGGTTTGTAGCGGGTGCACCTGTAGCGTTAACAATGATATTTCCGTTGGCATCCCTTAAAAAAGAGGTGCCGAACAATGATCCATAAGGCTGGCCCACTGTTGCAATAACCTGGGCAGAGTTCGAAGCCACTATATAATTGGTCAATAATTTTTCGGCATCCAATTCAATTACCCTGCTCCTGTTCGCTGCAAAATTAAAATCAACATCCCAGGTAAATGCTTTTTTAATCGGGCTAATGCCCAGTTGTGCCTCTATTCCTTTGTTATTGATTTTTCCGGCATTCAGTAATTTCGAGCTAAAACCTGTACTCTGGCTCACATCGGCTGCTAAAATCTGGTTGTAGCTATTGGTATTGTAAGCGCTTAAATCGAACCTCAATCTTTTATTAAAAAATACCGCTTCAACCCCCAGTTCTGTAGATGTGGTGGTTTCAGGTTTAAGATTAGGATTAAGATCAATATTGCTTGTAGTAAGCTGAGGGTTGCTATAAAATGGTGCACTGAACACATAAGTATTGATCAGACGGTAAGGATCGGCATCTTTCCCTACTTTAGACCACCCGCCACGTATTTTTAAATAATTAAGGGCTTCACTTTTAATATCGAATGCTTCGGTAGCTATAAAACTTCCGTTAAATGACGGGTAAAAGTAAGATCTGTTTTGCGCCGGCAAGGTAGACGACCAATCGTTACGGGCCGTGATGTTGGCAAAAAGGTAATTCCTGAAACCGATTTGTCCGGATGCATAAACACTGTAAGATTTTAACCTCGACAAATTATTGGATGAAATGAGGGGATCGCGCGAGTTTTTTAGTGTGTAAAGTCCGGCAATGGCCAGTTTGGGAGCGCTCTGATCGTTTTGTTCTATATACTGCCTGCGGATGTTACCCCCACCCAATAACTCCAGGCTAAAATCATCGTTCAACTGTTTGTTAAAGTTTAAGGTGGCATCAGTATTATTCTCGTTTACTGTGAAGGCGCTTTCCGTATAAGAACCAAAAGGTGTTCCATTGGTACCATAGGCAATCCTGATTTTACGCCTGTCGTTGTAATAATCCGTACCCGATCTGAAATTAAAATCAAGGCCATCAATAATTTTATAATTAAGGGCCAAACTACCAATAATACGACTGCGGTTTTGCGAAACCGTATTTTCATAAGCTACCCAATAAGGATTGCTGTAATAGCTGTTGTTCCAGTTAAAGGTTTTTCCATTTTCGTCCAGATAATTTTTCAACTGGTTAATATCAACCTGACGGCCAAACCAGGTAAACTGCAACATGGTACTGGTTGAACGGGAGCCGCCTGTACCCGGTAAATTATCAGAACTAAGCTTGCTATAATTTGCATTAGCCGTTACACTCAATTTCGGGGTGATTCTTAAGGTGGTATTCAGTACAAATGAATTTTTCCCCTGCCCTGAATTAGGCACAATACCCACTTGTTTCAGGTTATTGTACGAAATCCGGTAATCGTATTTTTCTCCTGCATCGGCAACCGATACCCCATTGTTTAGTGAATAACCGGTTTGAAAGAAATCGCGCACATTATCCGGGTGTGCAATAAACGGAACCGCCACCCCTTTCGAATAAAACTGGGGGATCAGCCTTCCATCCAGTTTAGGCCCCCAGCTCTCATCTACCCCGTCATTTAATCCTTTACCTGCACCATCTACATAACTGAATTTACCTTCCGATCCCTGTCCGAAAGCATTTTGATAAACCGGCAGGGTAAGTAAAGTTTCCAGTACTGCATTTGAGTTGATGGCAATACCCAATCCTTTTTTAGATTTACCCGTTTTGGTCTTAATAAGAATCACACCTGCCGCAGCCCTCGAGCCATATAATGCGGCAGCATTCGGGCCCTTTAGCACACTTATCGATTCGATATCTTCCGGGTTGATATCCGAAATGGTATTGGCATAATCCCTGGCTCCTGCCGAATTCAGCTGTGAATTATCAACCGGGATGCCATCTACCACAAATAAGGGCTGGTTGTTACCCGCAATGGAAGTTTCTCCCCTGATCACCACACGTGATGAACCCATGCTCCCCTGGCTATTGGTAACCCTTACACCGGCAATTTTTCCGGCAAGGGCATTTACCAGGTTAGATTCTTTAGCTTCTGCTATGCTCTGCCCTTTCAATTCCTGTACAGCATAACCTAACGACTTTTTCTCCCTTGAAATCCCCAAGGCGGTAACCACCACCTCATCAAGTGCATTATCACTGGATTGGAGAATCACTGCAATAGGACCGTTATTAGTGATCTGTACCTCTTGGGTTTTAAAACCGATATAAGAAAACACCAGGGTCCCCTTTTCTGGTGCACTGATTGAAAAAGCACCCTTGCCATCGGTAATGGTGGTTTGTTTGGTTTCTTTTATAAAAATGGAAACGCCTGGTAATGTTTCACCATCTGCCGACTTTACCGTTCCGGTAACCGTGGCGTTTTGAGCGAACAACTGCTGCGAGATTAAGAGCAGCAGGATAATCACCGTTGATTTAAAATTTGTGAACATGTGTATATATTTAATAATTAGAATTTGGATAAAATTTTGGCAAAACGATTTACTTACGGCTGAAAGCCATGTAATACGAATGAACTAAAAGAAATGGTTAGCTTAAAAGCCTGTTAAACCGTACTGATTTAACAGGACATGCACATTCGGGAATACGCGTTAAAGTATGCATCAATGGATTTTAGGTAGTCAGTTTTTTTCATTTCAATGGTTTTCTGTACAACATATTTACTGATCAAGAATGCATTGGAGGCAAAAAAAAGCACCCCTTAAATCAGAAGTGCACCATATATTTTTTAATAAGGATAATGCGAACAACTGACTTAACTGCCCCAGATTCATCCGGGATGGAATTAGCACCATTTCTAAAAATCAGATGGTTGCTAAGGCTTCACAGGGCCATTCCCTCCGCCTTTCTTGATAAGTATTTTAAAATAACTGCTGCAAAGGTATAATTAATTCCATTTATCCTATAGTTTTTATAGAATTTTATTTAAATATTTTTTCTTTGCTTATTTCGTTTGTATATTTGTCGACTAATTTAGTCGATTAACACACGTCCTGATGAATCTGAAATCTGTATTTACCGCCTTATTGGCTATATCTACCTCTTTAACCTTTGCACAGCAACAAGTGGTACTGGCCAATAGCCAACAAGCCAGAACCAAACCAAAAAATACAAAAGCTTTTATTGCACTGGGTACTTGGCGTGGCATTGCCAAAGTAAAAGAAGGATTGGACATCCCTTTTAATTTCGAAATCAGCGAAAAAAATGGGCAACAAAAGCTTTATTTCCGTAATGCTGAAGAAAGATTTGAAGGCGGGCTGGTAAAACAATCAGGCGATTCTTTATTCGTAAAACTCGATCAGTTTGATAATGAACTTGCATTTGCCATTGTAAATGGAGATCAATTAACAGGAATATTAAGGAAACAGGATAAAACAGGCAAACCTTTAAATATTGTAGCTGAGCGTAAGAATTATCGTTTCGAAACACTTAATAAGCCTGCAACAACCAACTATTCAGGTAGTTATGATGTGGCTTTTAAATCACCCAATGGTAAAGACGAAAAAACAGTAGGTTTATTTAAACAAACCGGAAATAAACTTACAGGAACTTTCTTACGCATAACTGGCGATTCGCGCTACCTCGAAGGTGTAGTAGAAGGAAATGAATTTCAGCTTTCGAGTTTTATCGGTTCTTCTCCTGCCTATTATAAAGGAACCTTCCAGGCAGATGGTTCAATTACAGGCGAAATTTTAAGTGCAAGAGGCAGTCAGCCTTTTACCGGGATCAAAAATAAAGATGCCGCCCTACCCGATCCCTATAAGCTTACTTACCTGAAAAAAGGCTACAAAACACTCGATTTCAGCTTTCCTGATGTGAACGGCAAAAAGATTTCATTAAAAGATGAAAAGTATAAAAACAAAGTGGTGATCTTAACCATTACCGGAAGCTGGTGCCCTAACTGTGTTGACGAAGCTAGTTTTATTTCGCCATGGTATAAAACAAATAAAAAGCGTGGTGTAGAAATCATTGCTTTACATTACGAACGTTCTACAGAGCCCGCATATGCAAAAAAAGTAATGAACCGTTTCCGTGAACGCTTTGGTATTGAATACGACCAGATATTAGCAGGTACAGCCGATAAACAGGTAGTAGCTGAATCGTTGCCTGCGCTCGACTCTTTTTTATCGTTTCCAACCACGATCATTATCGATAAACAGGGTAACGTAGCACAAATCCATACGGGCTTTAATGGTCCGGCCACCGGTAAATTTTATGACGAATTTGTGAAAGAATTTAATACAGAGATTGATGCGCTATTGAAGAAATAGATTTGGAATATTTGTCATTCTGAACGCAGTGAAGAATCTTTTAGCATTTAACATTGGCAGGTAAGGCATTAACCAATGGGAAAAAATGGCATTTTGTACTTTGTTCTTTGCAGTAACTGTGTTTTTAGCCCCGGGCGTAGCAGCATCCCTGAAGCGCAGCGAAAGGATATAGCGGAGAACGGGAACAAACTTTAATAGTGCCCCCCCGACACTGCGCTCCAAAAACATATAATGTCCTCTTTTTGGAAAGCAGGTGCAGTGCTATTCGATTCTGGTAGTCCTTCTTTCCGCTTCTATCTTTTTGTGAGAACAGCTGCACATACGATGGATGGTGCAGCAAAAAGGATAGCCGCTGCAATAAGGTTTAGTTAACCGGGGGCAGTGCTATAAAAATTGGTGTTAAAAAAAGAGCTGTCATTCTGAACGCAGTGAAGAATCTTTTATATAGAGCATTAAGTATTGGCCAGTGAGACACCAACCAATAGAATTAATCTATCATCGATAAATTTCATTAAAAAATACCGTCATCTCGACTGAAGCACAGCGAAACGGAGAGATCTACCTAATTAGATTTCTCGACTGCGTTATACTCCGCTCGAAATGATTGTTATGATAAAAACAAATTTTACGCAGCTATATTATAGTTATTTTTATAGCTGACTTGATTTTTAATAACTGCAGCAATTCTCAATGCTATTTTGTTTCTAACGGCATT